>CAKSQZ010000046.1 GCA_934486895.1 uncultured Eubacteriales bacterium | reverse complement strand
AATGTTGGGTAGCTTTGAGAACTTTATAAATTGTAAGTTAAATGATTGTGTGCAAGGGGACAATTTATACAAATCTTCCAGAGTTGTATGTATTGTTGTTGCCTTGCTATTTTTTATGAACCAAGTACTTGGGTGGTTTGATGGTTTTGTTAGAACAGATGTCATAGGTCAATATGGTGATTTTGTTGGCGGAGTCATTGGTACAGTTTTAAGTGTAGTTCTTTTATCAGATACTTTTAAGTCTCAAATTCGAGAATCTAAAAACAATGCGAAAGTTTTCGAGTCTCAACAATTGAACGAACTGGTCTTTCACTTGTTAAATCAATACAATGCGATAATTGATAACTATAAAATAAAGGATGATGGTGAAGATGGTAATGGGGTAATCTATAAAGGAAAGGAAGCTTTGCATTTTATGTTGGTAAAAATGCAAGAAGAATTTGGCAATACAAGACCCCATTCGAGGAAAGCGGCTTTGAGCCAGTTTCAGAGTTTTTATGATTCTAATATCGATATAACTCCAATATACTTTCGTACAATTTATCGTATATTTGATGTAATCAATGAAGCTCCTGTTGATGAAGACATAAAGGTTAAGTATGCCAAACTTATTAGATGCCAATTTACGGATACAGAATTAGTCTTTCTAAGATACAATGCAATGGGGCAATTAGGTAAGAATATGCGACCATTGATTAATAAATATAATCTATTGAAGCACATTCACCCTTTAGCTTTATTAGAGTATCATGAATGGAGAAAATGTTTCCCTATATCTTCAAGAAATAAGGTTAACACATTGCTCTATATGATACAAAAGCAAATTCATGATTTGTTTTTATCAACAGAGTCCACACGGGCAATAACAAGCATCATGACAAAATACAATATCAATGTTTCACGACTTAGCAATGCAACGGTTTGTAAATTTGACTTTACACGCAATACTGGGGTTACTATAAAATATGATTTGTTCACTTGTTTTGATTCTCTCCCCATAGATATGATAAAAGCACTTTTTGTCAATTGGTTAAGGGATGTATTTGTGTTTTCTAATTTTGGAATGTTTAATAGTAGTGTCGAAATTAAACCAAGTACCGTAGAACGCAAAGAAAATAAGGAACATTTTAGTGTGACGATAAAGAGAAAAGACAATCAGAAAATCGTTGTCTCACAGAAAAGTAATAATGTGGAAAATAATAGTGTAATTTCCTAAAAAATGACATTTTGAACTAAAGTTGCCAATATTCTTTATGGGTAATTATTGCTACCTAATAATACATAACCTTAGCATCCTTAATCAAACGAGTATAAAAAGGAAATAAGGTATAAGACAAGTATCGATTTGTATAAATCCAAATAAAAGATAAACTATGATAGTTTTACCAGATACCACAACTTATGATTCCTGCATACGTTTGGTGCAACTCGTAGGAGGAGTAACCAAAGTGAATATACTGAAAGTGTGCGACAAACTCGACTTGTATGTCAGCCCCAACTTGAAGAAGGATGAGAC
>CAKSQZ010000045.1 GCA_934486895.1 uncultured Eubacteriales bacterium | reverse complement strand
ACACAAGACCGTTTCACTACCTCAATAAAATTAGAAGCCTACGGCGTGCCTCTCCAATCTAAAAACAGTCAATAAAAAAGCTGGAACCATTGTGCGTTGGCATGGCCCCAAACCCCACCACGCACAATGGTTCCAGCTTATATTTTTTCAGAAAATGAGATATAGCAAGCATGGGGAAAATATATACACTTCGCGCACTATTTACCCGCTTGAAATCAACCGATCAAATCATTTGTCAGGCGGCAAATATCTACCATCTTCCCCAATACCAGCAGACCAATGAGAGCGTAAACCCATATAAACTTCATCATAAAGAGAAATTGAAATATCTTTCAAAACAGACGCTTCCTGTTCTGCACTACCATCATACTTCAAATAACTATAAAGTAAGTCACACTCAAGTTTAATAGAACGAACCTTGTCAAAAATCAACTGATTTTCCGTTTTATGAACATACTTTGCCATAAATAACCTCACAATTTCGTTTGCCTTTCAAGCCTAAAGAGGTTATAATAACCGAACAGGCCGAAAGGTCATGTATTAAATATCCGGTCTGCAAAGGGGCTTCAATCCAAAACAGACCGGGTATTTTCTAAAGAAAAAACTAACTTGAAAAACAAAACCATTTGCGGTTATAATAATAAATAGCTACACACTTCAAAAAGGGACTCCCTTAAAATCATCGGACGGCAATTCGATGAAACCATCAACGGGAGAAACAACACCATTTTCGGCACGGAATTTCAAATCAGAATAAGAAACATAATCCTGCATGGGGACTTCCAGACTACGGAAGTCTCCTTTTTCCATGTCCTTATAATGATACACAACAGCCTTTATACGGCGTTTTAACTGCTCATAGGTATCTACACCCCTATTTTCGTCTACCATAGCCTTATAGACCATTTCAGGCGGCATAACGGTGAAAATATGAACTTCGTCCCACAAAGCAAAAGCGTTAGCATATCTACATGGAATTTGCACTCTATATCCATCTAAGTACTGCATAAGTAGAGCGAAACGCATTTGCCCTCTAAATTCATCCATGCAAAGAATTTTTTGACCTGCATAATTATCAAAACCGCCCTTGTCATAGTCATTGAGCAAATACACGCTATCTTCGCCATACTTCTGACAGAGTTTTACATACACATATGTTTTACCGCTTCCAGCTTCTCCACAATGCCAATATACGGACACGTCACGCTTTACAGGTGTTTCACGCATACGCTTGTCAAAATATGCTTGTCTAATCATCTTGTCAAACCTGCGAAAAGCGAAACTCTGTTCCATAATCTGCGATGGGTTCATACCCTGCAAAAGCAAATCGTCAATAGCGTCAAAATCTCTACGCTGACCTTGAGCGCCTTTAATTTCACCATAACGAGCAGTAGCAACAATCTTTTCACCTTTTTCTTCCCATTTGCCACGCTTGTTAATATAATCCTCTGCCTGTTCTTTACTGCCCTTTGTAGGTTCAATATGCATACTTGGGAAAGCCTTTTTCACAGCAGAAAAGCGCAAATTCTTTGTATCTTCAAGAACTACATGACAGTGTTTCAAACCGTCAGCAGAAACACAGTAACAAACAGCACAAGAGCGTGTAGGATTGCTGTCTACCCAATCAGCAACAATCTTGTCACAAATTTCCTGTTCAGTACCGATATATCCATGTTCTTCCGGATTGTTGAAAACGCAAAACCACGAACGGAACATATCCTTTTTCAAATCCAATTCAGCCAAATACAACACTCCTTTCTTTATAGCTTGTGACAGAAGTTAATCCTGTTTGTGACAGAAGTTAATCCTGTTTGTGACAGAAGTTAATCCTGTTTGTGACAGAAGTTAAATTTTGTGACAGAAGTTGTGACACCCATAGTGTCACAAAAAAAAACAAGTAAAATCAATGGTTTCAAGCCGTTTGTGACATGTGACAGAAGTTGGCAGGTAATACTGTCTGCCAACTTCGGCGTGGCGAGTGGCGCAGGGGTTCCGAACTTCCAGTTTTCGGAACCGCCTTGCGCTCACTTCGCCCCACTATCCGAAGTCTTTTCCGAAGTTTCAGCCAGAGCCTTTTTCATTTCTTCCG
>CAKSQZ010000044.1 GCA_934486895.1 uncultured Eubacteriales bacterium | reverse complement strand
GCTCAGCGCGAGATCATGGATGTAAACTCCGACGGCTTTGTGAATGTCCTTGATATGCTTCTTTTGAAAAAGCAGTTTGCAATGTAGAATCCTACCGATCAGAAAACCGCCCTTTCGGGCGGTTTTCTTTTGCTTTATGCTTTAATTTACACAGTCGTCACAATAATCCCGCAATTTCAGAAAACAGAGATTTTCCCGCTGTTTGCAGGGACAAGGCGGCTGTCCTCCTTGCGGATATTGGCAGTGCGGCAAAATTTGATTTTCGGGAATATACCGCCGAACAAAAAGATGATAAAATCGGCTTAAAAAAGGGTTGAATTCGGTCGATAAAAATGATATAATAACTTGAATAATAATGCGATTTCGTTTTGGAAGGTCGAGAGCTTATGAAATTCACACAAAAAGAGGTATTGCAATTTGTCGAGGAGAACGATGTCAAGTTTGTAAGGCTTGCGTTTTATGATGTCCTCGGGTTGCTTAAAAATATTTCGGTGCAGGCAAGAGAGCTTCAGCTTGCATTTAAAAAAGGCTTTCCCGTTAGTGCAAAGGCTGTTGAAGGCAGAGTCTGCCGAAACGATAGGGAATTGCTTTTGTTTCCCGATCCCGCAACTATGACGATCCTTCCGTGGCGTCCGCAGGACGGCTGCGTTGCCCGCCTTTTCTGCGACATTAAGAATACGGACGGCTCGGATTATGCCTGTGATACTCGCGCGTTTTACCAACGCTCTGTCGCGAGATGCAATGACCTCGGACTTGAGTGTAAGATCGGTTTCAACTGCGAATTTTATCTTTTCAGAAACGATGAATACGGCGACCCGACCTTCACTCCGCACGATGAAGCGGGCTATCTTGATGTTGCGCCGCTCGACCGCGGTGAAAATGTCAGAAGAGATATTCATTTCACACTTGAGCAGATGTCGATAATTCCGCAAAGCTCGCACCATGAGGCAGGCCCCGGTCAGAACGAGATCGATTTCAAGCGGTCGGATGCTTTTGCCGCAGCCGACAGATTTGCAACTTTCAAGTCGGTCGTTAAAGCTATTGCGGCGAGAAACGGCGTCTATGCGTCTTTCATGCCGAAGCCGCTCGCCGATAAACCCGGCAGCGGACTGCATATGAAAGTTTCCGCGCTCAAAAACGAAAAAGGCTTTTTCGGCGCAGGCGGAAAGGTGACACCTGAGGGCGAGCGTTTCCGTGCGGGAATAATCGCGCGTCTGCCCGAGATAACATTGTTCACATCGCCTCTTGTCAATTCCTATGAGCGCCTTTGCGGCGAAGTTAACGCGTCGGACATTGTTAAAACTCCGTTCAGCAGAAGCGACGATACAAAATTCTCAATAAATTCACCCGATCCGTCCTGCAATCATTATCTCGCAGGCGGCTTGATAATAGCGGCAGGCTTATCCGGACTTGAAGATGGTTTTATGCCTGATTCAAAGCCGTTGCCGTCCACATTAAAAGAAGCTATCACAGCGGCGCAGGACAGCGAATTTGTTAAAAACACACTGCCGCCCGAGATCACAGATCTTTATTGCCGCTTGAAAACAGAAGAATGGGAGCTTTGCAATTCGGGCAAATCGGCTAAGGATGAGCTGTTCCGCAGAGAGTTTTTATTCATCTGAGCAGACCTTCCGAGAGATCGAGACTTTTTTTCGGAGGTGATCTTATGGAAAATCTTCTCGTCGTCTGTTCATCTGAAAAAAACGAAAAAAGCATAGCGGCTCTGGCGGGATCGTTTTTCAAGTATAAGACCACTTTTGCAAAAAACGGTCAGGAGGCACGCAGATTAGCGGCTCAAAATGAATTTGATATCGCCGTCGTAAATTCTCCGCTAACCGATGAAAACGGGGTCGATCTTGCGATAACGATCTCGGAAAAGTATTCGACTGGCGTTGTTTTGCTGGCATCGGCGGAATTCTCGGCAGACTTTCAGCAGCGAACCGAGAGCTACGGTGTCATGACAATAGAAAAGCCGATAAACCGAACACTGTTTTATCATTCGATAAGACTTTTAAATGTAGCGCGACGCAAAGCTCAGGGTATAAAACAGCATTCTGTTGATCTTGAGTCTAAGATCGGCGAGATGAGAATGGTCGAGCGGGCTAAGGCGGCGCTTATAACAAGGCTCAGCATGAGTGAAGATCAGGCGCATAAATACAT
>CAKSQZ010000043.1 GCA_934486895.1 uncultured Eubacteriales bacterium | reverse complement strand
CCGATATCGAAGCGTGTATTGCAAATACAGCAAGCAAGTCTTCGGGCGGCAAGGTCGAGATCAGCCTCGGCACACTCATTGGGAACGACTGGACGCTCGGCAGAGGGCCGAATCTTTCGTTTAAGTTTGATACTGAAAATACATCTGTCGGCGAATTTTACGATAGCTTCACAGCCGCAGGTATCAACCAAACTAAATACAGCCTGCGCCTCAAAGTCACAACAGACATCGTTCTGCTGATCCCGTGGCATACAGAGCGCGTCAGCGTCAAAACAGATGTGGTCATAGCGGATCAGATAATAGTCGGGCAGACCCCGAATTCGTATACAAGCGTGAATGTCGATAAGGAGAGATAAAAATGAAAAAAGCGGATAAGCAGCGGTATGAGGAGCTTTGCAGCGAGATCGACCGCCATAATAAGCTTTATTATGATATGGACGCTCCCGAAATCGATGACTATGAATATGATATGCTCATGCTCGAACTCAAGCACCTTGAAACCGAGTATCCTGAGCTCAAAACCGAAAATTCGCCGACAGCTCATGTAGGCGGCGTTGCGATGAACACCTTTGAAAGCGTGATTCACGATGTCCCAATGCTGAGTCTTCAGGATGTCTTTTCCGAGAATGAGCTTTATGAATTTGATCAAAGAGTCCGTAAGTCGGCAGGCAATGTCCACTATTCGGTCGAACCCAAGATCGACGGTCTTTCGGTTTCGCTTGAATACCGTAACGGCGTGCTCACAAAAGGCTCAACGAGGGGAGACGGCGTAACAGGTGAGGATATAACAGCGAATTTGTTTGCAGTTCGCAGTGTTCCGAAAAAACTTGCCGATGCGCCCGAATTTCTCGAAGTCCGAGCCGAAGCGTATATGCCTCATGAAAGCTTTGAGAGGCTCTATAACGAACAGCTGAGTATCGGCGGAAAGCTCCCGAAAAACCCGAGAAACGCCGCTGCCGGATCGCTCAGGCAAAAGAATCCGAAAATTGCGTCACAACGAGGACTAAGTGTATTTGTGTTTAACGTTCAGCGCGTTGTCGGCAAAGTTTTTTCGTCTCATATCGAATCGCTCGATTATCTCAAATCAAACGGCTTTCCGGTGCTTCCGTTTTATAAACGGTGCGATAATATCGAGAAAGCGGTCGAAGAAATCCGCCGTATCGGCGAACAGCGCAGCTTGCTCGATTTTGATATAGACGGTGCCGTTATCAAGGTGGACGAGCTTACGACCAGAGAAAAGCTGGGCGACACTGCGAAGTATCCTCGCTGGGCAGTCGCTTTTAAATATCCGCCCGAGGAAAAAAGCACAAAAATAACCGATATTGAGGTCACAGTAGGCAGAACAGGCGTGCTGACGCCCACCGCGGTTTTCGAGCCCGTCATGCTTGCGGGGACATCGGTCTCCCGAGCGGTGCTTCATAATGAAGATAATATAAATAAGCTCGGCATAGGTGTCGGCGATATTGCCGTTATCCGAAAAGCAGGGGAGATAATTCCCGAAGTCGTCAGGGTCGAAAAGCATAACGGCGAGGTCTTTAAAATGCCGCAGAATTGCCCGTCCTGCGGAGAACCCGTTGTCAGGGAAGATGACGAAGCGGCGATCAGGTGTGTAAACCCCGAATGTCCGGCTCAGCTTATCCGCAATATGACCCACTTTGCAAGCCGCGACGCTATGGATATAGAAGGTCTCGGCGAGGCCGTTGTTGTAAAGCTGATCGAAAGCGGATTTGTCGGAAGAATAGAGGATATCTATACTCTCAAAAGAGAGGATATCATGTCGCTTGATAAAATGGCTGATAAATCGGCGGATAATCTGATCTCGGCAATCGAACATTCAAAGCAAAATGAACTTTATCGGTTGATATTCGGACTCGGTATCCGCATGATCGGAGTCAAAGCCGCAAAGCTGCTTGAGAAAAACTTTCAGAGCCTTTTTGAGATAATGGCTGCAGATAAAGACCGCTTGTCACAGATCGACGGGTTCGGCGAAATAATGGCGCAAAGCGTTTGTGATTATTTTTCAATGCCGCAGTCTAAAAGAATGGTTGAAGCGCTGAGCCGCTCGGGAGTCAATATGTTAAGCCGAAATCACGACAGCGGCGGCTCTTTTGACGGACTGACATTTGTGCTGACAGGTACGCTCGCGTCAATGGGCAGAAAACAGGCGGCAGAGCTTATTGAGAAAAACGGCGGCAAAGTATCGTCC
>CAKSQZ010000042.1 GCA_934486895.1 uncultured Eubacteriales bacterium | reverse complement strand
TATTGGCCGCAGTCATGGAAGACCTGCATTAAACCGATAACAGCAGCTGTCGGTGAAGAAGCCGAATATGTAATGCTCCTTTCTGAGTTCGGAATGTCAGTAAGCGAGTTCCAGGGCATGGATCATCAGCAGATCCGTGTTGAGACGCTTGACGGCGCAACAACACTCGGCAGTATGTCGTTCACATTCTCTGATATTGAAGCAGTTAAGCTCGGCACAGGTCCTGTTGTTACAACAACTACAACAACGACCACTACGAAGGCTACAACTACAACCACAACAACAACGAAGCCCACAACTGCTACAACTAAAACCACAACAACCACTCAACCCAAACCTACCGGAAGCGGTGATGTAAATAACGACGGCAGAATCAATGTTTTTGATGTTATGATTGTAAAACAAATTGTTGTCGATCCAAACGGTTTGTATGGTACTCACAGCAATTCAGCCGATCTCAATGGAGACGGTTATGTGAATGTACTTGATATTGCGATAATCAAGCGCATCGTTGCAGGCTTGTAATATTCAATTTTAATCGCTAAGTTTATTATTCGGCAAAAGGGAAACAGCACATGCTGTTTCCCTTTTGTTTTACAGTATAATGCAAATAAGCCCGCTGCAGCCCTCGTTAATAAGCCTTTCAAGCGTTTCAGATAGTCTTTGCCTTGCTTCGTGCGGCATATGCTCGAGCTTCGAGTGAAGTCCTTCATTAACAAGCTCGTGAAGCGATTTTCCGAAAATATTTGAATCCCATATCTTGATTGGATCCTCTTCAAACTGGCTCATAAGCGACATGACAAGATCTTCCGACTGCTTTTCACTTCCGACTATCGGTGAAACCTGCGTCGCGATATTTACTTTCATCATATGGATCGACGGGGCAGATGCCATAAGCTTGACGCCGTATCTTCCGCCCTGACGAATTATCTCAGGCTCTTCAAGCGATAGATCTTCGATAGTCGGCATAACAATGCCGTAGCCTGTCGCTTCGACCTCGTCGAGCGCATCCTTGATCCTGTCATATTCTTTCTTTGCGGCGGAAAGCTCTCTGACACTGCTCATTAGCTCGCGATCATCGGAAATTTCAAGCCCCGTTTGCTCGGAAAGTATTTTATAAAACAGCTCAGAATTGAGTTCAACCTTTATTTTAACCGTGCCTTTTCCGAGATCAACGCTTTCTGTATCGGCGTGAACAACATTTTCACAATCACAAAGCCGAGTTTTAAAGCCGTCGCAATCGCGGATTTTAGAAATATCTTCTGCATTTTGAGTGATATTCTTGCAAATTTCCGAGCGCAGCCAATGCGAAATATCAAGGCTGTTTATCCATTTCGGCATATCAACACCGATCTCTCGAACAGGGAATTCATAAAGCACCTTTTTGATAATATCTCTGATATCATCTGCGGTAAGCTCGACACAGCTCACAGGCATGACCGGCGTCTGATATTTTTCACTTAGTCTTTCGCAAAGTGACAAAGCCGATTTACTCTTTGGATCAACAGTGTTTAAAATAACAACAAACGGCTTGTTAATTTCCTTTAACTCATTGATGACCCGTTCTTCGGCTTCTTCATATTCATCTCGGTCAATATCGCTTATGCTTCCGTCTGTCGTTACAACAAGCCCGATAGTTGAGTGCTCATTTATAACTTTACGCGTACCGATTTCAGCCGCCATGTTAAAGGGAATCGGTTCATCGTACCACGGCGTCATGACCATCCTCGGCTGGTCGTTTTCGATATATCCAATAGAACTCGGCACAATATAGCCCACACAATCGATAAGCCGCACATCAAAGGAAGCGTTATCTCCGAGAGATATATTAACAGCATCCTCCGGCACAAATTTCGGCTCGGTCGTCATTATCGTTCTTCCCGAAGCAGACTGCGGCAGCTCATCGTTCGCGCGTTCTCTGATATAATCCTCTTTGATATTCGGAAGCACTATCTCATCCATAAACCTTTTGATAAATGTGGATTTGCCGGTTCTAACAGGCCCGACAACCCCTATATAAATATCCCCCTGAGTGCGTTTTGCAATATCTTCATAAATGTTGTCCATGCTCATCAAAACTCCCTCCTTTATGCCATGCTCGGAATTATAAGCATTTTTGGCGACGGCAAAATATCTGCGGTCAGTTCATTTTGCTTCATAATATCGTCCGCGCGCGTGTTGTATCTCATTGCAATGTCCCAAACGCTCTCGCCTTTTTTGGCAAAATAAAGTGTCATTGCCGGTCTGTCGGAACAGGTTTTCGGGCTGCTTTCATCTTTGCTGAGTTCTTCGATCAAAGTTATTTCGCGAAGTTGCATGGGTAAAATGTTAATTTTAATATCAAATCTTACCTCTATTC
>CAKSQZ010000041.1 GCA_934486895.1 uncultured Eubacteriales bacterium | reverse complement strand
GAAGGACAGAGCCGTTGCTCTTATCCATATTTATATTTCGCCGTCCGAAAACCCGTCGGAAGCGGCAGAATATCTCAAAGCCAGATTTGAAAGTGAAAATATCCCGTATAAACTCACAATGAACGGTATCCGTGAGGAGGATTGGGCGGATAATTGGAAGCAGTTTTTCAAACCGGCAAGGATCGGCGAAAAGTTGCTCATCCTTCCGGAGTGGGAGAATGATGCCAATGAGGACGGCAGGATCGTTTTAAACATAGATCCGGGCGCCGCTTTTGGCACAGGAACCCATGCAACCACGCGCCTATGCCTCGAGATGATAGAGCAGCAGTCGCCGAGCGGCAAAACAGTGCTCGACATCGGCTCTGGCAGCGGAATTTTGTCGATCGCGGCAATGCTTCTCGGAGCAAACCGGGCAGTCAGCGTGGATATTGATCCTCTTGCAGTCAAAACAGCAAAGCAAAACGCCGAGAAAAACGGACTTTTTGCTCCGGAATACACGGTTGTTTGCGGAGACCTTGATGATAAAATAACCGACTGCTACGATATCGTTATTGCAAATATTGTTGCAGATGTGATAATCCGCCTGTGCGGCAGCGTCCCGAAAAGAGTGAAGGACGGCGGAGTTTTTATTGTTTCCGGAATTATCGATCAGCGCGAAGATGAAGTCGCGGCAGCGCTCTTATCTGCCGGTTTTGATATATTCTCAAGAAAAGAAGCCGGCGGCTGGGTCTGCATGGCAGCAAGAAAAAAGTGATTATAGATTAAACTTACCCGAAAGGAGACTGTTTGATGCTTCAGTTTGAAGAACAAAAGCAGAAACTGAATGAATACCGCAACGGCATGAACGAGCTTAAAGAAGCTCTCGATTATGATGTTTTGAAAGAAAAAGTCGCAAAGCTTGAGGAGCAGGCGGCACAGGAGGGCTTTTGGGATGATCTTGAAAACTCTCAGAAAGTTTTAAAGGAAACCAGCCGTCTTAAGGACACTATCGCAAAATACGATTCGCTTAATCAGGATTTTCTCGATCTGTTCGATCTTATCGAAATGGCGGACGAGGAAGAGGATCTTTCGATGCTCGACGATGTTGTAAGCGGCGTTGATAATTTTGTGAACACATTTGAGGATATGCGTCTTCAGACACTGCTTTCAGGTGAATATGATAAAAACAATGCGATTCTCACATTCCATGCGGGAGCAGGCGGAACAGAGGCTCAGGATTGGGTCCAGATGCTGTTTCGTATGTATTCGCGATGGGCTGAACGCCATGGCTTCAAGTGCAAAACGCTCGACTTTCTCGACGGCGACGAAGCGGGTCTTAAAAGCGCCGTGGTGCTTGTCGAGGGCGAAAATGCCTATGGCTACCTGAAATGCGAAAGCGGCGTTCACCGTCTTGTTCGCGTTTCTCCGTTTGATTCGTCGGGAAGACGGCACACATCATTTGCGTCACTTGAAGTAATGCCGGAGATCAACGATGATATAACTATCGAGATCAGTCCCGATCAGCTCAAGGTGGACACATACCGCTCAAGCGGAGCAGGCGGTCAGCATGTCAATAAAACTGAGTCTGCCGTTCGTATAACTCATATTCCAACAGGCATAGTTGTCGCTTGTCAGAATGAGCGCTCACAGCACCAGAACCGTGAAGTTGCAATGCGTATGCTCAAGTCAAAGCTTGTTGAGATAAAGGAGCGCGAGCACCTCGATAAGATCGAAGATATTAAGGGCGTTCAGAAAGAGATCGCATGGGGCTCGCAGATCAGATCTTATGTTTTCATGCCGTATACTCTTGCAAAGGATCATCGCACAGGCTTTGAAAACGGTAATATCAACGCTGTTATGGACGGCGATATTGACGGATTTATCAATGCTTATCTAAAAGCGCAGTCGCAGGGAAAGCTCTGATAAATTATCGCGCATGATCGCGGCGGAATATGTGTTCGTCGCTTCAGGGGAAATATATTAGTGTGTATCGATGAGCACAAATAGGAGGGAAGAAGGGGCATTCATCGAAAATCTATCTTTTATTTTTGGAGGTTTTTTATTATGGAACAGAACATGGCTAAAGGTTCAACATTTCTTAAAGTAACAGGTATTCTTATGATCATTTTCGCATCTCTCAGCCTTGTTGTTGATATTTTCAGCTTCTTCCTCAGCGCAGCTTTCGATGCTCTGGGCGCAAGTGAGGCCAGCAGTGCTCTCTATTTTGCAAGCATTATCATGCTTATTGATGCGGCTGCTGAAATGGTTGCGGGTATCATGGGCGTTGCATTCTGCAAAAAGCCCGAAAAAGCAAATGCCTGCCTTGTTATGGGTATTATCGTTGCAGTTCTCTGCGTTGTAGGCACAATCATCAATATCGCTTCTGGCTCTGAGTTCGGCGTAAGCACGATCGTCAGCCTGCTCATCGGTCTTGTTATGCCGGTGCTCTATATCATAGGCGCTGTAAAGAATAAGTCTGTCGAGGTTCCGGCAGCTGAATGATCAGAATATTAAAAAAGTTCATATATAAAAAGGGTGCGGCTTGTAAAAGTCGCACCCTTTTGCTTGATTTTTCGTTAAAAATGTGATAAAATCAGTGCATAAGAGATTAACCGAATTTGCCCCGTGTGAATAGAATGACGCAGGGGGCGATTTTATGATAAGGCGCAAAAAACTTAAAAGGCGGCTGCGATTTGCGGCAGTTCTGCTGTTTTTATCTTTGTGCGCCGTGGCGCTTTTTTGCGACACTTATATCCGTCCGCTTGTAGTGTCTGCGGCGGAGGATGCCGCCGTGAAGCAGGTAAATATAGCCGTGAACCGCGCGATAAGCGAAATACTGAGCGATAATAATGAGAAATACAGCGGCATAACCGCCACTGTTTACGGTGATAATAATTCTGTGAAGAGTGTCAAGACAGACGCTGTTAAGCTGAACCTGTTAAAGTCCGA
>CAKSQZ010000040.1 GCA_934486895.1 uncultured Eubacteriales bacterium | reverse complement strand
ACATCAAACTGCTCGGTGTCATGCGGACGCTCGCATTCGCTGTAGCCGCCGACAGAGGTTCTCGACGCTCCGCTGATTTGCGAAACACCGAGATGAATGACTTTTTCCCTGACAGCCTGACTCTCTCTCGTTGAAATGATCATTCCTGTATACGGAACGCAAATACGAATAAGGGCGCAGATCTTTGCAAATGTATCATCGTCAATGCCGTTATCAAACACATCGGGGTCGATATCGTCCGCGCGTTTGATACGCGGAACGCTTATTGTATGCGGTCCCACTCCGTGAACAGCCTCAAGGTGTTCGGCGTGCATAAGAAGTCCCGCAAATTCATAGCGATAAAGCTCAAGCCCGAACAAAACCCCGAGACCGACATCATCGATACCGCCCTGCATAGCTCTGTCCATAGCCTCGGTATGGTAATTGTAATCATGCTTCGGTCCTGTCGGATGAAGCTTTAAATAGCTTTCCTTATGATATGTCTCCTGAAACAAAATGTATGTTCCGATTCCTGCGTCTTTCAACTTGCGGTAGTTCTCAACCGTTGTTGCAGCAATATTGACATTGACACGGCGGATTGCGCCGTTTTTATGCTTAACATTGTAGATCGTATTGATGCAATCTAGGATATATTCTATCGGGTTGTTTTTAGGATCTTCTCCCGCTTCGATTGCAAGGCGCTTATGTCCCATATCCTGAAGTGCGATAACCTCGCGCTCTACTTCCTCCTGCGTTAGCTTTTTGCGCGTAATATGGCGGTTTTTTGCATGATACGGGCAGTATACACAGCCGTTTACACAGTAATTTGAAAGATAAAGCGGTGCAAAAATCACGATTCTGTTGCCATAGAAATCTTTTTTGATCTGCTCAGCAAGAGCGTACATTCTTTCTATCTTATCCGGCATTTCACAAGCAAGAAGAACGGAGGCTTCACGATGGGTGAGTCCTTTAAGCTGCTCGGCTTTATCGAGAATCCGATCAATAAGCTCTGTGTTGTTTTTATTATCGTCCGCATACTTCAGCGTATCAAGTATTTCCTCATGGTTGATAAATTCATCGGCAATAAGCGATTTAGGATCGTATTTATACATTCTTATCATTTCCTTTCATTAAAGCGATTTACAATCGCCTCGGGATACAACAACGTCGTATCCGATCTTTTTCATTCTGCCCTGCATACAAAACCGGCATTCCGCCGCTTCGTCACCTGTGCAGATCTTGTTATCATACAGCATATATTTTTTTCTGACGCTCACCGGTGACAAATTCGGCATAACAACATTTGCGCCTGCTAAAATGCCTTTTTCCCTGCCAAACGGATCGAGCGTTCCGAGCGCTGTTGTAGACGGCAAGAGAGCATTCGGCAGCATAAGCCTGAGCAGTGAAATCATAAACAGCGTCAGTTCGACGCTTCCTGCTTTGAACTTTGCAAAAGGAGTGTCGCTATGCGGAATAAACGGTCCGATACCGACCATTTGCGGTTGAAGCTCATTTAAAAACACCATATCTTCAGCCAAGCATTTTGCGGTTTGATAAGGCGACCCGACCATAAATCCGCTACCGACCTGATAGCCGATCTTCTTAAGGTCAAAAAGACACTGTTTTCTGGTTTTAAGGCTCAAATATTCAGGATGAAGCTTTTTATAATGCTCTTCATCTGCGGTTTCATGTCGTAGCAGATATCTGTCCGCTCCGGCGTCGAAAAGTGCTTTAAAGCTGTCGTAACCGCGCTCTCCGAGCGAAAGCGTAACGGCGCAGTCGGGGTACTTCTCCTTTATCTCACTCACAATGCCGCACATTCGATCGTTGGTATAGTATCCGTCCTCTCCGCCTTGCAAAACAAAAGTACGAAACCCGAGCGAATACCCTTGTTCACAGCATTCCATTATATCGTCCTTTGTGAGACGATATCTTTGCGTGTTGCAGTTGCTGTTGCGTATTCCGCAATAAAAGCAGTCGTTCTTGCAGAAGTTAGATATTTCGATCAGTCCGCGCATATAGACTTCTTTGCCGTAGATACGATGGCGAATCTCTCTTGCTCGGCTGTAAAGTTCTTCGCGGTCAACCTCATTTCGGCGGCTTATAAGCTCCTCAAATTCACAAAGCTCAAGGCTGTGTTTGTTTTCGAGCTTATCAATAAGATCAATCAAGTTCGACATTTGAATATGTCACCTTCGCATTCACACCGTCTATTCTGCCGATCTTTCCGGAAAGTGCACTGATAACATTATTTTCGGCACAGATAACAATGCTGATAATGTTTATCTTCTGCTCGTGCATCGGTATACCCATTCTGCCGACAATGTATTTTCCGTATTCATGCAGCAGTGTGTTAAGCGGTTCGACACCGCATTCTTTTTCGACAATAATGCCGATTATTGCAATTCTTTTTTTCATTCTTCATCTCCCTTTCAAAAAAAATATCTGCATCCTAAAAGAACGCAGATAAATCGTCTAATATCATGCGTCTTTCAAGTCGGAGCGTATCCTTTTCGTCAGACATTTGTCTATAATCATATTATCACATTTATCGAATTTTGTCAATAAAAATAAAGCAAATAAAAAACGGCAAGTATATAACGATACTTGCCGTTTTTGGCAGGGGTAGCAGGATTTGAACCTACGAATGCTGGAATCAAAATCCAGTGCCTTACCGCTTGGCGATACCCCCACAATTAATACTAAAACAGTATATCAAAATAATACCGCTTTTTCAAGTGTTTTTTTGTTTTTTTATAAAATCTGCCTTTATTAACCGAATATCTGCGTTCAAGGGTTGAACATTTTGCTTATATTTGTTGACAATCAGGCGATTTTATAGTAAATTATATATGTATAATTATATATAAACGGCAGGTACAAATGAACAAAATCAAATTAGATGATCGGCTGTTTTGTGCAGCCGAATATGTAAGGCGCGGCGGGATTGCGGCGGACATCGGCACCGATCACGCTTATCTTCCTGTTTACTTGATCGAAAACGGTATTTGCGACAAAGTGATAGCCTGCGATATCAACCGAAAGCCTCTTGACTCTGCTGAGAGAACAGTCAGGCGTTACGGACTTGAAGATAAGATCGAACTCAGACTGTCTGACGGGCTC
>CAKSQZ010000039.1 GCA_934486895.1 uncultured Eubacteriales bacterium | reverse complement strand
TCTTGGTGACGCCGCCTTTGACACGATCAAGATTTACAAATCCCTCTTTGAAGAAATCGGGTTTCAAAAAGCTTTTTTAATATCAAGTCCGTTCGCAAACCGATCGTAAGCCGGCCTGCCGAACGGCTTTTTAATTTCATCGAGCTCATAATACGGATGCGATAATATAAACTTTGATATAACTTCCTCGTTTTCCTCGCCCGAAAGAGTGCAGGTTGAATACACCATAACGCCGCCTGCTCTCAAAAGCTTGTCGGCGCTTTCTAAAATGTTGAGCTGCCGCTCAGCACACGAACGGCGGTTTTGCTCGGAAAATTCCGCCGCCGCATTCGGCTCTCGGCGTATCATACCCTCGCCCGAACAGGGCGCGTCCACAAGCACCTTATCGAAAAAGCCGCAAAGACTGTATTCGAGTTCGTCCGGCCGCGCGTTTGTCACGATCGCATTTGTCACACCGAGCCGCTCAAGATTGGAACAGAGTATTTTCGCGCGCGAACGCACGATCTCGTTGGATACAAGCAACCCCTCGCCGCAAAGAGCCGCGGCGATCTGAGTCGATTTTCCTCCCGGAGCGGCGCACAGGTCAAGGACTCTGTCGCCTTTTTGAACATCAAGCGCTTCAACAGCGCTCGACGCACTCGGCTCTTGCAGATAAAACGCACCTGCATGATGCAAAGGATGATTTCCGACGCCCGAGGCGTCGTTTGGTATGTAATATCCGTTGTCACAAAACGGCGTTTTTTCACATTCAAAGGGCAGATATTTCAGAATATCGGCACTTGCTTTTAAGGTGTTTATCCTAAGTCCGCGAAACGGCTCTTCACCGAGCGCTTTGTAATATTCGTCAAAATCGTTGCAAAGTGTCTTTTTCATGCACGAAATAAATTTGTCCGAAAACCGCATATCGCCCCTCCTTTTGAATATCGTCAGTTTTTTAAAAATCCCCGACCGCGTATCTCGCCCGCCTCAAAAGACACGGTGAACGCCTCGGGATCGTTTTGCCTTATTATTTTCATAACAGCCGCCGTTTCATGGCGGCGCACAGCACACAGTATCAGCCCGACGCTCTCGCCGCTGTATGCGCCTTTCGCGCTGATAACAGTCGCACCTCTGCCGAGATCGCCGACAATAGACTTTGCAATGCTGCCGCTCTCTTTCGAGTTTATAAGATATATCTTGCCCTTGTCCGCACCGTAGACGAGCTTATCCGTCACTACCGACTGAGCATATATGGCGACCGCCGCATAAAGCGCGCTTTCGATATTGCCGTAGACAACCGCCGCCGCAGCTATAACAACACCGTCGATCATCAGCATAAGCCGACCGACAGGCAGGTGCATAAACCGCATATTGAGCAGTTTCGCGATAATATCAACACCGCCCGTCGTGGCTCCGAGCAGAAAAACAGCTCCGAGCCCGCCTCCGGTTATTATTCCGCCGAAAAGAGCAGCCAGCATTTTATCGCCCTCATAATGTGCGGCTGCGCCGAACAAATCGATAAAAACAGAAAGCGACACCGTTCCGATAATCGAATTTATCAGAAATGCGGCTCCGAGCTTTTTGAATGCGAGCAGAAAAACAGGCAGATTTAAAAGTATCACCGTCATGCCGACGGGAAGCCCCGTCAGCGAGCGGATGATCGTCGCCGCGCCCGAAAAACCGCCTGCCGCAATATCATTCGGTACCAGAAACATACTGATACCGAGAGCCGCCGCGGCAGATGATGAGATTATTCCGGCGTATCTTAAAACTGCGGATCTGACCTTCATAGCGCACCCTCATTCAAATGAATATGTAATCAGATGCCGCCTTCCCACATTATCTCGAAAAGCTCTTTCGCTCTTTCGCTCTCGCCGTTTAAATAAAGGTATCCGAACAGCGCCTCGACTCCTGTCGCACAGTGGTATTCGCCCCCTGTCGCGGCTTTCGGCGTATTGTTATTATGCGCATTCCTGCCGCGTTTATAAACAGCGGTTTCCGCCTGCGTCAAAATCGGCTCGATCAGCTTAAAATCTCTCGCCTGCGCCTGCGCCTTGACTTTTTTAGCGGAGATCGAGTGCAGCTCGCCGCTCTTTGCAAGGCCGCTGCAGCAAAGCCGCTCCCTCACAAAAAGACTGTAAACACAGTCGCCGATAAAGCTCAGCGACTGTGTAGACATCATTTTCGGCTCGCATTTATCTGAAAGCAATCTCATATAAAAAACCTCGTCAGTTAACAAAATCAAATTCAAAGCCGTAAATGCTGACAGTGTCGCCCTCTTTAACGCCGGCGTTCCTCAGCGCCTTGATAATGCCCGATTTAACAAGCACACGCTGAAAATACTGAAGCGATTCATAATCGTTCGGATTGGTGACATTCATTATCGGGATCAGCCATTTCGCTTCAACTTCAAAATATCCGTCCTCCGGATTAGTGATCTCGTAAGCCTGATTATCCTCGATCTTAGCTTCGGGCTCAGGCTCCGGCTCATAGCGAACCATCGGCGGCAGAGTGTCGAGAACGCCTGCGGCGTATTTCACAACATCGTCCGTGCCCTCGGCAATGGCGGCGCAAACTTCAAAGCAGGGAATACCGAGCTTTTTCATATACGCCTTAAATTCTTCGCGCTGTTCATCGGTCGCCATATCGATCTTGTTTGCGACTGCGATCTGCGGACGCTTTGCAAGCTCCTCGCTGTATGTTTTCAGCTCTGCATTGATCGTGTCAAAATCGGTGATAGCATCGCGCCCCTCACTGCCCGAAACATCGACCACATGAATGAGCAGCCGGCAGCGTTCAATGTGGCGCAGAAACTCATGTCCGAGTCCGACTCCGACTCCCGCACCTTCGATAATGCCGGGAATATCCGCCAGCACAAACGAGCGCTCTTCATCGATTCTCACAACACCCAGAACAGGTGTGATAGTTGTGAAATGATAATTTGCGATCTTCGGCTTTGCCTCCGAAACTACCGAAATAAATGTCGATTTTCCGACATTCGGGTAGCCGAGCAACCCGACATCGGCAAGCAGCTTGAGCTCAAGCTGCAATTCAAATTCCTCTCCCGGAGCGCCTGCTTTTGAAAAGCGCGGTATCTGCCTTGTGGACGATTTGAAATGCGTGTTTCCCCAGCCGCCTCTGCCGCCTTTTGCGATTATAACAGGCTGATCGTCCGAAAGGTCGGCGATAAGTCTGCCGCTTTCAGCGTCCCGCACGACAGTGCCGAGCGGAACTTTTATAACAGTGTTCTCGCCGCTTTTTCCGGTGCAGCGGTTGCTGCCTCCCGATTCGCCGCACGCCGCGCGGTATTTTCGCTTGTATCTGAAATCGGCGAGGGTGGAAAGATTAGAGTCGGCAACAAATATAATATCACCGCCCTTGCCGCCGTCTCCGCCGTCCGGTCCGCCGTTTGCAACATACTTTTCGCGGTGAAAAGTAACAGCGCCGTTGCCGCCGTCTCCGGCTTTAACATATATTTTAGCGGTATCTGTAAACATAAATATCCATTCCTTTAAATAAAAACACCCGGTCGGCGTTCCGACCGGGTTAGCTTTTAAAAATTACTGTTCGGCGTAAACGCTTACTTTCTTGCGTCCTGCACCAAAGTTCTCAAACTTGACCGTTCCGTCAACCTTAGCAAACAGAGTATCGTCCGAGCCCTTGCCGACATTGTTGCCGGGATGGAAATGGGTGCCTCTCTGTCTTACGAGAATGTTGCCTGCGAGAACGAACTGACCGTCCGCTCTTTTAAGACCGAGTCTTTTCGACTCAGAATCTCTGCCGTTCTTAGTAGAGCCCATACCTTTTTTATGAGCAAACAGCTGAATGTTAACACGAATCATAATATACCCGTTCCTTTCTGGATTATTCTTTGTTTTCCCGCTGTGCGGTCTTTATCCTGTCGGGATACTCCGCCGCAAGCGCGCTCAGATGAAGCCGAAGCCCGAGAAGAATGTCCTTACATCTGCCCGTATCTTCGCAAATGAGCTTTAAAAAGCCGTCGTCACATCTGACGAACGCATTGTCACCGATGATCTCAGTGACTGTATTGGCTGCCATTATCGCCGAGCTGGACACCGCCGAGCAGATAAGCCTGCCGTCGTCATCGTCCGGATCGACCGTCGAATGGCCGCTGATCTCATAACCGCAAAGCCGACCGTCTTTCTCCAAAAAAACGATATCGATCATCGCTTAGCCGATAGAAACGATCTCAAGCTTTGTGTAGGGCTGTCTGTGGCCGAGCTTGCGCTTCTCGCTCTTCTTGGGCTTGTAAGTGAAGACAGTGATTTTCTTAGCCTTGCCCTGCTTTGCGACCTTAGCAGTTACCTTAGCGTCAACATAGGGAGCGCCTACTTTGAACTCATCGCCGCCGAGGCAAACGACCTTGTCGAAAACAACTTCTGCGCCTTCTTCAAGCGCGAGCTTTTCAACGAAAACGGTGTCGCCTTCGGAAACCTTGTACTGCTTTCCGCCGGTTTCAAAAATTGCGTACATAAAATTACCTACCTTTATAAGACTCGCTATCACGGGGCGGGAAAAACTCCGCTTTTAAAAAGCCCCTAATATGCGGCTTAAACATTATACACTGATTTTACCCCTTTGTCAAGCAAAAAATTTCTTTTTTCAATTTACAATATCTAAATGTAAAATTTAATAAAAATTATTCACAAATATTACAAAAACTATTGACAAGTTATATATATACATATATAATAAAAATGTAATATACATTTTTTAGTTGGAGGATTTGTTATGAAAATTTTCAAAAAATTCGGCAAAAGATTCATTTCGGGGATTATTTGTACCGCAATAGCAGTTTCAACGTTTTCATTCGGATCCTCTGCCACCCCTCTGAATAAAAACATATCATTGTTCACTGCCTCTTCGGGCAAGGATTGGACGTCCAACTATAAATCAAAAATAATGAAAGACGGTAGGTATGTTGCTCTAAGCGAAGAATACACGGCGATACAGCCCTCTAAAGACTATGATATTTTCAAAGAATATACAATGACATACGGCGGAAATAATTTTGTTCACGGTGAAAAAATAGTGTCGCAGGAATATTTTCCTGTTCCCGAGAGCCGTACATTTGTAGTCACAGTGAATTATAATGCCGGAAGCGAAATGCTCAAAGCCGCCAAAGCAGAGCTTTCCAAGGCGCAAGGCGGACTTTCCGGCGCAGGAAAAAAGATGGGCTTCAGAGTGTC
>CAKSQZ010000038.1 GCA_934486895.1 uncultured Eubacteriales bacterium | reverse complement strand
CTCGTAATCCGCTCCAAAGCCCCCGAAGCAATAGTTTCGGGGGCTTGATTTTATCTGAAAGCTATATACAATACAATAAAACCGCTTCGGACTTGATAAAAGCCGAAGCGGTTTGTTTTAATATCCTGATAGTTTTACTTTGCTTTCGGAACGAGCTTTTCAGTGCCGCCCATGTAAGGCTGAAGCGGTTTCGGAATGTTCACACTGCCGTCCTCATTGAGGTTGTTTTCAAGGAAAGCGATAAGCATACGCGGCGGAGCAACAACGGTGTTGTTAAGCGTGTGCGCGAGATAGTTGCCGTTTTCGCCGTTTACTCTGATCTTAAGACGGCGAGCCTGAGCGTCACCAAGATTGGAGCAGGAACCGACCTCAAAATACTTCTTCTGACGGGGCGACCATGCCTCAACATCGACCGATTTTACTTTAAGATCCGCAAGATCACCTGAGCAGCACTCAAGAGTTCTGACCGGAATATCCATCGAGCGGAACAGATCGACAGTGTTCTGCCACAGCTTATCAAACCAAACGGGGCTTTCCTCGGGCTTGCAGATAACGATCATTTCCTGCTTTTCAAACTGATGAATACGGTAAACACCGCGCTCCTCGATACCGTGAGCGCCCTTTTCCTTTCTGAAGCAGGGAGAATAGCTGGTCAGGGTCTTAGGCAGCGACTGCTCGGGCAGGATAGTATCGATAAACTTGCCGATCATAGAATGCTCGGAGGTTCCGATAAGATAGAGGTCTTCTCCCTCTATCTTGTACATCATAGCGTCCATCTCGGCAAAGCTCATAACGCCGGTCACAACATTAGAGCGGATCATAAACGGCGGAACAACATAAGTAAATCCGCGGTTTATCATAAAGTCTCTCGCGTAAGCGATGACCGCCGAATGAAGTCTTGCAATGTCGCCCATGAGATAATAAAAACCGTTGCCCGCAACTCTGCGCGCGGCGTCGAGGTCGATACCGTCAAAAGTAGCCATGATATCGGTGTGATACGGGATCTCGAAATCGGGAACGATCGGCTCGCCGTATCTCTGCACCTCGACATTCTCGCTGTCGTCCTTACCGATCGGAACAGAAGGATCGATTATGTTCGGGATAACGAGCATTATATTTCTGATCTTTTCGGCATACTCTGTTTCAAGCGCAGTCAGCTCATCGATCCTGCCGCCGTCCTTCGCGATCTCCGCTTTCATCTGCTCGGCTTCGTCCTTCCTGCCCTGAGCAAAAAGACCGCCGATAGCCTTTGAAGCCTTGTTGCGCTTTGCTCTGAGCGCCTCGACCTCCTGCTTTATTTCTCTCGATTTTTTATCGAGCTCGATAACTTCGTCCACCATCGGAAGCTTTTCATCCTGAAACTTATTCTTGATGTTCTGCTTGACAATGTCGGGATTTTCTCTTAAAAATTTGATGTCTAACATTATAAACTGTCCTTTCAAATGTTGTTACTCGATTATTTTGTGAAAAGCCACTCGATCAGATTTGCGAGATCCTCTTCATTATAAAAATCAATGCAAAGCGTACCCTTTTTGCCCGCAGCGTCGATCCTTACCCGTCTGCCCAGCTCTTCTTTGAGCGCGAGCTCGACCTCGTTGTAGTAAGACGGCCTGTCCGGCTTTTTTTCCTGCGCTGTCGGCTGTTTCGCCTGCTCCGGCGTTTTCTCCTGAGTCTCTTTGGACAAACGCTCGATCTCACGCACCGTTGCGCCCTTTTTGATCATCTCGAGCGCTTTCAGGCGCAGTGATTTATCCTTTATCGAAAGCAATGCCCTGCCGTGACCTGCCGAAACGGTGCCGTTTTCAAGCAGCGGCAGAATGTCTCCGAGCTCAAGCAGTCTCAATGAGTTTGCGACCGCCGAGCGCGACTTGCCGACACGCTTCGCGACCTGCTCCTGCGTCATCCCGTATTGCTTGATAAGCGTTTCATAGCCGCGCGCTTCCTCCACCGGATTCAAGTCCTCGCGCTGGAGATTTTCGATCATCGCAAGCTCCATCGTCTCGGTGTCCGACAACTCCCTGATAATGACCGGAACGTTCTCAAGCCCCGCCATTCGGCAGGCGCGCCACCGCCGTTCTCCGGCAACTATTTCATAGCCGCCCATCATCTTCGGGCGGACGACGATCGGCTGGATAAGTCCGTGCTCCGATATATTCTCCGAAAGCTCTCTGAGCGATTCGGGGTCAAACCGTCTGCGCGGCTGCTTCGGATTAGGCATTATCTCGGATAAGCCGAGCGTTGTTCCCTGCTCCGCAGTTCCCTCGGCGTTGTCGCTCAAAAGCGCGTCGAATCCTCTGCCGAGTCCGCTTCGTTTTGCCATATTTCATCTTCCTTTCATTATTTGTTTATCTTTCGTCTCATATACCTTTGTTGTTCCTGCACACCTCTTTTGCAAGGTCGGCATACGCCGCAGTGCCCTTGCCGCGCGGATCGTAGTACATTATCGGTTCGCCGTAGCTCGGCGCTTCCGAAAGCCGCACCGAACGCGGTATCACCGATGAAAACACCTTCTTCGGGAAAAACCGCTTGATCTCCGCCACGACCTGCTGAGTCAGGTTCAGTCTGCCGTCGTACATTGTCAGCAGAACCCCCTCGATATCCACCTGCGGATTGTATTTCTGCTTGATCTGGCGCACCGTTTTCATCAGCTGCGACAGTCCCTCAAGTGCATAGTACTCGCACTGGATCGGCACAAGCAGCGTGTCCGCTGCGACAAGCCCGTTGACCGTGACCATGCCGAGCGACGGCGGACAGTCGAGCAATATGTAGGAATATTCGTCTCTGACTGCGGCGAGCGCCGTCTTGAGCCGCGATTCCCTGTTTTGCAGTTCGATCAGCTCCACTTCCGCACCCGACAAATTCACATTCGACGGGATCACACTGACATTTTTGAACTTTGTCTGAACGATCGCCTGCTGCGCCGTTATTTCCCCGAGCAGCATCTCATAAGACGACCGCTCAAGCTCGCGCTTCGGAATACCGTAGCCGCTTGTGGTGTTTCCCTGCGGATCGATGTCCACCAGCAGACACTTCTTGCCGCGCGCGCCGAGTGCCGCCGCAAGGTTGACCGCTGTCGTCGTCTTGCCGACTCCGCCCTTTTGATTAACGATCGCAATGATCTTGCCCATTTCTGCGTTTCATCTCCGTTTCAGCCGCGCAGACCGATTTGTCTGCGATCGAATTTGCACCATTTTGTGCATTGCTAATATCAAGTATAGCACATTGCGGCTCGTTTTTAAAGCATAAATTTCAAAATCAGCGGCGGTTCGGCGTGAAAATGTTTCATGTGAAACATTTTTTCTGCTGCGCGGCGGCGACAACAGATGTATAACAGCGGCGGCAGCTTCGTATATCCGCATATATAATAATGTAGGCGGCGGTGTCGAAAAAAGTCGAACAAAAACAACGCAAAGAAGAAACACGGCGGCTTCACTCGACAATTCGGCGAATGAAAGGGGGACTTTTCGCCAAAGAAGTGAATGTGCGGAAAGTTTTTCCGATAAAATGTGCAAATTTTGAATAAAGTGTAGGAATTTCAAAAAAATTTTACAAAAAAACGAAATTAGGTATTTACAAATTGTGTTTTGTATGGTAGAATAATATTGCTAACAAAATTATATGAAAGACAAGGATGTGACTATCCATGATATCAACAGGAGTAGAGAGACCGGTAGACGACCTCGGAAGAATCGTTATCCCGAAAGAAATCAGAAGAAATTTCAACATTGAAACAGGAAACCGTCTTGCTATCAGCATCGACGGCAATAAGATCATTCTCACAAAGAGCGTTCTCGCTTGCTCGCTTTGCGGCGGTCATGAGAACATCGAACATATCGGTGAGCACACACTTTGCCGTGCTTGCATCGAAAGAATCAAAGCACACTGATCGGCATTTCGATCAAACTGGCCCAGGGCACATAATTTTAAAAAAACATTTGTTAGCCAAAGCGCCGCTCGGTACCTGACCGAAGCGGTGTTTTTTGTTATCCTGCAGGCACTGTGTCGGGCGTCCGTTTCGCTACATATAACCACGCTCACGCAAAGCAATACTATATATAGACAGCCGAAAAAAATATTGATAATTTTCAAAAAATTTTATTGACGAAACGCAATAAATAGTATATAATTCTATTGGTTATGCGAAAAATCCCGCATTGGCTTACTTCACAGGCGCCTTCTGCGCCGCATCACTGAGGGACAAAAGCAGAATACAAAAACAAACGGAGTGTGATAATCATGTTAAGAACTTACCAGCCTAAGAAGCGTCACCGCAAAAAGGTACACGGTTTCAGAAAGCGTATGTCCGACGCAAACGGCAGAAAGGTTCTCGCGCGCAGACGCGCTAAAGGCAGAAAACGCCTCAGCCACTGAGATTTAAAGCAGGTGGTCAGTTGAAAGCGTATAAGCCGCTTGACCTTAACAAGGATTTTCGGCGTGCGTATTATCGCGGGCGGTCGTTTGTTGCTCCCGCAATCGCAGTGTATTTTGTGAAGAACCGCCGGCAGGAATGTCGGCTGGGGCTCACCGCCGGAAAAAAGATCGGGTGCGCCGTTGAGCGCAACCGCGCGCGCCGTGTTATGCGGCACGCATTTTGCGAGCTTTTGAAGGATCAAGAGATCAAAAGCTCTCTTATCGGGTACGATGTCGTGATCGTCGCGAGGACAAAGGCTGTATCTGTCAAGAGCACTGTAATAGAAGCTCAGCTTCGCGGGATCTATGAAAAAGCGGGCATTATAAAATGAGATATGTTTTTATCTTTTTTGTAACGCTGTACCGCAAGATAATCTCTCCGCTGAAGCCTCCCTGCTGCCGGTTCACACCGACCTGCTCGGAATATGCGATCGAAGCGTTCAGGCGGTTCGGCGCGATCAAAGGCTTATGGCTTGCAATCAAAAGGGTTTGCCGATGCAACCCGTTTTACGACGGCGGATACGATCCTGTCCCGACCGAGTGGCCGGGTTTCAAAAAGCGCCGACCCCGCTAGGGGACATGCCGTGCGGTCACGCTTTAATAAGGCGGATATGCTGTCACTGCGGCTGTGTGTTGCTCGGTCGGCTGTGATGTTTACGGCTGCGGCGGCCACCGGCGGTTTTACCGGTTTTAATTTAAATTCTATCTTAGCGACAGGTGCTCGTACAACACGGCGATTCGGTGCAGTCGGTTCCGATTTGCCGGCTCTGTTATGAAAGGAAAAACCTGATGGGAATCTTTGATATTATATTTTCACCGCTCAAATATGCGCTCGAAGGACTCAACGCCGTTTGCGGATACTATGCGGTTTCGATCCTCGTTTTCACGATCATCGTCAACCTTTGCCTTATTCCGCTCACTATCAAGCAGCAGAAATCGACTGCGAAGCAGGCTCGTCTGAAGCCGAAGCTCGATGCGCTCAAGGAAAAGTACGGCAACGATAAAATGAAATATCAGACAGCGATGCAGGAGCTGTATCAGCGTGAAAATGTCAGCATGACAGGCGGCTGCCTGCCGATGATGATCCGCATGGTGCTGCTGATGGGTGTTTACAGCGCTATCAGATCCATGATCTACAATGCCGACGGCACAACAAAGATCGCAGCGGGCACACCTGCATACAGTCTTTTCGGGATCGACCTTGCGCAGACACCGCAGTTCTCCACCGACATTATCAACAAATTCGACTGGATCTGGCTTATCCCGATCCTTTCGGGTGTTGCCGCGCTCGTTTCTTCGATGATCTCGACCGCTCAGCAGAAGCATAGTAATCCGCAGGCGGATATGGCAGGCGGCTCTATGAAAATGATGATGCTCATCATGCCGATCTTCTCGATCTGGATCGCGTTCACCGTTCCGGCGGCGGTCGGTCTTTACTGGATCTATTCAAACCTCGTTAATATGGTGATAATGCTCGTTGTAAACCATGTGTATGCTCCCAACAAGCTGCTCGCTAAGGAGACCGTTAAGGCAGGATACAAGCGCAGACAGCTCGAAAACGAAAAAATAAAAAAGTCGGCTGAAAATCCCGCCGACTGATCAGGCGCCGCTTTCAGGCGGTCCTTACAGCGCCGACGCCCTCGGGAATTATTGGTTTTCGTGATTGAGGGCTTGAGCGCAACTGAAAGGAATGACAAATTAAATGATAAAACAGGCAACCGGCACCGGCAAAACGGTCGAGGAAGCTATGGCGGCAGCCAAGGCTCAGCTCGGTATCAATGACGGTGACGACTTTGAGATAACAGATATTCAGCAGCCCCATAAGAAAACTCTCGGCATTTTCGGAGGCAGTCCCGCTAAGGTGACGCTTTCGGTCGGCAAAGAGGATAAACCCGCAAAGCCGCAGAAGGCGGCAAAACCCGCAAAGCAGGATAAGCCCGCACAGGCGAATAAATCCGCAAAACAGGAGAAGCCGCGCAGACCGCTTCCGCCCGAAAAACAGACTTCGGCGGACGCGAGCGTTTCGGCAGACGATGAAACTGTTATGACAGAGCTCACTGAGGGCAGCGAGGAATATACCGTGCTCGTCCCGACGATCAGCTATCTTAGCGATGTGCTGGAAAAAATGGGCGTTGAAGGCGTCCGCACCACCGCGTATAAGACCGCTGACGGTTATGAACTCGCGTTCGACGGTAAGGGTCTCGGTGTTGCTATCGGCAGAAAGGGCGATACTCTTGATTCGCTTCAGCATCTCTGCTCGCTTATCGCAAACCGCGAGCATGAGGATTATCTGAGAATAACTCTTAATCCCGGCGGATACCGCGAAAAACGCAGAAAGACTCTTTGCGAGCTTGCCGAGCGCACCGCTAAAAAGGCGCTTGAAAAGGATCGCAATTATGCGCTTGAGCCGATGAATGCTTATGAACGCCGTATTATCCATAATGCGGTTCAGCCGATCGAGGGCGTTATGAGCTGGTCGGTCGGTGAGAACGATCGCAGACGCGTTATTATCGGTACTTCGATGGATCAGCGCAGTTATCGCGCGGATTCCCGCGGCGGCGGGTATCGCGGCGGAAGAAACGATCGCAGAGGCGGCGGAAGAAATGATCGCAGAGGCGGCAGAAGAAACGACCGTCCGCAGTATTCGCAGGCTCCGACCCGCGAGCCCCGTAAGGATACCGCAGATCTCCCCCTTTACGGCATAATCAAATAAAGGCGGCAATGCCGCAGATATGCCGGCAACGAAGTTGCTTTGCCGCCGACAAAGTCGGTTTGCCGTAATCGGCTATCATATTTACGAACCTTTAATGCTCGACCGTTGCCACGGTTGGCATACCGCCGTTGCCACGGTTGGCATACCGTAATCGGCTATCATATTTTCTAACCTTTTATGCTCGACAAGAACTTATCTTCTTGTCGGGCATTTTTTGTGCCCAATCGCACAAACTCCCCGCGGCATATCCGCGGCATTGCCGCCGGCCTGCCCACCATGGCAATGGTCGGGTATTTTCTATCCTATCGCACAAAATCCCTATGTTAAAACAGTACAATTTATAATTATTTGCTCCCGCAGGGGTACATTTCTTTTGTGAAAAAGAAATGTACGAAAGAAATCACAAGCGTCCCGCTTG
>CAKSQZ010000037.1 GCA_934486895.1 uncultured Eubacteriales bacterium | reverse complement strand
GCTATGTGGAAAACCGTGAAAACTGCGATTTTTCGCATTTCTGACGATAAATACAACCGAAAATTTTTAACATCGGTTTTTTAAAAATTTTATGAAAAACTTTTTCCGTTAAAACTTTTCAACATATATGTGAAAAGTTTATTATGAATTGTGAAAAACTTTGTGAACCGCTGCCGCGGAGGGCATGCCGCACCGAGTCTGTGCTGTGAGCTGCCTTTATTGCCCGACCGTCGGTCGAGCGTGCAAAGCAGCTCTGCTGCCCGTTAGCACGGATGCTATGCCGCACTTGGTTTCTGCTGTGAGCTGCCTTTATTGCCCGACCATTGCCATGGAGGGCGTGCCGTAATCGGTTATCATATTTACTAACCTTTAACGCTCGACCGAATGTCGGGTATTAAAACCAACACCTCGCAGAAACTCCCCGCGTCCTATCTGCGGCATTGCCGCTTATTTTTGGGGGGATTTCAGGTTTTTGATGATCGTTTCGATCGTATCTCTTTCCTTTTTATCCTTTTTCATAACGGCTTTGACATTCTTGCAGGCGTAAAGCACCGTCGAATAATGCTTGTCTCCGATCTCCTTACCGATCTGCTCATAGGATTTTCCCGTTATTTCGCGCGAAACATACATACATACCTGCCGAGCGTGGGAAATAGTCGCATCCCTCTTTTCGGATTTAATATCGTCGATCGAGACGACATATGTCCTTGCAATCTCAGCCAAGATATTATCGATCGATGCGACTTCCGGCTGGATTTCCAATATCATTTCCTTTATAGCGTTCTGAACCGACGCACGGTTTATCGGATGCCCGAGTATCGAATAAGCGTGCAGCTTTTTAACAACGCCTTCTAACTGCCTGATATCTCTGTGCAGCTCGCCTGCGAGATAATAAATAAGGTCTTCGGAAAGGTCAAAATCAAGAGCCTCGGCCTTTCTTTCGATGATCTTAGCCCTTGTTTCGAATTCGGGCATTTCGATCTGAGCGAGCATTCCCTGTTCAAACCGGTTTTTAATACGGTCGTCGAGCGACGCAATATCCTTAGGCGGACGGTCGGAAGTGACAACGATCTGCTTTTGAGAATCACGCAGATGATTGAATGTATTGAAAAATGCGATCTGCATCTGATCCTTGCCGCCCATGAACTGAATATCGTCGATCAGCAGGACATCCGCGCCTCTGTATTTCTCTCTGAACTGCTCGGCATTGTTATTGTTCTGCGGCAATGACGAATAAAAATCATTGAAAAAAGTTTCCGCTGTGACTAAAAGCACCGTCTTTTCGGGATACAGTGTGTTAACACGCTCCTTTATCGCATAGAGAAGGTGAGTTTTTCCGAGTCCCGAATTGCCGTAGAGAAACAGGGGATTGAATACATTATTAAACGGCTTTTCCGCAACGGCGACCGCCATTGCATGAGCAAATTCGTTGGATGAACCGACAATGAATGTATCGAAAGTGTATTCGTAGCGGTTGTTTTTCATCGGCATATCCGAAAAAGAGGAAACTTTAATGTCGTTCTCGGTCTGAATGGCGATCTGCACCGAAAAGCCGAGGACATTCAAAAATGCGTTTTCGATTATTTTGAAATAGTTTTCAAGAATAACATTGCGCTGAAAATCTGTTTTAACAAACAGAATAACGTCTTTTTCATGAATTTTTTTGAGCGATAACTGCGAGATCCATGTTTCAAACGAAACTTCGCTTACTTCTTTTTTTATTTCGGAACAAACATTGTCCCATACATCGCTGAGCGATTCAATTCCCATATTTAAATATTCCTTTCGGTGGCAATATCATAGTATATATAAACAAAAATATGAGATTAAAGAGCCCGATTTTCACAAGCCTCTAATCTCATATATTATACCACAAAACGCGGAAAAATTCAACCCCAAAATGCGCTGAAATTGCTTTAAAAACGCAGGTTTTTTACAACCTGCGGTATTACCGCCGGCACAGCCGGTTTGCCGTGGTCGGCTATCATAATGACCGACTTATAATGCTCGACCGCTGCCGCGGCTGGCATGCCGTGGGTAGATACATCATATCCGACATTAAATGCTCGATAAGAGCTTATCTTCTTGTCGGGCATTTTTTCTATCCCATTCGCACAAACTCCCCGCGGCAAACCGGCTGTGCCGGCTCGACAAGCGGCTAATTTCTTGTCGGGTACAAAAGGCTGCCCACCGCTGGAACTCCCCGCGGCATGGCAACCGTGCCAACGGCTAGCGGGAGGAGCCGACAAAGAACAGAGCGAGAGTGCCCTGACCGGAATGCGAACCGATCGTCGGCCCGATATAATTCACAACGACATCTTTAACGCCGAGCCTGTTGATAACGAGCTGGCGCAGGATCATAGCGTCCTCTCGGCAATCGCCGTGCGAAATAAAAACGACGGGATTTTCTTCGGGAATGATCGTCTTTTCGGCGCGTTCGATCAATGCCTCGATCGACTTAGAACGGCCTCTGACCTTTGAAACAGGGATCAGTCTGCCTTCCTCGTCAACATGAAGGATCGGCTTGATCCCGAGCATCGAACCAATCGCCGCCGCTGTGGGAGAAACTCTGCCGCCGCGTTTTAAATGATTGAGATCGTCAACCGTGAACCAGTGGCAGATCTTGTGCTTCAGTGTTTCGGCATAGTCCGCCGCCTCGGTGAGCGACGCGCCCGAATCACGCTTTTTAGCGGTGTAATACACAAGCAAACCCTCGCCGAGCGATGCGCAAAGAGTGTCCACAATAACTATCTTTCGGTCGGGGAATTTGTCTTTCAGTTCGTCGGCGGCAACTCTCGCCTGCTGAACGGTTCCCGAAAGCGCACCCGAAAAAGCGAGATAAAGAATGTCTTTCCCGCTTTTAAAATACTCCTCAAAAACCTCTTCAAAAACAGCGGAATTTATCTGAGAAGTCGAAGAATGTTTTCCCTCTTTGAGCATACGGTAAAAGCCCTTGATCATCAGATCGTTTTCCGAGGGCTCGTCGCCGTATTCCTTGCCGTCAACAACGTAGCCGAGCGGTAAAACACGAACATCGAGTTCTTTGATCAGCGACAGCGGAAGATCCGCAGTCGTTTCGGTGATAATAACATAATCCATAATAGTTTTCCTCCCGAGTTAAAATAACAGGCGACAAAGTCGCTTTGCCGTGGGCAGATATATCTTATCCGACATTAAATGCTCGACAGGAACTTATCTTCTTGTCGGGCATAAAAGCTACCCCACCGCACAAACTCCCCGCGTCCTGCCCTCCGCGGCAGCGGCAGCAGAGCTGCTTTGCACGCTCGACCGAATGTCGGGGCGACAAAGTCGCTATGCCGTGGTCGGTTATCATTTTATCTAACTTTTTATGCTCGACATTCTGTTTACCGCTTGTCGGGTACAAAAGGATGCCCACCGCACAAACTCCCCGCGTCCTGCCCTCCGCGGCAGCGGCCGCTACTCGTTGGCGCCGCAGCAGCGTTTATACTTCTTACCCGAACCGCAGGGACACGGATCGTTTCTTCCGATCTTCTGACCCTTCTTGACCGTCGCACTGACCGTACCGTCCGACGCGCCGGAAGTACCCGTCACCTTAGCGACCTGCTCGCGTTTGACTTCTTCGTTCTTGCGTACACGAACAGTCATGATCATCTTGCTTGTTTCCTCGCGGATCGACTCGTTCATCGCGTCAAACATATCCGAGCCTTCCTCGCGGTATTCAACAACAGGATCGTGCTGACCGTAGGACCGCAGATAAATACCGTTTCTGAGTTCGTCCATTGCGTCGATATGATCCATCCAGTGCATATCAACGCTGCGCAGCAGCACAAATCTCTCGATATCGCGCATCATATCCGCGCCGAACTCGGCTTCACGCTCATGATACTGCCCGAGCGCGCTTTCGGTGATCTCGTCCGCAACTTCGCTCGGAGTAATAGTTTCGCGCTTTTCTTCATCGAAATCGAGGGCGTTGCCGCAATCGAGCCACGGCGCAAAATACTCTTTCAAGCCGTCGACATTCCACTCTTCAAACGAAGATCCCGAAAGATACCTCATGCAGGCGGAATGAATTGTCTCGGTGATCATATTGCAGATCGCCTCATGCAGATCGGCACCGTCCAGCACGCGGTTGCGCTGCTCGTAGATAACGGTACGCTGAGTGTTCATAACATCGTCGAAATCGAGGACATTCTTACGAATACTGAAATTGCGAAGCTCGATCTTCTGCTGAGCCGCTTCGATACGCTTCGAGAGCATACCCATTTCAAGCGGAGTATTCTCATCGACCTTCATCGTTTCCATAATGGAATTGATCCTCTCGCCGCCGAACAATCTCATCAGATCGTCCTCCAGCGAAATATAGAATCGGCTGCAGCCGGGATCGCCCTGACGGCCTGCACGGCCGCGCAGCTGATTATCGATACGGCGGGATTCGTGACGCTCTGTACCGATAATGCACAGACCGCCCGCCTCTCTGACTTTCTCGGCTTCCGGCTCGATCTCCTTTTTAAACTTGCTTTCAAGCTCGGTGAACTTCGCTCTCGCATCGAGAATATCCTGATTATCGGTCTCTGCAAAGCCTGTCGCTTCGGCGATCAGCTCCTCCGAATATTCGAGCTTTCTCATCTGCTGTTTCGCCATGTATTCGGCATTACCGCCGAGCATAATATCGGTGCCTCGGCCTGCCATGTTTGTCGCAATAGTAACAGCGTTGAGCTTGCCTGCCTGCGCAATGATCTCAGCCTCGCGCTCGTGGTTCTTGGCGTTCAACACATTGTGCGGAATACCCTTGGCTTTCAAAAGACGGCTCATGATCTCCGACTTTTCGATAGAAACCGTACCCACAAGGATAGGCTGACCTGTCTTATGGCGCTCGATAATATCGTTGATAACGGCAAGATACTTGCCCTTTTCGGTCTTATACACAACATCATTGAGATCCTCGCGCATAAGCGGACGGTTTGTCGGGATCTCGACAACATCGAGCTTATAGATCTCGGCAAATTCCTGCGATTCCGTCATCGCAGTACCCGTCATACCGGAAAGCTTGTCATACATTCTGAAGAAGTTCTGGAAGGTGATCGTCGCAAGAGTCTTGGATTCGTGCGCGACCTTAACGCCCTCTTTCGCTTCGATCGCCTGATGCAGACCTTCATTATACCGTCTGCCGAACATCAAACGGCCTGTCGATTCGTCGACGATAATGACCTCGCCGTCCTTAACGACATAATCGACATCTCTGTGCATAATGCCGTGAGCGCGGATAGCCTGGTTGATGTGATGAGCGATCGTCACATTTTCGGGATCGTTTAAGTTGTCAAGATGGAAAAACTCCTCCGCTTTTTTAACACCCGAAGCGGTGAGAGTAGCGGTTTTCGCCTTTTCATCTATAATGTAGTCGCTGTCGTCCGACTGCTCGTCGGCATCGACCTTGGAATCGACTTCCTTGATCTTTTTCGCCTTTAAAGTGAGCGCGAATTTGTCGGCTTTCTGATAAAGGTCGGTCGATTTCTCGCCCTGACCGGAGATAATAAGCGGAGTTCTCGCTTCATCGATGAGGATCGAGTCCACCTCGTCCACAACGGCAAACGCATGGCCGCGCTGAACGCGCTGTTCTTTATATGTCACCATGTTGTCACGCAGATAGTCAAAGCCGAGCTCGTTGTTTGTGCAGTAGGTGATGTCGGCGTCGTAAGCGGCTTTGCGCTGCGACGGCTCGACCGCATGAATGATCAGTCCGACCGACAGACCGAGAAAACGATAGAGCTTGCCCATCCATTCCGAGTCACGCTTTGCAAGATAGTCGTTGACAGTGACAATGTGAACGCCTCTGCCTGTGAGAGCGTTTAAGTATGCGGGCAGTGTAGCGACAAGCGTCTTACCTTCACCTGTTTTCATCTCGGCGATACGGCCCTCGTGAAGCACGATGCCGCCGATGATCTGGACAGGGTACGGACGCAGACCGAGCACACGCCATGCCGCCTCGCGGCAGACAGCGAACGCCTCGGGCAGAATGTCGTCGGTCGTCTCGCCCGATTGCAGTCTTGCTTTGAACTCGTCGGTCATACCGCGCAGCTGAGCGTCGGTGTAGTCCTTGAATTTGTCTTCAAGATCCAGCACAGCCTGCTGGATCGGTTTGATCTTTTTGAGCTCCCTTTTGCTGTATGATCCGAGGATCAGATCTCTAAGTCCCATAAAATAAAACCTCGCTTTGGGTATAATTTTCGATTATACCCATTATAACACACCCGTTTTAAAATAACAACCCCCAAACTTCCGCTGCCGCGGAGAGCAGGACGCGGGAAGTTTGTGCGACATGCTGCCTTTTGTACCCGACATTCGGTCGAGCGTGCAAAGCAACTTCGTTGCCGTTGGCACGGTTGCCATGCCGCGGGGAGTTTGTGCGACAGGTAAGTTTTATTGCCCGACCGTCGGTCGAGCGTGCAAAGCAACTTCGTTGCCGTGCTAACGGTCGAGCATAAAAGGCGGGATAAGATGTATCTCCCCACGGCAAAGCAACTTCGTTGCCCATTGCCATGGAGGGCAGACCGCATGGAGTTTGTGCGACAGGCTGCCTTTTGTACCCGACAAGAAGATAGGTTCTTGTCGAGCATTGAGGGTTAAACAATATGATAACCAACCACGGCATAGCGACTTTGTCGCCCATTGCCATGGAGGGCAGACCGCATGGAGTTTGTGCGATAGGCTGCCTTCATTGCCCGACCGTCGGTCAAGCGAGCAAAGCAACTTCGTTGCCCCGACATTAGGTTGTGCGCAAAATCATATTGCAAAAATGAAAGGGGACGATCAAAACCGTCCCCTTTCTAATAGTAAATGTATACTTATTTAAAATATCTGTTGAGCAGTCCCTCAAAAGCCTTGCCGTGGCGGGCTTCGTCACGAGCCATCTCATGAACAGTGTCGTGAATAGCGTCAAGACCGAGCTCCTTCGCGCGCTTAGCAAGATCAAACTTGCCTGCAGTCGCACCGTTCTCGGCGTCAACACGCATCTCAAGATTCTTCTTGGTGCTGTCCGTCACAACTTCGCCGAGCAGCTCTGCAAACTTAGCAGCGTGTTCAGCCTCTTCAAAAGCAGCCTTCTCCCAGTAAAGACCGATCTCGGGATAACCCTCTCTGTGAGCAACACGAGCCATCGCAAGATACATACCGACCTCGGAGCACTCGCCCTCGAAATTGGCACGCAGATCGTCAAGAATATCCTCGCGGACACCCTTTGCCACACCGACAACATGCTCGGCAGCCCACTGCCTGTCGCCTGTCTGCTCTTTAAATTTCTCAGCCGGCGCCTTGCAAACCGGGCAGAACTCCGGAGCGGCATCGCCCTCGAAAACATATCCGCAAACTGTACATACAAATTTTTTCATAATAATAATCCTCCTGAAATACATTGAATAATTTTTAAGAATAATTCTTAATCTTAGTCTACACCGATTTATTTGATTTGTCAAGTGGTTTTTTTAAAAATTTTTTATTTTGCTATTTTGCCCCTATATATAATGTATAGGAAAAAGCATAGGAACAAAGCTTCAAATTACTATATGATGTGTGTCGTCCGCCTGCCGACCGCAACCGTAAAATTTTTTTAAAAAAAAGAAAAAAAGGGGGTTGACAATGAAGGGGAGGTGTGGTATTATAATCTAGCACTCGCGAAACGGCGGGT
>CAKSQZ010000036.1 GCA_934486895.1 uncultured Eubacteriales bacterium | reverse complement strand
TTTCGCCCATCTTAACCCTTCCGCCCGGAAGGTAAAAGTATGGCGAACGTTCATCGTGCATCGCCAGAAGCCTGTTTCCCGAGATTATCATTGCACACACCCTGTAATTAAACTTCCGGTTTTCCTGATTAAACGAAATATCCATACGCTCTCCTCCTCAAATCATAATCTGTTGTATTTCTGCTACGCACAGCGCAATGAAAAGTCCACCGTAATTTTAATAGAAATCCGTTAAGAGGGTGCAGTTTTTTCGCCAGTTGCACACCTGTGGGAGTAAGGCAAGCATTCAAACCGTGCTGACAAATCGGAATTTATCTTACAGTAACTTATCTAACTCTATTAGTAGCTTGGATTTCATTTGTTCAAGTTCTTCCTCTGATGGTCTATTATCATCACTATACATTTTTTCTATTGGATACCACCAAACCGGTCCTTTTCCATTGTTCCCATAATTACCAATATCTCCGTTTCGTCTCGGGTTTAAATGCCAATGAAGATGAGCATCGCCCATTCCGAGCAATTCATAATTCATTTTTTCTGCACCAAATGCTTTTGATACTGCCTCTGCAACTATTGTCATTTCTTCTAAAAATTTTGATCGTTCATCTTTCTCTAAATGAAATATCTCTGTTTTATTACCATGATTCTTGTATAAAAATAAAGTATAACCATAAAAATGTTGATTGTCTCCTATAACAACATATCCTGTTTCTAATTCCTTAACAAAAAAAGGATTCGTTCCTTGTTTTATCATTTCAATCCTGTCACATATTAAACACATTTGCTTATTTCTCCACTACTTATAGTTTACTATACAAATTCCGATTTATCGAAATCGTTTTTCATAATGCAGCCTGCCAAACAAGTAAAAATCCCCCGTAATTCTATCAAAATTACGGGGGACTTATGGTGGACGCTGGGGGACTCGAACCCTCGACTTTCTGCACGTCAAGCAGATACTCTACCAGCTGAGTTAAGCGTCCGAAATTAAAGCCGGTCATATTAAGCCTCGTTTGTTTGCAAACGAGGCTCAACCGTGGTCGAGGCGACAGGATTTGAACCTGCGGCCTCTGCGTCCCGAACGCAGCGCTCTACCAAGCTGAGCCACGCCTCGATAACCGACTATAAAATTATATAAAATTTGCGCCGATTTGTCAAGTGCTTTTTTAAATTTTCTAAAAATAAATAGAAAATCGGATTTAAAGCTATGCTTGCGACTTATTGTGTTGAAATCACAGCGCCGACGGTCAAACCGCGGTCGGTTGTTTTTTGCTTTCAGACCCCGTTTCTTTCTCAGCCTTCTTTTCCATGTTCTCCCACGCGATCGAAAGCATGAGCTTAATACGGTTTTCCTGATTGGCCTTTGTGGCGCCCGGGTCATAGTCGATAGCAACGATATTTGCCTCGGGATAATGCTTTCGGATAGCTCTTATCATGCCCTTGCCGACAATGTGATTCGGCAGACAGCCAAACGGCTGAGTGCAGATGATATTATCAACACCGCTGTGGATAAGCTCAAGCATTTCACCTGTTAAAAGCCAGCCCTCGCCCATCTTGTTGCCGTCGCTGAGATAACCCTTTGTGAGCGACTTGATAGTTTCAAAATGAGCAGGCGCGCGAAACTGCGGATACTTTTCAATAGCGCTTATCAGCTTGTTTTGGAATTTCGACATAACTGTTTTCAACGCGCCCGAAACAATCGCTTTCGCGTATTTAATCTTATACTTCTTAGTGTCCACCAAATGGTGATCGCCCATGAAAATGACAAAGTCGAGCAGACCGGGAACAGTGACCTCACAGTCCTGCGACGCCAAAAACGCTTCAAGATTGTTGTTGCCGAGCGGAGCGTACTTAATGTAGATCTCGCCGACAATGCCGACCCTCACCTTAGGCACTTTGTTGAGCTTAATATGTGTGAACGACTCGGTTATTTCTTCGAGCGTACGGCTGATATGGCGAATGCTCAGATTGCGTTTCAAAAGCTCTTCTGTCCATTTTTCAACCAAACCGTCTGTTTCGCCCGCAACGATCTCATAAGGTCTTGTCTGGTTGGAAAGCGTCATCAAAAGGTCGCCGTAAACGACCGCACCGAGCAGCTTTAAGATCATCTTTGGAGTGAATTTAAAGCCGGGGTTTTTCTCCATGCCTGCAAGGTTGAATGAAATAACGGGTATTTTATCATAACCGCGCTTTTTGAGCGCCTTTCTGAGTAGATGAATGTAGTTTGAAGCTCTGCAGCCGCCGCCCGTCTGTGTGATCATCAGCGCGATCTTGTCCATATCGTACTTGCCGCTTTCAAGAGCGTCCATCATCTGACCGATAACAAGCAGTGCAGGGTAGCAGGTGTCGTTATGTACACTCTGAAGTCCCTGCGTCACAATGGACTGACCTGTGGTCGTCAGCAGTTCGATATTGTAGCCGGCCTCTCGCATTATGCGGACAATAAAGTTGAAGTGGATCGGCAGCATCTGAGGAATAAGAATGGTGTATTCTTTTCTCATTTCCTCGGTAAACAGCAGCCGTCCGTCTTTATCATAAATAAGTTCAGCCATTGTTTTCCGTCCTTTCCGCTCTCTTCTTTCGTGCCTTTATAGCCTCTGTCAAACTGCGAAGACGAATTTTCGCAGCGCCGAGATTGTTGATCTCATCGATCTTGATCTGTGTGTAGATCCTGTCGCCGCTTTCGAGAATATCTTTAACCTCGTCGGTGGTGATAGCGTCAAGTCCGCAGCCGAACGAAACAAGCTGAACAAGCTCAATATCGTCATGCTCGGTCACATATTTCGCCGCGGCATACAATCTTGAATGATATGTCCACTGATTGAGGACATTCACCTTGAATTTCTCTCTCGGCCGCAGACAATCCTCGGAAATAACGACCATTCCGAGCGAGGTCAGCAAACGGTTGATACCGTGGTTGATCTCAGGATCAACATGATACGGTCTGCCCGAAAGCACCGCTGTCTGCAATCCGTTGTCGCGAGCAAAGCCAAGCGCCTTATCGCCGAATTCATAGATCCTCTGCTGATAAGCCGCATACTCGGTATAAGCGGCGTCTACCGCCTTTTTCACAACCGATTTTTCGATGCCGAACTGCTCATTGAAGTATTCGGCGGCAAGCTTTTTAAACGATTTTGCATGCGGCGCCAAATAGGGGTTTAAGAACTTGATCTTTTTCAGATCATCGATATTCGCGGCAAGAAGCTCCGGATAATAAGCCACAACAGGGCAGTTGTAATGATTGTCGCCCTGATGCTGGTCAAAGTTGTAGGGCATACACGGATAGAATATAGTTGTGATACCGTCCGACAAAAGCTTTTCAATATGGCCGTGCATAAGCTTTGCAGGGTAGCACACCGTGTCCGACGGGATCGTGTGCTGACCTTTTATGTAAAGCTCGCGCGACGACAGCCCCGAGGTCACAACCTCAAAGCCCATTTCAGTGAGCAAAGTATACCAAAACGGCAGCAGTTCATACATATTAAGGCCCATCGGAAGCCCGATCTTGCCGAGCTTTCCCGCTTTAGGCTGATAAGCCATAAGCAGATCCTTTTTGTATTCATAAGCGTCCGGCAGGGCTTTGGATTTATTGCCGAGCGGACGGTCGCAGCGATTGCCCGAAATAAACCGTTTGCCGTTTGAGAAGGTGTTTACAGTCAGCTTGCAGTGATTGGTGCAGTGCTGGCAAACAGCCGATTTTGAAACACAGGAGAAGTTTTCAAGCTCTTTTGCGGAAATGATCGTGCTTTCTCCGTCGGAATTTTCCTTTGCGTAGAGCGCGGCGCCGTACGCACCCATCAGACCCGCAATCTTCGGTCTGATAACATTTTTGCCGATCTCGAGCTCAAAAGCGCGCAGAATCGAATCGTTCAGGAATGTTCCGCCCTGAACCACAATGTTGTTGCCGAGTTCTTTTGCGGATTTCGCGCGGATAACCTTATAGACCGCGTTTTTAACAACGGAAATACTGAGGCCTGCGGAAATATCGTCAACACCTGCGCCGTCGTTCTGCGCCTGCTTGACCGACGAATTCATAAACACCGTGCAGCGCGAGCCAAGATTAACAGGGTGCTTCGCTTTAAGCCCGAGCTTTGCAAACTCAGCGGAAGTATAGCCGAGTGCGCTTGCAAAAGTCTCGATAAACGATCCGCAGCCCGAAGAGCAGGCTTCGTTAAGCATGATCGAATCGACAACGCCGTTTTTCAGCTTAAAGCACTTCATATCCTGTCCGCCAATATCAATAATGAAATCAACATCCTTGTTAAACTTTTTCGCGGCATAGTAATGAGCGGTCGTCTCGACAATGCCGAAATCCGCGCCGAATGCGTTTTTGATAAGATCCTCGCCGTAGCCTGTTACAGCCGCGCCTTTGATTTTAATCTGGTCGCCGCAGAGATCGAGTATCTCCTTTAACTGCTTTTTAACAACTCCCATCGGATCGCCGAGGTTTGAAGTGTAGTAGGTGTAAAGCAGCTTATCGTCCTCGCTCGAAAGCACGAGCTTTGTAGTGGTCGAGCCGGCATCAATACCGAGATAAGCGCCGCCTGTGTAGGATTTTATATCCTCTGTCGGGACATCGCTTTCATTGTGTCTGCGCACAAATTCATTATAATCGTCATCATCTTTGAAAAGCGGCGGCAAAACATCGGTCGTGCTTTTAAAGTTCTTTGCTTTTTCAAGGCGCGAAAGCACCTCAGCCGTCTCGATAGACTGCTCCTTTTTACTGCCGAGCGCCGCACCGATCGCAACATAATACTGCGAGTTTTCGGGGAAAACAGCGTGCTGTTCGTCCAGTCCGAGCGTTTCAACAAAACGCTGGCGAAGTCCGTATAGGAATGTAAGCGGGCCGCCGAGAAAGCAAACCTTGCCCTTTATATCGCGGCCCTGAGCCAAGCCCGCGATAGTCTGGCTGACAATCGCCTGAAAAATAGACGCCGCAACATCTTCCTTTTGCGCGCCCTGATTAAGAAGCGGCTGAATATCCGATTTTGCAAACACACCGCAGCGCGATGCGATATTATAAATAGTCTTATGCTTCAGGCTGAGTTTATCCAGCTCATCCGGAGTGACCGAAAGAAGCGACGCCATCTGATCGATAAACGCGCCTGTACCGCCTGCACAGCTGCCGTTCATGCGTTCCTCGCTGCCGCCTGTGATAAACAGTATCTTAGCGTCCTCTCCGCCGAGCTCCACAACAACATCGACATCGCCGATAAGCGTATCGACCGCGATCTTTTCCGAGAAGACCTCCTGAATAAACGGAAGCTGTGTAACATCCGCGACTTTAAGAGCCGCAGAACCCGAAAGCGCAACGGTGACTTTGCCCGACTGCGTTTTCCCGATAGCGTCGGTCAGCATTTCAACTGATTTTTCCCGCGATTTGGAATGGTGGCGCTGATAATCACTGTAGAGAATATTGTTATCTTCATCCAAAACGACTACCTTAACAGTCGTTGAGCCGATATCAATTCCGATATGATTTAGCTTCTCCATAAACTGTCCTTTCAAAAACATCATAATATATCATTTTACTACAAAAACCCGAAAAAATAAAGTGCGATTTATTAAATTTTTGAAAATTCGGTCAAAGTTCAACCGTGTTTGTCAAAATATCATTGCCGATAATATCAATATAAGCACAGGAGCGCTTGCCCTCTCTCGGACAGGAACACGAACCCGGGTTGATAATGTACACACCCTCCGAATATTCCGTTCTTGCAATATGCGTATGACCGTAGAGTGCAATGTCCGCACCTCTTTGTTTTGCCGCAGAGAGCAGAGTATCCGTGCCGTCTTTCACACGGTACAAATGGCCGTGTGTGAAAAATATCTTATGCGAGCCGACATTCAAAATATCCGCTGCGGGTTCGTTGGAATAAAAATCGCAGTTGCCGCGAACCGCCGAGAAAGGTATCTTTGAATAAATATATGAAAGATTTTCGATCTCTCTCAGGCCGTCGCCCAGAAAGATCAACCGGTCGGGGCAGAGCATTTCGATCGCCTTTTCGGCATAAAATGAATTTCCGTGCGAATCCGATAAAACGAGTATTCTCAAAATTTAGCTGTCCTTTCCGTTTGTTCATAACTTCAGCATCCGCTTAATATTATATATTAAAAGGAGCTGATTTTCAATATGCTAAATCAAGACAAATTTGATGAATTGCTTAAAAAAGCAAAACAAAATCCTGACGACGGCTCTATAAAACAGCATCTGCTGGCAAGTCTGTCGCCGAGTGACCGCGAAAAGCTTCAGAAAATGCTCAGCGACCGAAGCGCGGTAGAAAGAATAATGAACTCGCCCGAAGCGCAGGAACTGCTCAGAAAGTTAGGCCGCGGCAATGGCTGACATCACCGAGCAGCTCACATCGATGCTGTCCGATCCGGGTCAGCTTGAGAAGATAAAGCAGATGGCAAGCTCGCTCATCGGCTCGGAAGCACCGCACTCTGCGCCTCCGCCTGCGGCGCCGTCAGTGTTTGGCGATATTCCGCCCGAAATGCTCGGCGGAATAATGAAAGCGCTCGGCGCGCTGAAAGAACGCCCAAATGATCGGAACACCGAATTTTTAACAGCGCTCAAGCCGCTTTTGCACACCGAGCGGCGCGAACGGATCGATTCGGCTATCAAACTGCTTCGTGTGTTCAGCGTACTGCCTATGCTTAAATCGAGCGGCGTGCTTGATCTTTTTTAGCAAACGGAGATGATAAAATGCAAGACTATTCTCTTTCGCAGATAAAAAATATGCAGTCGCAGGCGGCAGAGCGCGTCAGGGAAATGCAAAGGCGTGCTAAAAACAAGGTCGAGCAGCACAATGCATCGCTCCGTTGCCAGCCGCCGCCGATGCAGAATAAAAGCGCACCGCCGCTGAAACTGCCGATAGACATAAAAAGTCTGCTCGGCGGCGATAGCGACCGCGCGCTGCTGCTTACATTGATACTTCTTCTCTCGCAGGACGGCGAGTGCGATAAAATGCTTATTTTAGCGCTGGTTTATATCATGCTTTGATCAAAGCCATTGCTTCAATCGCTCGATATTGTCCTGCTGCATATCGATAAATTCATCGGCAAGCGGAGCGTATCCGTTGTCCGGCTCGGCGTTTTTCAGCTTTGTTATCCCGATAACGCCCATGTTGTTGCCCTGTATCATCAGATCGGCAATGTGAGAGGGAGTCGTGTCAACAGCGGTGTTGAACATAATGCCCATTTTACTGCCCATCTTCTGCATAAACGGCAGATCATGCGGCTGACATCCGAGCTTAATAAGCTCGTCCATTGCCCTCAGCTCAAACTTTTTGAATTTGCGCTGCTGTTCGATCAGCTCGTTTTTCATTTTGCTGTCGTCGATCTTGGAAATAACAGAGTCGATAGTTTCAACACCCATTTTCGCGCCTCTGTAAAGATCCGATAAAAACTGTTCATCTGTCTTGTGCATAATATCCGTTCCTTTCGTTTTAAATCAAGGATATTATGCCCGAAATCAGCCGAGTATACGCAGACCCTTGGGATAATGATTTTTAAGCACGCCACCGCTCGCCTTTCCGAAGCCGACGCTCACCCCGAGAACGTTCACACCGATATAGCCGCGCCCCTCGCATTCGATCTGTCTGCCTTTCAAAAAGTCGTATATCCTGCCGTCGTTAAGGCTGAGCTCGAGCGGCTTGTTTTGGCAGTCGGGCGGCATTGCCGTATACAGCGCATGAGACGGCTCAAAGCGGTTTTTGCAGAGCGTTCCCGCTTCAACACCGCGCCGCAGTATCCTTGCGCGCTCTATCTTCGGCAGCGATTCGGGGAGTAGGACAACAATGTCGGAAAACACGGTCGGAACACCGAAAACAGATTTAAAGTGTTCATCTAAAAACTGCTCGGCAACGCCGGGCAACTCACGCTTTATATTTTCAAATTCGTAATTTTCCCCTGTGCTGTCGCGCTTTATAA
>CAKSQZ010000035.1 GCA_934486895.1 uncultured Eubacteriales bacterium | reverse complement strand
GATCAACATTGTAGCCGAAGCTCTCGGAAGAAGCAGCCTTCATAGCAGCATTGATACCGTCAGCAGTGATATCCTTACCCTTAACAACAGCTGTAAGGATAGTTGTCGAACCGGTCGGAACCGGAACACGCTGAGCAGAACCGATGAGCTTACCGTTGAGCTCAGGAATTACAAGACCGATAGCCTTTGCGGCGCCTGTGGAGTTCGGAACGATGTTAGCAGCACCTGCACGAGCACGACGATGATCGCCCTTTCTGTGCGGGCCGTCAAGGATCATCTGATCACCTGTGTAAGCGTGAATAGTGGACATGATACCGCTCTGGATCGGAGCGTAGTTGTTAAGAGCGTTTGCCATCGGAGCGAGGCAGTTTGTTGTGCAGGAAGCAGCAGAGATGATCTTATCATCAGCTGTAAGAGTGTTCTCGTTTACGGAGAAAACAATTGTCTTAAGATCTTTGCCTGCCGGAGCAGAAATAACAACTTTCTTAGCACCTGCATCGATATGAGCCTGAGACTTATCCTTGGAGCAGTAGAAACCTGTGCACTCGAGAACAACGTCAACACCGATCTCGCCCCACGGAAGCTTGGAAGCGTCCGGCTCTTTGTAGATAGTGATGGTCTTACCGTCAACGATGATAGCGCCTTCGCCTGCTTCTACAGTGTGAAGGTTCTCACCGATCTTGCCGCAGTAGCCGCCCTGTGCGGTATCATACTTCAGAAGATCTGCGAGCATTTTCGGATCAGTAAGATCGTTGATAGCAACTACCTCATAACCCTCTGCTCCAAACATCTGTCTGAAAGCGAGTCTGCCGATACGGCCAAAACCATTGATTGCAACTTTAACTGACATAATTTTTATTCCTCCTAAAAATTTATCATATATATTCTATATCATTTTTTCCTTTTTTGCAACCCCTTAGTCGTTAATTTTTTAACTTTTTATTTTGATTTTTATAAATCAAACAAAAAGAAGGCTTTTGAAGGTCGAATATAACATGATTTTGTCAATGAATTTATATGTTTTTTAATACTATCTTACATATCCTCTGAATGCAAGCCGCTTCTGATTCGTTATAGCTTCTTTCAAAAAACTGCTTTATCGGTTTGTGCGCGTTTTTAACACTTCGCGCAGAACAGATATTTCTTATTATGTTTTCCGCAGACGAGTAGTTGTTATGCTTAGCTTCGATTGCACACAGATACAGTTCATAAACATCTTCCCTGTCGATCGGAGTGATGAAAGCTTGTCTTAATTTTTCAAAAAGCAAATGCTCTTCCCTGTGTTTTTCTCCGTCCAAAACGCGCAATGTTTCTTCAAAATAGTCGATGCTTCTCAATTATATCTCTCCGATCCTCAGCCGCAGACGATAACGGCTGTCATAACATACGAACAAATAAAACAAAAAGGAAATGTTATAAGCCATGCAAGCGTCATGGACAACGCATTATTCCACCTGACTCTTTTCATGCTTCTTTCGGCTGCCGCACCGCACAATGCGGCAGTCTTGACATGAGATGTGCTGACAGGCATTCCGAGCGCTGTGCAGATGAAAAGGCTCACAAATGTACCGATATCAGCGCCGGCACCCGCGTAGGGCTTCAGCTTTCCGAAACCCTCCCCGACCCGTTTCATTATCCTTCCTGCACCAAACAGCGTTCCGACAGACATTACCGCTGCTACAAAAGCCGTTGACAAAAGCGGACTGACAATACAAAATCCCATTACCGCGGAAAGCTTTGCGCCGTCTTGAACACCGTGCATAAACGAACAAAGAATACAAAAGAAGATCTGCGTTTTGCGAAAGACTTTTTGCGATAAATCATTGTTTGTGTTTTTAAACAGCGTGACGGCAATTTTAGCCGAAATAAATCCGCCGATAAAGCCTACTGCCAGAGATAAAAACAGCCCCGATACAACAGGTATACATCCGCTGAGGCTGACACCGCCTGTTGCGGCGAGTGAAGCGCCTGCCGCCGCAGCCGAAAGTGCATGACTTTCACTTGTCGGTATTCCAAAATACCATGCCACTGCGGCAAGCAGTATCACGGTTAACAGCGAGCAGCAGAGCATAACACAGCCTGTGCTTTGGCTTACATTTTGTGTTCCGAAAAGCTCGGATAATGATAGTACGACAGATCTGCCTATCAGCATTGAAGCGCAAGCGCCGAGAAAATTCATAGCTGCACCTACAGAAACTGCCGCTTTAGGAGAGATCGCCCTTGTCATTACAGAGTTTGATAGCGAGTTCGGCGCATCTGTAAAGCCGTTCATAAAGGAAACCACAGCGGTTAGTATTATCAAAATGCGTATCAGACAGAGCGCCTCCCGACCGCTATATATAGATAATACATTATATTTATAAAAATTCATATTAAGAACAAAAAACGACGCTCAGTGCGTCGTTTTTTATAAGATAAAAATTATTTATAAAGATTTTTAACGAAGTTCCATGAGCTCTTGCACATCTGTTCAAGCGAAAGTTTTGTTTTAAAGCCGAGCTCTTCTTCGGCACGCTTAGTATCTGCAAAGCAGGTTGCAATATCGCCGGGTCTGCGAGGCGCAATTTTATAGTTGATCTTGATACCGTTTGCCTTTTCAAAAGCATTGACAATATCAAGTACCGAATAGCCAACGCCTGTTCCGAGATTGAAAGCACGAACACCGTCAATATCATCGAGCTTATCAAGTGCTTTGATATGGCCGACAGCAAGATCGCATACATGAATGTAATCGCGAACGCCTGTTCCATCCGGTGTATCGTAATCGTTGCCGAAAACGCTCAGGCATTCAAGCTTGCCTGCCGCGACCTGTGTGATATACGGCATAAGGTTGTTCGGTATACCGTTCGGCTTCTCGCCGATAAGACCGCTTTCGTGACTTCCGATCGGGTTGAAATAGCGAAGAAGCGCAACATGCCAATCACCGTTTGCCTTTGCGGTGTCGGTGAGGATCTGCTCGATCATAAACTTTGTCCAGCCGTAGGGGTTGGTCGCCGAAGTGGGCATTGTCTCGTTATACGGTGCAGTATTGTTCATACCGTAAACCGTGGCAGACGAGCTGAAAACAAACTTTTTAACACCGTATTTCTGCATTGCCTTTATGATATTAAGTGTGCCTGTGATATTAGTATCATAATAGAATACCGGCTTTGCAACCGATTCACCGACAGCTTTAAGGCCTGCAAAATGAATAATGCAATCAATCTTGTTATCGGCAAAAACATTATCGACAGCGCGCATATCGCACATATCTCCGACAACAAGCTTAACGCTTTTTCCTGTTATCTTTTCGATCTTTCCGATAACATCAGGGGATGAATTGTAGAAATTATCAAAAATAATAACATCATGGCCCTGATTCAAAAGCTCAACACAAGTGTGGCTGCCGATATATCCGGCACCGCCGGTTACAAGAACATTCATAATGATACCTCCGTTTTCTTCATTACATAAATAATTATACTTCTGTTTTAAAGCAAAGTCAACAGAAATATCATGCCTTTAATTTAATCATCTTCCTGTAAGCGCATTGAGAATCGGGACAACGGGTTCACCGTCGGGTTTAAAACAGCCGAATCCGCGGTCTAGCTCCCAATAGCTCCATGATATTCCGAATTTCTCGCAGGTATCACAGACGCACTTTGTCCATCTTGCGCGATCTTCCATCTCAGCATTCAGGCCATAAACTCCGAATTCGCCGAGATTCATCGGAATGCCGTATTTCTCTCCCCATGCAACGGCATGATTTCTAATATCGTTTTCGATATTGCTTATCTGCTCGTCGGTTCCCTTCCAACTTACTCCGCTGAGATCTTTATAAGTAGGCGACCAGTGAGCACCCTGATGAGTAAATTCGAGAGGAAAATAATAATGGAATGTGCCGATAAGATTATCGTCTTTCGGCGGAATCATACGATCAAGTGCAAATATTCCGGAATAATCTATCCCGCAGAGCATGATCCTTCTTGTCTTGTTAGTTTCACGAATAACCCCGACTATTGCATCCTGAACCTCATTCCAATCCTCGGCCGTTGTACGCCATGTCGGCTCGTTCATAACCTCAAAGACCAGACTCTGTGGATAGTCGCAAAAGCGTTTTGCAACCTGTTCCCAGATAGCTTTGAGCTTTTTAAAATTGCCCTTGGGATCATCTGACGCTTCTCTGAAATGATGAACATTCAGAACAACTTCAAGACCTAGACCGAGAAGTCTTTTAACTGTTTTCTCGACTTCGTCGAAAAACACCGGATTGATTTTATAGCCGTTGTCGTCATCAGTCCAGATAGACCATCTGACAGGCAAACGAACATGATCGAATCCGCTTTTTGGTATTTTGTCATAATACCATTCCTGCATCGGAGTTTTGAAAGGCACCGTTGTATCATAGGTTTCTTCAAAATGATCTCCGATATTGATTCCTCTTTTCATAATATGATCACTCCTGTTCTACCTTGCATTGAGCATTTGAGTTTATTTGCCCATTGACCGCAAGGTAAGTTTATATTATAATACATCTTAGGGTATGTCAAGGGGGAGTGTTATGAAAGTTTTGATTTTAAGCTGTAGCATGGGCGAGGGCCACAACAGCGCCGCAAAAGCTGTGTATGAAGCTGTCATCGATTCAGGCAACGAGGCTCTTATTACGGATGTGCTCAGCTTCGGAGGTAAGAAACCACCGAAGATTGCTGAGGGGTCATACAGATCGGTTGTAACGAGAGCTCCCCATGTGTTTGGCGCGATCTACAAAGTCGGCGGTGCATATAACGCAACAGGTCTTCGCTCTCCCGTCTATTTTGTCAACACGCTTTATGCTGAAAAACTGCGCGACTACATAATCGAAAACGATTACACCGCCGTTGTTGCAACGCATCTTTTTGCTATGCAGGCACTCACTCACATTCGCAGAAAATATAAAGATTTCAGGGTTAAATGTTACGGTGTTCTTACCGATTATACCTGCATTCCTTTCTTCAACGAAAGTGAGCTTGACGCATTTTTTGTTCCGCATAAGGAAACCGCGGCAGAGTGTGCAAGAAAAGGCATGGATAAAAGCAGACTGGTCAACACCGGTATTCCCGTAAGTTTGACGTTCAACATTCCGCACACAAAAGAAGAAGCAAGAAAAATGCTGTCGCTTCCCGGCGGTAAGATCTTTGTTGTTATGACAGGCGGACTTGGCTGCGGAAATGCTGTTGAACTGTGCAGAGGATTGCTTTCAGGCGCCGATAATGACACATATATTTATATTCTTTACGGGAGAAACGAAGGACTGCACAAAACACTGAAGGAGTGTTTTAAAGATAATGATAATGTTAGCACTGTCGGTTTCACAGATAAAGTCGCTCTTTATATGAAATCAGCAGATGTTTTGCTTACAAAGCCCGGCGGAATATCAAGTACTGAAGCTGCTGTTACAAATGTTCCGCTGATCCACACAATGCCTATTCCCGGTTGCGAGACCAAGAATGCGGATCTTTTTGAGAGAAACGCAATGTCGATAAAGGCGCTTTCACCCAAAAAAGCCGCCGAACAAGCCTTACACCTTATAAATGATCCCGAAAAATGCGAAAGGATGCGTAATAATCAGCGAGCACAGATAAATGCAAATGCAGCGCGCGATATTGTTACATATATAAAAGAACATGATTAAATGGCTGACAAACTGGGGATTTCTCTCAGCGATAGGTTTTTTATCAGGCGGAATAATGTTTTGCAGTATTCTGCCTGCCGTTTTGTTTAAAACAGACATTTCGAAAGCAAGCGATGACGGTAATCCCGGCGCCGCAAATGTGTTTAAATCCTGTGGTATTCCTGCGGGTCTGTTTTGCTTACTTTTAGATATGCTGAAGGGCTTTTTGCCTGTGTTTTATGTTTGCCTGACACACAACATAAAGGATATTTCTTTTGCGCTTGTTATGCTCGCTCCCGTTCTCGGACACGCTGTTGCACCATACAGCAAAAAAACCGGCGGAAAGTGCATTGCGGTGTCTTTCGGTGTTTTGTTAGCGCTCATTCCTCACACTTACGCAGTGCTTATTTTGGCAGGGATTTATATTATCACATCTACTGTATTTAAGATTGATCCGACAAGAAAACGCAGTATATTCACATTTTCGCTTTTCGCCGTTATCTCTGCGATTTTGCTCTGCCTGAGAGGTCTTGCAGCTGTTGCTGTCGGCTGTGTTCTTTTGAGTGCTGTTGTTATTTTAAAGCACAGCTTTCTTTTTCAACACAATTATCGAAAAAACGAAAATGCAGGAAAGCAAAAAATTTAAATTGCAGCAAAAAAATGCTTGACATTTCGGTTTTATGTGGTACAATATATTTCGTACCGAAAATTGCGGGTGTAGTTCAATGGTAGAATTCCAGCCTTCCAAGCTGGCTACGTGGGTTCGATTCCCATCACCCGCTCCATCGCTCTTAATTCAGTTAAGAGCATTTTTTCTGAAAATGCGCTGATAGCTCAGCTGGATAGAGCATCTGCCTTCTAAGCAGAGGGTCGGGGGTTCGAGTCCCTTTCAGCGCGCCAAAAAAGCTCTCGATTAAATCGAGAGCTTTTTATGTTGTTTCTCTATCTCCAGTTGTGGTTTAATGCCAAGTATAATCTGCGTTATACACATCAAAGAATCGGAGAATGAAAATTTATTCAAATTCCTCAAGCGTCCATTCGTCTCGCCATTCAAGATAAGGTTTCCCATTCTTATCAAATTTAAAAGGAAGCCATACATAAGTCGCAAGGCTTATATTTCTCATTGAATACTGCCACACTTGTTCCCATGTCAGATCGGTTTCGACTTTTTGTTTTGCCTGCAATGTACGATAACCGTTAGTGATCCATTCCAGCTTTGATAAATCCAAATCAGACAGCCATCTGTCGGCTATCGCTATATACAGATCCTTTTTTTGTGGGTGTTTAAACACGCACGAGATTTGCGAATGGAATGTTGACTTTGTGTCGTCTCCGACACAGATATTCCCAAGCTCTTTCCATGGCCCATTCGCTTCATTTGCTACAGAAATCAATGACGGATTAGGATGGTAGCCCGTACAACCTGAAGTTGAAAGATAAATCTTACCGTTTCTCTTAAAAAACGCAGGGGACTCTCTGGTTTCCGGCGGAGCATCATAATCAAAATAGTATTTTGCACCGTTCTCAACGCCGAGATAATCTTCGGTGAGCTTCATACAAGCAACATTTGACGGTGAACCTACAATATGGCTGAAATATATATACATATCTCCCGTTTTATCATCTTTAACAAAATCAAAGTCTCCCATATTCTGTCCGTTTGGCAAAAGTTCTTTTATCGGAGTGTATGGTCCAAGCAACTTATCAGAGGTTAAAATATAGGCTCTTTGTGTTGTCCAATCACGGATTTTATCGGGAGAACCTGAAATCTTTATCCACATAACATATTTGCCTGTTTTTTCATTTTTAATAACGTGTGGACGATCTACAATCCTACGATAATCCATAGGATCGTTAATATCATCAACAGCAGGAACAACAACGCCTTCATCTTTCCAATTGTAAAAATCGATCGACGAATAAAAATGAATACCTTTATGATACGGCTCCCCGGGTTTGTCAGCTGTCATATTTGATTTATCCTCGCCGTATAAATAATAAATACCGTTTTCCTCGAAAATCTGACCGGCATGCGCCTGAATCAACTCGCCATTATTATCATACCAAAACTCACCTGATTTAATACTCTCCATATTCTTCTCCATCAATTATATGTTTTTCGCAAATATAGATTTACGAATTATGTTACAGTATAACACGCCGGATTGTGTTGGTCAACTTTTTCCTTTATAAAAAATAAAAAAAGAGAGCTTTAGAAGCTCTCTTTTTTTATTTAAAATCTGAAATCGCGTATTCCCTGCGCTATTTTTTCGAGATGATCTTTACAGATCTCTCTGACTTTTTCTTTCGGAATGTTATTGAGCTCTGCTTCAATCATTTTCTCGCCTATCGCTCTTGTTTCCTCAGATGCATAGTCTATCAAAAATTCCTTGAGCGTCATAAGCGCGTTCGGATGACAGCAATTTTGGATCTGACGGGATTTGCAAAGCGACATAAATCTGTCGCCCGTTCTTCCCTCGCGATAGCAAGCTGTGCAGAAAGACGGGATATATCCCATTTCCATAAGCCACTTAACTACATCGTCAAGTGTACGCTGATCGGATACATCGAACTGCTC
>CAKSQZ010000034.1 GCA_934486895.1 uncultured Eubacteriales bacterium | reverse complement strand
CGAGAAACCATTCTCCGTCCCATCCTGCGGCATTGACCGCCTCCTTGATGCGATCGGCGCGCTCAAGCATTTCATTGTAAACATCTTCGTCTTTAACAATGCTTTTTGCAAGTTCTGCCGTGTTATTCAAAGCATAATATAAAGCAATAGATGTCCAGACGGATTCGCCCTTGCCTTTAAGACCGGTCATGTTAAGCGAGTCGTTCCAGTCGCCGTCGCGTGATTTAACGAGCTTATGCTCGCCGAGATCGTCAGACGCAAATCTTACTGCGGTGAGAATATGATCCCAAACCGTGTCTTCACCCTCATCGAGATATTTAACAGGATGCTTTAAGAACTCTGTATCGCCGGTTTCTTTAACATAAGCGTTGATAGTAGGTGCGATCCATGTCGGACCGTCAGAGTAAATGTGATGATCAAGCGGAAGCCAACCGCGGACACAACGGCCGTCATTATACATATAGGTAAGTGTTTCAAGGATCTTTTCCTTAGCAAGCTCAGGATTGAACGATGCGACAGCCCATGCGTCCTGAAGCTGATCTCTGAAGCCTTTACCGGTGTCTCGGCCGACTTCTGCACACAGCTGAACCTGCTGTTTAAGCCAGTAGTTCGCAAAGTTATCAATCTTTTCATCGCCTGTATTGATGAAAATATCAGCAGAATTCTGCTTTTTCGATTCGATAAGTGCATTGAAATCTGACTCTATCTTATCAGCTGCGAACAGCTTTTCAGAAAGCTCTTTTGCAGTTTTCATGCTGTCAACAGCACCGATTATCACATTGAACGAAACGCTCTTTCCTGCATCAACTATGAAGTCGTGCTGAAATGCACCGACCATCTGTTCGCAAGCCGCAAGCGAATTTGAAAGCTTATCCGCCATAACACCGTCAGGCTTGAAAGCGCTGCCGTAAACGCCGAGGAAAGCTCGTTTACTTGTGTCGAACGCTGTGGGTGCAACATCGGTAGAAATAAAACCGTTGAACCATTCGTGCGGACGCTCCATGGCTTTGTTGAAGCAAACGATCGTGTTTGTCTCTTTATCAAACTCGCCGTGTACATAGGAGTTATAATCGCTGTAACGCTGATAGCCTTCCAGCTGAAATTCAACGAAAGAATACGCTGAAATGTCAACAGGATTATCTGTGTTATTGGTGAGCGTTAAAGTCCAGATCTCGCAAGGGTCGCTGTCGTTAATAAAAACGCGGGCATTGGCTTTGATGCCGTCACATTCTGAACTAATGTTTGAATATCCGAGACCGTGAATACATTCAAAGTTTTCAACAGGTGTTTTAACCGGATACCAGCCGGGGTTGAAGACCTTTCCGTTAGTTTTGTTCTTGATATAGAAATATCTGTTGCCGTCACGGATAACAGAGCATCTTCCCTTTCCGTCCGGATCAATATAAGAACAGGCTCTTGCACCGTAAGCTCCGTTTCCTCCGCCGAGGTGGTTGACACCGCTGAGTATTCTCGAGTTCCACAGATAGTTAAGCTGAGGGCGAGTGATTTCAGTTTTGGTTATTTTGTATTCATTGCCGTTGTGAAAGCTGCCGTATTCAGACATAAAGTTTTCCTCCAAAATGTATTTTTGCATAAATACTTATTTTAATTATACCTATAAAAGTCGCTCTTGTCAACTAAATTAACGCTGTACCAATGCAAAAAAGTACCGATGTGAAATACATCGGTACTTTAAATATAACCTATGGCAAATTTAAAATTCAGATCAAAGAACCCAAGCTTTAACCACATCGTCTATTTCGCCGATAGCAGCAGCTACTGCATTAAGGTCAGCTTTGCCGGTATCGATAACAGTATAGGCATAGTCGCTTCTCGACTTATTTACCATGTTTTCGATATTGATATTAGCTTCGGAGATTTTAGATGTGATGTTTGTGATAAGATTCGGAGCGTTTTTATGGATAACGCAGATACGCTTGCCTGTCGGAGCACTAAGCTCAACATTCGGCATATTGACCGAGTTTTTAATAGAACCGTTCTGCAAGAATCCCATGATTTCATTAGCTGCCATAAACGCGCAGTTGTCTTCCGATTCCGGTGTGGATGCGCCGAGGTGCGGAATTGCAATAACACCGTCAACCCCGATAACATCGTTCGACGGGAAGTCTGTCACATAAGAAGATACCTTTCCGGACTCAAGAGCCTTGATGATGTCTGCACTAGCAACAAGATCACCGCGGGCAAAATTGAGTATACGTACACCGTCTTTCATTGTTGCGATAGACTCTGCACAGATCATTTCACGGGTTTCGCTGTTTAGCGGAACATGAATGGAGATATAGTCGCAGTTTGCATAGATCTCTTTAAGTGTGTTTGCGTGAACGACCGATCGCGACAGGTTCCAAGCCGCATCGACCGAAAGATACGGATCGTAACCGTAGACATTCATGCCGAGCGAACGAGCTGCATTTGCAACAAGGATACCGATAGCACCGAGACCGATAACGCCAAGCGTCTTACCGGCAATTTCAGGCCCCGCGAAAGCGCTTTTGCCTTTTTCGACCATTTTGCCGACAGCATCGCCGTTGCCCTTGAGAGTTTTAGCCCAATCAATACCCGCAACAATCTTTCTTGAAGAAAGCAGCAGACCTGCAAGGACAAGTTCTTTAACAGCGTTTGCATTAGCACCGGGAGTGTTAAAAACAACAATTCCCTTTTCAGAGCATTTATCAAGCGGAATATTATTTACACCTGCACCTGCTCTTGCAATAGCCTTAAGACTGTCCGGCAGCTCCATCTCATGCATGGAAGCGGAGCGGACAAGAATAGCGTCCGGCTCTGCGATATCATCACCGTAGGTGTACTTTGTGCGGTCGAAACGATCAAGACCTGCGGGAGATATTTTATTTAAAGTTTTTATATTAAACATTTCTTTTTCCCCTTTGCCGATTTATTTGTTTTCAGCTTCAAACTTCTTCATGAAGTCAACAAGCTTTTCAACACCTTCGATAGGCATTGCATTATAGATAGAAGCGCGCATACCGCCGACAGATCTGTGACCTTTAAGGTTTACAAAGCCTGCAGCTGTGGATTCCTTGACAAACTTAGCGTCAAGGTCTGCGTCTCCCGTTACAAACGGAACATTCATCATAGAACGGTCTTCCGGAACAACTGTGCCCTTGAAAAGCTCGCTTTCGTCAAGATAATTATAAAGTATAGCCGCTTTCTTTTCGTTATACTCCTTCATCTTCTCAAGACCGCCCATTTCGTTCTTGATCCATTCCATAACAAGCTTGGCTATATATATCGTGTAGCAAGGCGGAGTGTTGAACATAGAGCCGTTATCGGCATGTGTCTGATAATTAAACATTGTCGGAGTGATGTCCATAGCGTTGCCTATGAGATCCTCGCGAATAATAACAAGCGTTACGCCTGCCGGAGCAAGGTTTTTCTGAGCGCCTGCATAAAGCACGCCGAACTTCTTAACATCGATCGGCTCAGACATAAGGCAGGACGAAATATCGGCAACCAGCGGAACATCACCTGTTTCGGGCAGTGTATGCCACTTTGTACCGTAGATAGTGTTGTTCATGCAAATGTGGAAATAATCCGCATCTTTTGTGAATGTTGCGGGATCGAGCTTCGGGATATAAGAGAAAGTCTTATCCGCAGACGAAGCAACGACATTTGCTTCGCCGTAACGAGCACCTTCTTTATATGCCTTGTTTGCCCACTGACCGGTGATAACATAATCTGCCTTATGGTTTTTGTTCATGAGGTTCAGCGGAACCATTGCAAACTGCGATGATGCGCCGCCCTGTAAAAACAGCACCTTGTAGTTGTCCGGAACCTGCATAAGCTCGCGGACAAGCGCCTCTGCACCGTTGATGATCTCACCGTATATCTTTGAACGATGAGACATTTCCATTACAGACTGACCGCAGCCCTCATAATCGAGCATCTGATCTGCCGCTTTTTTAAGTACTGAGAGCGGAAGCTGGCTCGGACCTGCTGAAAAATTATAAACTCTTGACATAAGTTATTCTCCTTCCGTTTTGCCCTTGCTTTGGTATTCAAAGCGTTTCCTGATATTAGTGTGCGTTTTAGATAACACTTGTTATATTATACACATTTACTTGTCTTCTGTCAACAGCTTTGTTAAATATTTGTCAATTATTTTAATATAAAACTTTTACAAGCAAAATTATATTGTTAAATATTTATCATACGATGCGGTAACGCTTATTTAAAACGATGAATATAACAATACTGACGGTAAGTCATATTTAAAAAAGTAAGGAGATATTATTATGGATAAATTCTGCATAGACAGTCTATGTGTGAATATGCCCGAGCAGAATAGAGTTAATGCGTCATGTGTTGATACCCTGCCGCTTGCAATGGCTTATATGCCTATTCAAAAATGGGAAGCATTATATGACAATGATGTTGCTCTCAGCAGAGGGACACTTTTTCAAAAGCTCGATCTGCCTTTTCTCGGAAAGAAAGGTGTTGAACGATGAAAAGCAGAAATAAAGCTCTCAATCTTGTAAGAATGTATAAATTCGCGCTCACAGAGGCTAATCTTTTTCTGGATACACACCCCAATGACAAAGAGGCGCTCGAATATTTAAAAAAGACCGCTGACACTTATGAAAAAGCTGTCATAGCATACACTGAAAGCTATGGACCGCTCAGAGTTTCCGAAGCCGGTGAGCGCGACGGAATGTTCGATTGGGTGAAAGGACCGTGGCCATGGGAGGTAGAAGCAAATGTGGAGTTATGATAAAAAGCTGGAGTATCCGGTTAAGATAGCTCGTCCTAATCCTGCGCTTGCCAAGGTGATAGTGTCACAGCTCGGTGGGCCGCACGGCGAGCTCGGTGCCGCGATGCGATATTTAAGCCAGCGTTATTCAATGCCCTATGATGAGGTTAAAGCAATTCTGACCGACATAGGCACAGAAGAATTGGCTCATCTTGAAATGATAAGTGCAATCCTTCATCAGCTGACAAGAGAGATGTCGATGGAAGATATTAAAAAATCCGGGTTCGACACCTATTTTGTTGATCACACAGCAAGCGTATATCCGCAGTTTGCGTCCGGCACACCGTGGTCAGCTGAAACAATATCCTGCAGCGGCGATGTTATTGCAGATCTGAACGAGGATCTTGCGGCAGAGCAGAAGGCCAGACTGTCTTATGACAATCTACTGCGACTGATAGATGATCCCGATGTGCGTGATCCGATTAAGTTCTTGAGAGAACGTGAGATCGTGCATTATCAGCGCTTCGGTGAGGGCCTCAGAAGAACTCTTGAACATCTTGATTGCAAGAATTTCTATGCAGTCAACCCTGCTTTCGACAAATAAGCAAAAGCCCGAAGGAATATCCTTCGGGCAATGGAGCTGATAGTCGGACTCGAACCGACGACCTGCGCATTACGAATGCGCTGCTCTACCAACTGAGCCATATCAGCGACAAATAATATTATATCAAATATGTGTTGAATGTCAAGTGTTTTTTGATCATAAAAACAAAAACACGATCAAACAAAAAAACTCACCTTGCTTAGCATCAAACAAGGTGAGTTTTGTTTAATTTACTTTGTGCCGAAAATACGGTCGCCGGCATCACCGAGACCGGGAACGATATAGCCGTGGTCGTTCAGTCTTTCATCAACATTTGCACAATAGATCTCAACATCGGGATGAGCCTCATTAAGCGCTTTAATTCCTTCGGGAGCCGCGATCATGCAAAGGAATTTAATATGCTTTCCGCCGTAGCTCTTGATCTGACGAATAGCATCGATTGCAGAACCGCCTGTTGCAAGCATAGGATCAACAACAACGATCAATCTCTCTTCAATATCGGCAGGAAGCTTGCAATAGTATTCGTGCGGTTCAAGAGTCTCCTCATCGCGATACATTCCGATATGACCGACTTTTGCAGAGGGAACAAGATTCAAAATGCCGTTTACCATGCCGAGACCTGCTCTCAGGATCGGAACAACAGCCATTTTCTTACCCTTGATCATTTTCTGAGTTGTTTTCTGAATAGGTGTTTCGATTTCAACATCTTCGAGCGGAAGATCTCTCAATGCTTCAAAGCACATAAGCATTGTGATCTCTTCGACTAATTCTCTGAATTCTTTGTTAGATGTTTTAGTCTGACGAAGAATTGTTGTTTTATGTTGAATTAGCGGATGGTTGAAGATTGTGACTTCTTTCATTTCTAACTCTCCTTTGGATCAAACTTTGAAATTAACACCTGTATCGTTGGGCTCTTCATCCTGGAATACATAGTCCTTTCCGGGAAGGATGGCGTTGAGAACGATGCCGGCGATAGATGCTACCGCAAGAGCTGTGAGTGTTACTGTGAACTCGCCGATAGTGAACGAAACTGTTCCGAGACCAAGAGCCGACACAAGGATAACGGCTGCAATGATAAGGTTGCGGCTCTTTGTGAAATCAACCTGGGTTTCAACAACATTGCGGACACCTATAGCAGAGATCATACCATAGAGCACGAACGAGATACCGCCGATTACCGCTGTCGGAATAAGGCTTACAAGAGCTGCAAACTTAGGCGAGAACGAAAGGCAGACAGCGAATATTGCAGCGAGTCTGATAACTCTCGGATCATAAACCTTGGAGAGTGCGAGAACGCCTGTGTTTTCACCGTATGTTGTGTTGGCAGGACCGCCGAACAATGACGCAAGAGTTGTTGCAAGACCGTCGCCGAGAAGGGTTCTGTGGAGACCGGGATCTTTGATGAAGTTTTTGCCGACAGTAGAGCTGATAGCCGAGATGTCGCCGATGTGCTCCATCATTGTTGCAAGCGAGATCGGAACGATAGCAATGATAGCTGTGAGAATCATCGAAATGTTGCTCCAGTCGATACCGCCGAATACAGTGTGCTTCCAAACGACCGGAAGGCCGACCCAATCAGCATTTATAAAGTTATCGATAGCACTCTGCGAGAAAAGCTTGAGATTTTCATTGCCTGCGATAGCGATATAGCTCTGTCCGTCAACCGTGACGTTTGAGCCGAAGCAAAGAGCAAGAACAGCCGCAACGGCACAGGAAATAATAACGCCGAGCAGGATCGGAATGATCTTGGCCATTCCCTTGCCCCAAATATTGAATACGATTACAACCGCAAGAGCGATAACAGCAATAAGCCAGTTCTGATTACAGTTGCCTACCGCACTGGAAGCGAGCGTAAGACCGATCGAAATAATAATAGGACCTGTAACGATCGGAGGGAAGAATTTCATTACACGGTTTACGCCGACAAGTTTGATAAGTCCGGCAAGAATAAGGTAGATAAGACCTGCGGCTGCTACACCGAGGCAAGCATACGGCAGTAAATCATGATTTGCCTGACCGTTTACCATAGGAGCAATAGCACCGTAACCGCCGAGGAACGCAAACGACGAACCGAGGAACGCAGGCACTTTAAACTTTGTGAGCAAGTGGAAAAGCAGTGTTCCGACGCCCGCCATGAGCAGTGTTGTGGCAACATCAAGACCTGTAAGCAACGGGACAAGCACCGTTGCGCCGAACATAGCGAACATGTGCTGGAAGCCGAGTACGACCATTCTCGGTTTGCCGAGTACTCTGGCATCGGTGATGCCTTCGTTTCCGATTTCAACTTTTTGTTTTTCTTTCATTTCTTACATCCTTCCGATCACTATTTGTTCTAAGCTAAATCAGCCTAAACTTTTAATATGATAGCAGAAATGATTAAAAAATACAAGGGTTAATAATACACAAAATATCAGGGGATTTTTATCTAAAAACAATGAAAAAACGCAATATTTTGTGTAAGCAATAAATTTATAATAATTTTTGTTGACAAGCTATATCTTCTTTGATATAATAAAAATAGTTTTTTAATAACACTTTATCAAGAGTGGCGGAGGGACAGGCCCTATGAAGCCCGGCAACCTGCTTCGGTTTTTGATCGGCGCAAGGTGCTAATTCCTGCGGTTTTAACCGTGAGATGAGGTATTTTATCTGCTTATTTTGCGGCTGAAACTCAGCCGCTTTTTTATTTTCAGAAAGGACGAAAGTAATGAAAAAACTGTTTACATCCGAATCGGTGACGGAAGGACATCCCGATAAAATATGCGACCGCATCTCAGACGCTGTGCTCGATGCAATGCTCAAAGAAGATAAATTCTCAAGAGTTGCCTGCGAAACATTTATAACCACAGGCGTTGCAACTATAATGGGTGAGATCACAACCAAAGCTAATGTTGATATTCCCGCAATAGCTCGAAGAGTTATCTGCGATATCGGTTATGACAGTGCTGAAAAAGGTTTTGACGGCAACACCTGTGCTGTAATAACCTCGATAGATAAGCAATCGCCTGACATCGCTCTCGGTGTTGATAACTCGCTTGAGATCAAAGACGGAGTTGAAGACAAATATAATCAGCACGGTGCAGGAGATCAGGGCATGATGTTCGGTTACGCATGCAATGAAACAGAGGCTCTTATGCCGTTTACAGCGTATTATTCACACCTGCTTTCCAAAAAGCTCACAGATGTCAGAAAAGACGGAACTCTTTCCTATCTGCGCCCCGACGGAAAGACGCAGGTAACAGCTGAATATGATGACAACGGTAGGGTCACCAGAATCGATGCGGTTGTTGTTTCAAGTCAGCACAGCAAAGAGGTTGATATTGAAAAGCTGAGAGCCGATATTAAAAAGCATGTTATCGATGCAATCATTCCGAGCGAGCTTGTAGACGGCGAAACCAAGTTTTTTATTAACCCGACAGGCCGTTTTGTTATAGGAGGTCCTCAGGGTGATACAGGTCTTACAGGCAGAAAAATTATTGTTGATACCTACGGCGGTGTCGCCCGTCACGGCGGCGGTGCTTTCTCCGGAAAAGACCCGACAAAGGTTGACCGCTCGGCAGCTTATGCGGCTCGACATGCTGCAAAAAATGTTGTTGCGGCCGGACTTGCCGATAAGTGTGAAATTCAGCTTGCTTATGCTATCGGAGTTGCCGCTCCGGTTTCAATTAGTGTTGAAACATTTGGTACAGGCAAGTATTCCGATTATGTTATCGCAGATGCTGTCGCTTCCGTTTTCGATTTCAGACCCGCCGCTATAATCGACCGTCTAAACCTTCGCAGGCCGATTTATGAAAAGAGCTGCAACTACGGTCATTTTGGCAGAACAGACGAAGATTTTCTTTGGGAAAAGACTGACAAGGTAAAAGAGCTTAAGGCGGCTATTAAGTAATCAAAAAAATGATAGTAAGCAGTGCGATTCTCTGAATCACACTGCTTTAATAAAAAGCACAAGGCACTTTCCATGCGGAAAGTGCCTTGTTTTTTAAATCTCACTAAACTTATGCAAGCTCTGCGAAATATTTGATAGTTCTGACCATCTGGCTGGTGTAGCTGTTTTCGTTGTCATACCAAGAAACAACCTGAACCTCATAGAGGTCATCAGCGATCTGAGCTACCATTGTCTGAGTAGCATCAAACAGCGAACCATATCTCATGCCGATAACATCGCTGGAAACGATCGGATCAACATTGTAGCCGAAGCACTCGGAAGAAGCAGCCTTCATAGCAGCATTGATACCGTCAGCAGTGATA
>CAKSQZ010000033.1 GCA_934486895.1 uncultured Eubacteriales bacterium | reverse complement strand
TACAACGAAAAAGTCGGCTCACACACCGAGAAAGAGGGTATGATCTATCTTAATTCTCAAACATGGGCTGTTCTTTCCGGAGTTGCCGATGAAGAGAGAAAGAAAAAATGCCTCGATGCGGTTGACAAATATCTCGACAGTGAATACGGTCCGCTCACTCTCTACCCGACATACACCAAATTTAATAACCGCATAGGCAGACTTACAAGCTTTATTCCCGGCATCTGGGAGAACGGCACACCGTATTGCCACGGCGGCACATTTAAAGTGGTTGCCGACTGCCTGGAGGGCAGAGGAGATATTGCATATCGCACGATTACAAAGATCCTCCCCGATTCGAGCACGAATCCTTCAGATCATTCGGGCTGTGAACCGTATGTTGTGACAAATATGTTCTTCGGACCGGATAATCCTCGCAAGGGCGAAACACTTTTCGCATGGGTAACAGGCACCGCAGGCTGGATGTTCAGAGCTATAACACAGTATATGGCAGGTTTTCACCCGTCCTACAACAGCTTTACAATTGCCCCGTGTATTCCGTCCAAGTGGAAAAAGTTGTCGCTTAAGCGTAAATTCAGAAATGATATTTACGAAATTGAAATTAAAAATGAAAACGGTGCTCAAAGCGGAGTCAAATCGCTCACTGTTGACGGAAAACCGATCGATGGTAATGTTGTTCCGCTGTTCAATGACGGTAAAACGCATAAGATCACTGTCGAAATGTAAATAAAGAGTTGAATTGATTTAATGGATATTAAAAATGCACATAAAATAGTATTTAAGATAGGCACATCTACATTGACTCACGCGAACGGAAAGCCTAACTATAAAAAAGTTGAAGAGCTTGCGATGATTTTGTCCGATCTTAAAAATTCGGGTAAGCAGATCGTTCTCGTTTCATCGGGAGCGATCGCTGTCGGAGTTGATATTCTCGGTTTGCCCGATCGTCCGACAACCATCGCAGGAAAGCAGGCGGCAGCGGCAATCGGTCAATGCGAGCTTATGTTTATCTACGACCGTTTCTTCTCGGAGTATAACACAAAGGTTGCTCAGGTTTTAATGACTAGGGACGCAGTTGATAAGTTTGACCGCAGAAGAAATGTTGTTAACACATTGTCTACGCTGCTTGAATATAATACTATTCCTATTGTAAACGAGAATGACACGGTTGCGACAGATGAGCTTGTATTTGGTGATAACGATACGCTTTCTGCTGTTGTTGCCGAATGCGTAGGTGCAGATCTTCTGGTTATCATAACAGATATCGATGGCTTGTTTAACGGTGACCCGAGAACAAATGAGAATGCTGCCAAGATCGATAAGGTAACACAGATCACACCTGAGATATTCGAGCTTGCAGGCGGCAGCGGTACAGCGCGCGGCACAGGCGGTATGGTCACAAAACTGCAAGCCGCACAGATCGCAATGCAGCATAATATCGACACAGCTATCATAAACGGAAACGATCTTCACAATATTTATGCGCTCTTATCGGGTGAGCCGATAGGAACGATTTTTACCTGCGGCGAATAGCATTGATAGGAGAATGAAAATGGATATTAAGGCAATGGGAACTGCCGCAAAAAAGGCAGCTGCAACTCTTTCATATACTGCGACTGCGGTTAAAAATCAGGCTCTTTGTTCGATAGCAGAGGCGCTTCGCAATAATACTGATAAAATCCTCTGCGCAAATGAACTTGATATTAAGGCCGCAAAAGACAACGGCATAAGTGAAACAATGACCGATCGTCTACGGCTAACAAAAGAACGTATTGACGATATTGCAAACGCTGTTTTAAAGGTTGCCGAGCTTGATGATCCCGTCGGTAAGGTGCTCGACGGTTATACCCGTCCGAACGGTCTTAAAATAACCAAAGTCGCTGTTCCTCTCGGAGTTATAGGCATTATATATGAATCCCGTCCGAATGTAACTGCGGATGCTGCCGCGCTTTGCCTCAAATCGGGTAATGCTGTGATTCTCAGAGGCGGCAAAGAAGCTATTAATTCCAATATTGCCATCGCAATTACTATGCGTGATGCCATTAAAGCGGCAGGGCTCGATGAAAACTGCATTCAGCTTATAACCGATACATCCAGAGAAAGTGCGACAGCGCTCATGAAGCTCAACGGATATCTCGATGTTCTTATCCCGCGCGGCGGAGCGGGACTTATAAGATCTGTTGTTGAAAATGCAACAGTGCCGGTCATTGAAACAGGGACGGGCAACTGTCATGTATATATCGATGAAAGCGCAGATCTTGACATGGCGGCTCAAATAGTGAACAATGCTAAAACGCAGCGTCCATCCGTATGCAATGCCTGCGAAAGCCTACTTGTCCACAGTGCCGTTGCAAAGCCTGCTTTAGAAAAAATATGTGAGCTTTTTAGGGATCATAATGTCCGCATATACGGCTGCGAACGCACAAGAGAATTAATCAAAGGTTCGGATATTGCCGATGAAGAAAAGTATGCGATAGAGTTTCTCGACTATGCGATCTCTGTTAAGATCGTCGATTCTCTTGATGAAGCAATAGAGCATATCATGAAATACACCACCGGCCACAGCGAATGCATTGTCACAAACAGTTATAAAAACGCTGCCGAATTCACAGCAAGAATAGATGCAGCGGCCGTGTATGTCAATGCCTCGACTCGTTTTACCGACGGCGGTGAATTTGGACTCGGAGCAGAGATCGGAATTTCAACTCAGAAACTGCATACAAGAGGTCCTATGGGACTCAACGAGCTTACATCTGTAAAATACATTATAAACGGCAACGGTCAGATCAGATGATTCGTTTGTCCACTGTCAGGAGCTAATATGGTTTTAAAAAAAGACAGATTTTTACCGTCATCGTCAACATCTAAGGCGTATGATTGGCTTGATTCACTAACTTTTTCGCTTTTTATCGTTATCATGATATTCACATTCCTTTTTAGTGTGGTCGGGGTTAAGGGTCAATCTATGCAGGAGACTTTACAAGACGGAGATCGGCTTATCGTCTCCGATTTTATGTACGAACCGAAATGCGGCGATATTGTGATCGTATCGAGAAACTATGATAATCTTGAAAAGAAAGACACGGGCAATTCCTTTGCAGAGCCGATTGTCAAGCGCGTTATTGCGGCGGAAGGTCAGAAAGTCGAGATAAAGGACGGTTCGGTTTTTGTTGACGGTGAAAGACTCAGTGAAGATTATGTCACCTCCGAAACAGAAGCCTTGGATTTCAGCAGTCCGAGCATTGTTCCGGAAGGTCACATTTTTGTTCTCGGAGATAACCGATCCAATTCAAAGGACAGTCGATCATCTGAAATCGGAATGGTTGATAAACGATATGTTATCGGAAAGGTCCTTTTCAGGATATATCCGTTTACAAAGTTTAAATTTTTCTGAGGTCGAAAGGCGGAACTTGTTTGAAAATATTAGTTATAAACGGTCCTAATCTGAATTTACTCGGCAGGAGGGAACCGGGAATTTACGGTACAACATCGCTCTCCGGCATTGAAGAAATTATGCTTGCAGGTGCAAAAATTTCAGATATAAAACTTGAATTTTTTCAGTCGAACCATGAAGGCGCGATAATCGATAAGATTCACGAGATGATGGACGATTACGACGGCTGCGTTATAAACCCCGGCGCATACACCCATTACAGCTATGCGATATATGACGCTATGAGAGCGGTCAAAAAGCCGTTTATCGAGGTGCATATATCCGATGTTGATTCGAGAGAAAAATTCCGCAGTGTTTCTGTCACGGCACCTGCCTGCATAAAGAAAATTGCGGGAAGGGGCATCGATGGATATGTTGATGCACTTCGGGAGATCGCTGAATATATAAAAACTAATAAATAATACTTGAAAAAAGCATTAAAATAATGTAGAATATAAATATATTTATTTGGAGGTATAAATCACATGATAACTGCAGGAGATTTCCGAAACGGAGTAACCTTTGAAATGGACGGTAAGGTCTATCAGATCATTGAATTCCAGCATGTTAAACCCGGTAAAGGTGCTGCGTTTGTCCGCACCAAGATCCGCAATGTTATTGAAGGTTCAGTGGTTGAAAAAACATTCAGTCCGACCGATAAATATCCTACCGCTTATGTTGAGAGAAAAGATATGGAGTATTCTTATTCCGACGGCGATCTTTATTACTTCATGGATCTCGAGACTTATGAAATGGAGCCTGTCAACAAGGCTGAACTCGGCGATAACTTTAAGTTTGTCAAGGAAAACATGGTTTGCAAGATCCTTTCCTACAAAGGTAAGGTTTTCGGCGTTGAGCCGCCTAACTTTGTTGAGCTTCTCATTACAGAGACCGAACCCGGCGTTAAAGGCGATACCGCGACAAACGCTACAAAGCCCGCTAAAGTCGAAACCGGCGCTGAGATCAGAGTTCCGCTGTTTATCAACGAAGGCGATATGATCAGAATTGACACCCGTGACGGTTCCTATATGGAGCGCGCATAAATTAAAAGGAGAATTCAAATGATTGAAAAAGTTAATTATGTTAAAGGCCTTGCAGACGGACTTGATCTCGGTGATTCGTCTGCTGAAAAGGTAATCAAAGCTCTTCTCGGTGTTGTTGAAGAAATGGCAGACGAGATTGATGCTCTTAATGAGTATATCGAAGAAATCGCAGGTCAGGTGGACGCTGTTGATGAAGATCTCGGCGAGCTTGAGAAGGACTATTACGGCCTTGATGACGACTGCGATTGTGGCTGTGAGGACGATGACGATGATTTTTACAGCGTTGAGTGCCCCGGTTGCGGTGCAAAAATCGAGATCGATGAGTCTATGTTTGCTGAGGATTATATCAATTGCCCCGAGTGCGGCATGAAGCTCGAGTTTGCATTTGATGATGACTGTGATGACAACTGCGATTGCTGCGGCCACGATCACGAATAATTTTACCAAAAGCAGTCCGGTCGGAATTATCCGACCGGATATTTTTTAAGAAGGAATTTGATGAAGAACACAATTAAGTTTATAGTAATGGCAGTGCTGTCAGCGGTAACAGCGCTTATTGTGTGCTATTTTGCACCAAAACCTATCGCCGAGCCTGAAACATCAACCGATATCACAACGACTGCTACAACATCTAAAACTGCTCCCGAGTGGCTTAAAAAGTATGCCGATGTAAAAGATCTTGTTGCATATATAAAAGTGCCAAACACAGATATAGACGATCCTGTTGTTCAATCAAAAGACAACAACTATTATCTAAGAAAAAATATATACGGCGAGTATAGTTTTTCCGGTTGCTATTTTGTCGATTATGAATGTGATATGGCAAATCTGAGCCAGAATACAATTATATACGGTCACAATCTGCGTGATAAATCCCGCTTGTTCGGGCAGCTTACAAGATATAAAAAACTTGATTTCTATAAAAAATCGCCGGTCATATCTTTCGACACAAAGACGCAGGAACATAAATGGAAGGTGTTTTCCGTTTTTCTGACCAACAATAAAAAAGAAGACGGTGAGAAATTTTATTATCTCGATCCGAATTTTAAAACACAAGCCGATTTTTTGAAATTCACAACCGAGATCACACGTCGCTCTATAATCAACACCCCTGTTGATGTTTTAGAGAATGATAAAATTCTTTTGCTTTCAACCTGCGACTATACCGTTGACAACGATTGGCGGCTTGTTATTGCCGCGAGAATGGTTCGCGGCGGGGAAGACGAAACAGTTGATGTATCCAAGGCTGAGATGAATCCGTCGCCGCTGTATCCGGACGGTTGGTACAGGCGTTTCGGCGGGCAAAAACCGACTTTTGCAGATCAACCAACTAAATAAATCTTGTCGAAAAGCAAAGCCGTTGCAAAACGGCAAAAGGCTGTGTCCGTATTCTTAAAGATACGCTCAAAGCCGAAAAGCGAAAAGCCGACTAATTAAAGCCGACTTTTCAAAAAAACATACGTCCCCACCCACCCGGCTGTGTTCACGGTCGCACAGTTCGGAGAGGCGGTCAACCGTTACCGCCTATATGGGGAGGTGATTAAAGTATATCATCTCATCGGGGAAATGTCAATATATAATTAAAATTTAAAAACAGTTTTTGTCAAATCCGCTCTATTTAATATTACTATTTGAAAGAAAAAATAATTAAAATTTTTTAAAATAACAGTTGACAAAATCAATTTGGTTTGATATAATATCTCTTGCAGTCGAAAAGCTGCAAGAGAATAAATGCGAGTGTGCTGGAATTGGCAGACAGGCACGTTTGAGGGGCGTGTGTCTTTGGCGTACGGGTTCAAGTCCCGTCACTCGCACCATATCGAGTGTTCATAAGGGATATGACTTATGAACGCTCTTTTTGTTTTATCATATAATTCATATGTACAAGCAAGGGCAGCACCTTGCTTTTTTTATGCCGTAAATTGTCGGTTATATACCCAAAAGCACCTTGCATTTAGCATAGGTGCTTTTAGTTGTCAATATAGGCCGCTTTCTTTCCGTTTCCTATTATATTCGGCGTATTCTTTGATAAATCGCTGCTTTATATTTTCAGGTGTTTCGGGCTTAAGTATCCGTCGGCATACGAAAATATATGTTTGCTTGGGTACACTTATTTCTTCAACTCCTTTTTGAAATATTGAACGACTTTATCGGCAATTTTTGAATTATCGTTGCAGCAATATATTCATAATTATCAGCCCTTCTTTCTTCGTGCTTGATATTTTTAAACCCCTCAAAGGTTTTAGATGCATTATTACCAAGCACATATACGTATTTGTGAAACCGGATTTCAACCGCTTTTCTGTTGGTACTTCGGCGATATATTTTATTATATCACCGTTGTTTGAATTATGCAACAGATTTTCCAGGTTATGAGCTGTATTCCGTGTTGGTGTCAATGATATGTTACACCGTAATTCAAGCGTGCGACATATCTATTGTAATCCTCAATTGAATGTCCCGTTTTTCATCTTAGCTCTTGAATTTATAATAATTTTATGTTATACTAATTATAAACGAACGGTCGGTAAAGGCAAAAGGAGCAGATCAACATGAAAACGACTGAACAACAGCATAATGAGCGCAAGCGTGAGCTTATGAAAAAGTGCTTTGAGTGTTATGCAGAAAACGGACTTACGGGCACAGGAATCAAGGCGCTGGCCGATGCGTGCGGATGCACAAAGGCAAACCTGTATTCGTATTTTAAAAATCTTGACGAGTTGATCATCGAATCAACGGCATACTGTATGGAAAAGGTCGAGGACGACTTTATGGAGATGGCGCCCACAGACCCGAAGGATGTTATAAGGTTTGTGAAAGAGGTGCCGTATTGGACAGCCAAAAAACACGGCAAAAAATATAGGCTGATGTATCAAATTTATACCCATCCGAAATATATTGAACATGGCAAGAAGTTTTTTGAGGGTGTGAACGAGCGCTATACAGAGTATGCAAAGCGGCTGGAGCCGAAGATCGGCATTCCCTATACAGTCATCACACCGCTGATTTTTATATTCGTCCGCGCATGTGTGCACTATGCGATGTTTGAGGACGAATACTACCTGAAAACCCAAATGGAGGTCTTAAAGCAGGGAGTCGCCCTGTTTGCAGATAAATACCGCTCACAATATCTGAACGGAGGTAACTGAAAATGAAGAAACGAATGCTTAGTATTCTGCTGATGCTGTGCATGGCATTGTCTATGGTCACGCAGTTTGTTTCTGCAGCGGAAAACGGACAGCCGGCAGATAATGCCGATCAAACGCAGGAGCCGCTTTCCCTTGAGGAGGGCGAAACCTATTGGTTTGATATAAGTGGTATGATCAACGGTTTGTACAAATACTATGAATCGTTCGTTTATGTCGGAACGGTGAATTCCTATGTGCTGAACTCCGCTTCGGCAGGGAATGCCGATTCCTCCGCTGCCGCGTCGGCGGCAACGGACAGCGATGCGCAATACGGCTATTGCTATGACCATCGCCTGTTTGTTTCTGCGGAGGCTTTGAAAATCGGTACGGATTGGGACGGACTGCATGGGGGCAGTGTTATTTTCGGAAAGCCCTTTGAAAGCGGCGGATTAGCCTACACTCTGCGTGCGCCCACGGTGGGCAGCGGAGTTTCGGAGGAGGGTACGGTTACCCCCGAAAACAACGAATGGGATGCCATCCGGAATAAGGGATATGTAACAGGCAACGACTCTTATTGCTGGGGACAGGATACCTTCAGCGAGGACGCCTCCAAACGATCGAGCCGCAGGTTTGATAACGGCGAGCTGAGATCGGAAGGAAACGATACCTGCATACGCCCTGTTCTGGAAATACCCGCCGAGCTCACGGAAAAGGATTTCAAGATAGTCACACTCGATCTTAACGGCGGTTATGTGTGGAGCACAACCGGCAGGACTTCGGGGAAAATTAAAATCATCGTAAAAGCCGGGCAGGACTTCTCCGCGCCCACGAATACCGAAATGTACTTCGCCACGAACCTGAAGAAAAACAACTTCCACTGGCGGGATGAAAAAGGGAATATTTACAGAGTGGGCGATCCCGTCCCCGCCGAAGTAAATACCCTTACCGCATGCTGGACATTTGATGAAAAGTTTTCCTTTGAAGCCGGCTCGACATACTATTTTAATCTCTCCGCTGCCGGTATCCCCGGCAGTGCGAACACCGATTTTTACGGCGGCTCTCTTGACTGTGTACCCTTTACCTATGCGGGAACGGTCTGTGCCTATGCTCAAAACGGCGGCTCCTCGGCAGTGGCCGACGGCAGCCGAAGCCTGCTTGTTGCAAACTACAATGTGACACGGGATGTGAGCTGGGACGCGCTGAACGAAAAAGGCTTTATTTTCGGAAAGCCTTTTGAGAGCGGCGGTGTGAGCTATACCATGCGCGCGCCCTCGGCGGGAACCGACAGCTTTTTGAACAAAACGGAAGTGCGCGGCACTCCGTGGAATAACGAATGGGATACCATCCGTGTCAAGGGAGAGATCGACCCCGCAAGCCTCACCAGAAACTATATCAAAAACTGGCAGGGATCGCCCTCCTGGGGGCAGGATACCTTTGCCGATGATACCTCCATGCGCGTATATCGGGGCGGCGATGAGGTCGGCAGCTTTGCAAGCGGATCTCCGTCGTTAAGTCAGGGCGTCGGCTATCGCCCGATTCTTGAGATACCGGACGAAATCGCGCCCGAAGATCTGAGCGCGGTAACGATCAACCTGAACAAAGGCAAGCTTGGCGGAGATACCGGGCCTGTCCGTATGATCGTGCGTAAGGGCTCGCCGTTTACGGCGCCCACATCCAAGCACCTGACCGACCCTGAAGACAATTCCGCTTCGGCAGACTTTGTGTGGGTGGGCGACGACGGGAATGCCTATGCCCCCGGCTCGACCGTGCCCGGAAATGTCAGAATGCTGGCGGCGCGGTGGTCTGAGAACAGCATCGTTATGCCTCCGGTTCCTTACCTGGACGAAAACGGTCAGATGCAGGGGTGCCTTAACTATACCGAGCTGACGAGCTATTTCGAGCCGGACATCAAAAACAACCCGTTTTATGACCTGCCGGCAGGCTGGTATATAATAAGCGGCGATGTGACGGTCACCAGCCGTATCCGCCTGAACGGCGATGTGAAGTTTATACTGACGGACGGCGCCCGGCTGGATGCAAAATGGGGCATTGATCTGGGGGTCGGCGACACCTTTACCATCTATGCTCAGACTGACGATGCCGAAACCATGGGTAAGCTGACGGCGTGTATTCCGGATGCCATCGATCTGTACGGAATTCCCAAAGAGGAAAAAGAGGAAGCCGAATGGATCTCTGAGTTCCGCAATAATACCCCCGGCATCGGTATGAAAAGCTACCA
>CAKSQZ010000032.1 GCA_934486895.1 uncultured Eubacteriales bacterium | reverse complement strand
AAGCTGTGTTCTTGTGCAAGTTCCTGCGGGCATAGGCTCACCCCGAGACAACAACTGCAATCCGCCGATGTGGAGTTATGATATTAAGAGAGTTTTGTGCTTGCTATAACAATGGCTATGACATATCTTTTTGCCATCTGCGGCAGCAAAGCTGCTTTGCACGCTTGACCGAATGTCGGGTACAAAAGACAGCCCACCGCACAGACTCAGTGCGTCCTGCCCTCCATGGCAATGGTGGCATATAGATTATACATTTGTGTTTGCAAAAAATCAAGTGTCTGCCTGAGGATAATCGCTGAAAGTTCGGCAAAAATAGCAAAAAGGAGTGAACGGATTTGAATAAAAAAGAGTATCAGAAAATGACAAAACAGCTTTCCGGAAAATCGAAAGTTCTGCCGGATTGCCTGAACGCCTTTTGGACAGGCGGGCTCATCTGCGTTGTCGGTCAGGCGCTCAGCGACCTATACACCTCATTCGGACTTGAGAAAAAGCCCGCGGCGACCGCCGTTTCGATAACGCTGATCTTCATAGCGATACTGCTCACGGGACTGAGCATCTATCAGAAATTCGCTAAGATCGGGGGCGCGGGAACGCTTGTGCCGATAACGGGTTTTGCAAACGCTATGTCGGCACCCGCAATAGAGTTCAAAACAGAGGGTTTTGTACTCGGAGTCGGCGCAAAGCTGTTCTCGATAGCAGGGCCTGTCATTGTCTACGGCGTGCTCGCCTCGGCGGTGTACGGACTTATTCTTATGATAATAAAAACGGTTTTCGGAGGGTAATATGGCAAAGCGAAACGGCAGTGTTATAACAATGCAAAACCGCCCGTCTGTGATCGGATTTGCGGCGGCGGTCGGCAAAAAGGAAAAGCAGGGCCCGCTCGGCGAGTGTTTTGATCTCGCATTCACCGACGATCTGCTCGGTCAGGAAAGCTGGGAACAGGCGGAATCGGCGATACTTTCGGGGGCAATATCGAAATCGCTTTCAAAGTGCGGTGTGAAAAACGACGAAGTAGATGTCATCTTTGCGGGCGATCTTTTGGATCAAAGTATGTCGAGCACATTCGGACTCAAAAAATTTAAGATCCCGAGCGTCGGGCTGTTCGGCGCGTGCTCGACAATGGCGCTCTCGCTGTCGATGGCGTCCCTCGCGGTGGACAGCGGCTGGGCAAACATCGCAGTAGCGGCGACAGGCTCGCACTTTTGCTCGGCGGAACGACAGTTTCGTTTTCCGCTGGAATACGGCGGTCGGCGCACCCCCGACTCGCAGTGGACAGTCACAGGGGCAGGCGCGGCGACGGTCAAAGCAGGCGCTGAAAACACGCCGTATGTCGAGGCGGTGTGTATCGGCAGGATAACCGATCTCGGCGTGACCGACGCTAATAATATGGGTGCGGCAATGGCGCCTGCCGCGGCGGACACGATCTCGCGGTTTTTATCGGATACAAACACCTCGCCCGACGATTATGATCTGATCCTGACAGGCGATCTCGGAGAGACGGGCTCGAAGCTGCTGCGCGAGCTGCTCCTGAAAGAGGATATTATGCTCGGCAATAATTATGATGACTGCGGACTTATGATCTTCGACAGCTCCGACAGCACCGTCGGCGCAGGCGGTTCGGGCTGCGGTTGTTCGGCAAGCGTGCTGTGCGGTAAGATACTGCCTGAAGTGCAGTCGGGAAAGTATCAAAGGGTGCTGTTTGTTGCGACGGGAGCGTTGATGTCGCCGACCTCGTCACAGCAGGGATTGTCGATCCCGTCGGTCGCGCACGCCGTCGAGATCCGCCGGGGGTAATGCCGCAGATAAGCCGCAAAGAATCCCTGCGGCGGGATATAAAAAAAGCCCGACCATTGTAATGGCGGGCGTGCAGCGGCGGCGGTCAGGAAAAGATGGCGAAGAAAGTACGGACAAGGAGCTTGAAATCGTACCACACCGACAGCTTGGTGAGATACTGGAGATTGATCCTCATCTTCTCGGGCAGCACCTGTGTAATATAGCACTGCTCGAAATCGTCCGCCTGCGCGAGCAGCTCGTTTTCATCCTTAAACTCAAGGCTCGCTTCTCCGGAAATGCCCGGCGCGAGCAACAATGTCGCCATCATTTCATCGGAATACTGCTCGACATACTTCGGCACCTCAGGCCTCGCGCCGACAAGGCACATCTGCCCGAGCAGAATATTTATCACCTGAGCGAACTCATCAAGACGGGTCTTGCGCAGAAAATGCCCGATCTTCGTTATTCTCGGATCGCGCTCGCCCACGGTAAGCTGCGCGCCTATCTTATCGGCATTCTGCACCATTGTGCGGAATTTGAATATGCGAAACGGCTTACCGTACCGCCCGATCCGCACCTGACGGTAAAAAACAGGGCCCTCGGAGGTACACTTGACGAGCACCCCGACAACCAAATTCAGCGGCAGCAGCACAATAAAAATTATCAGTGCGATAACAAAGTCAAAAACGCGTTTGAAAAAGAGTGAAACGCGTTTTTTCTTCAGAATATCATAGTATTTCCGAACGGCTTCATTCTGAAACCGCTCGGGCAATTCATCAAATTTTCTCAAAGCTTTGCTTCTCCGTTCGGATTGTGATTAAATGTCGGCACAAGGACCTTGACGCAGTTGAACATATCCGAGAGCGGCAGATCCGACACCGCCGACGCCTCGAGTATCTTGATATTCTCGGCACGTTCGGATTCGTCAAACTCCATCGGCTTCATAATAAATATCTTGCCGTTCGGCGTTTTCTGCATATTCTCGCCGTCGATCGAAAGCTCCTCAAACAGCTTCTCGCCCGGACGAAGTCCCGTGAATACGATCTCGATATCCTCGTTCGGCTCGTAGCCGGAAAGCTTGATAAGATCGCACGCAAGATCGTAAATGCGGACAGGTTCGCCCATATCGAGCACAAAGATCTCGCCGCCGTTTGCCATTGCGCCCGCTTCAAGCACCAGCTGAACAGCCTCGGGAATAGTCATAAAATAGCGGCGCATATCGGGGTGAGTGACTGTGACGGGGCCGCCTGCGGCGATCTGCTTGCGGAACAGCGGAACAACCGAGCCGTTTGATCCCAAAACATTGCCGAAACGGACAGCGGCAAAATCAGTATCGCTCACCGTGTCGAGCAGCTGAATAGCCTCCTCGGCGATACGCTTTGAAGCGCCCATTATATTAGTAGGATTGACCGCCTTATCGGTGGATATGAGAATAAATTTCTCGACTTTATGCATTATCGCCGCCTGTGCGACATTGATAGTGCCCTTGACATTGTTCTTTATGGCCTCTCTCGGGCTGTACTCCATCATCGGGACATGCTTATGTGCCGCCGCATGGAACACGAGCTGAGGCTGAAATTCATCAAAAACCTCTTTAAGTCTGCGCTTATCTCTGATCGAGCCGAGACGCATACTGTACTTTCCGTCATACGCCGCCTTCAGCTCGTTTTCAATATCGTAAAGCCCGTTTTCATGAATATCGAAAATAACAAGGTGCTTGCAGCCGAAACGCAATACCTGACGGCAGATCTCAGAGCCGATCGAGCCTGCGCCGCCTGTTACGATAACGGTTTTGCCCTCGACAAAATCTCTGACGACATTCATATTCAGCGAAACGGAATCCCTTCGCAAAAGCTCCTCGATATTGATATTCTGCACGCTCGCATTGTTCATCTCAACATCATCGATAGTGCCGAATCTGCGGATCATACAGCGCTTTTCGCGGCAGACCTCCATTGTCTTTTTAAGCAGCGAACGCGGCGCCGACGGGATCGCGACGATGACCTCCTGAGCCGCAGTTTTATCGATAACATCGGAAAGAGCATCAAATGTGCCCATGACCTTGATACCGTGGACCTTCTTGCCTACAAGCGATGCATCGTCATCGACGAACGCAACCGGCAAAATGTCCGAATCGGGGTTCTGGCGAACCTTATTGTAAAGCGAAACGCCTGCTTCGCCCGCGCCGTAGATAACGGTGCGTCTGAGCGCAGTGTCCTTCGCGCGGCTGGACGCGCTCACCTGCGCGGAAACCTCGTTGACCATGCGGACAAACGCTCTGCCGAACACCTGAAGTATCAGCGCGAAGATCGATACAAGGCTGATAAGACGGAAGCTGAGCCGATCGGCCTGAAAAACAAGCGAGAACACCGTCATGCCGGCGAAAAGAACGGCAACGGCGATAACCGTGCGGATTATCTCGCCGAAGCCGTAGTGCTTGAGCGAGGTCGAATAGTTGCCGCAGATGACATTTATCGCGATCAGCGCGACCGCCAGGCCGATAAACAGATAGATATAGTAACCGTCCACCGAGTATTGCTGGGGAACGATCGTCGGGCTGCTCGACGCGATTATCTTAAACGAAAGCAGCACCGAAAAAATAACCGTGAATATATCAAGCAGCACAAGGCCTGTGATCGCTGCGATTCTTTTTAACTGTAACAATGTGAAATCCCCTTTTTTAAACAAAAATTAGATACCCCTAAGCGGACATGATCCGCCTACTTTAAACTACATTGACGATACAATAATAGCACAATTCGCTTGATTTGTCTATACAATTTTTGAGATTTTGGCCGTTCCCGCCCTTTTTTATTAAAAAAATTCGCCTGTGTCACAAAGAAATGCCTTGTTTACGCGACTTTAGTTGAAGCTGCACGAAAATTCACAAAAATTTCATACAAACTGCTCAAATACAGACTGTATTAACATTTTCCACATAGTTTTCCACAGTGAAAGTACCGTTTGACCGCATTTAGCGAGCGTTTTTAAACTTATCCATGAATAACTATGTGGAAAACTATTAAAAATCGGGCTTGTTTTTTTCGGTTTTTTTATTTTTTTTCGCTTTTTTTGCGCGCATAATACTCTCGGTATTATGAATATATTGGTTATTTCAGGTATAATTCTTCCAATATTTCTGCCGCATCGTAGCAAAGTTTAGCGCACGGTCTTTTCTTATAGTATGCTGCGGTGCGCTCACTCGGTACAGGCGAGAGCTTTTCGCCGTTTTTATCGAGCCCGAGAAGCTCGCGGCAGATAATGCTGCCGTTTTTCTCGCGGAATTTCTCCGCCGCCTGCTGAACGCGTTTATAAAGCTTTGCTTTGGCTTCGCTGTCGCCGGGGACGCTCGGGCCGGAGATCAGACCGATGACGGTAGCCATGCCGCTGACCGTGCCGCAGGTCTCTCTGAGCCTGCCGAGTCCGCCGCCGAACGGGCCTGCTATGCGAACTGCTGTCTGTTCGTCGAGTCCGGTCACGTCCGAGAACGCGAGCACAACTGCCTGCGCGCAGTTGTAGCCCTGAAGAAAGTAGTTTTCCGCTTTTTCTGCTCTTGTCATTTTAAATTCTCCTGTCAATAAAACCTTTATTTTATTTTACCACACCTCCCCATCAATATCAACAGCAAAGCTGTTTTGCCGGCGGCAATGCCGCAGATATGCCGTGGTCGGTTATCATATTGTTTAACCCTCAATGCTCGACATTCGGTTTACCGCTTGTCGGGTACAAAAGGCTGCTCATCGCACAAACTCCCCGCGGCAAACCGGCTGTGCCGGCTCGACAAGAGCTTATCTTCTTGTCGGGCATTTTATCTACCCCGCCGCCGGAACTCCCCGCGTCCTGCCCTCCATGGCAATGGCGTCCTGCCCTCCATGGCAATGGCGGCTTAAAAGAAAAAATTTTTTTAGTTTTCGTTCTTAACGAAGATTTTATATCCGTTGTGCTACAATGAACACACAAAAGAAAGGGGTGACCGAATTGATTCGATCGAAAAAAGCCGTATTTCAGGTCGCGCTGCTTATCTGCGGAGCTGCGATGCTGTGCTTCGGAGCTTTGCGCGGTGAGGCGGAATCCGTGTTAAGCAAGGCGATCCGGCTGTGTTTGGAGTGTGTGGGAATTGGATAACAAAAAGCCGAAAAAGGAAAAAGGCGGTGTATCGCAGTTTCTCTCACGCTTCCGCGGGCCGTTCCAGGCAGGCGCAACACTGCTGACCAATATTCACCTGCCGAACTTTCTAAAAGGAGGAATTTATCAGGGCAGCGGCAAAGCCGTCTGTGTGCCGGGACTCAATTGCTATTCCTGTCCGGCGGCGTCGGGTGCCTGCCCGATCGGCTCGTTTCAGGCTGTGGTGGGTTCCTCGAAATTCAGCTTTTCCTATTATATCACAGGATTTCTCATTTTGCTCGGTGTTCTGCTCGGCCGTTTCATCTGCGGTTTTCTTTGCCCGTTTGGATGGCTTCAGGAACTGCTGCACAAGATCCCGACCAAAAAGATCTCCACAAAAAAGCTGAAGCCGCTCACCTACATAAAATACGCTGTTCTGCTTTTAACGGTGGTTTTGCTGCCGATGCTTATCACAAACGATGTCGGCATGGGAGATCCGTTCTTCTGCAAATACCTTTGTCCGCAAGGGGTGCTTGAAGGTGCAATACCTCTCGCCGCCGTCAATTCGGGAATCCGCGATGCACTCGGTGCGCTCTTTTCGTGGAAGCTCGGCATTCTGATCACGATGATCGTGCTGAGCGTGCTTTTCTACCGCCCGTTCTGCAAGTGGCTGTGTCCGCTGGGCGCATTTTATGCGCTGCTTAACAAGGTGTCGCTTCTCGGAATGAAAGTCGATAAACACAAATGCGTTTCCTGCGGAAAATGTGCAAAGGCGTGCAAAATGGATGTGGATGTGACCAAATCGCCCGACCACACCGAATGCATACGCTGCGGCATGTGCGTCCGCGCCTGCCCTACAAATGCCGTCCGTTTCCGTTACGGCTTCGGCAAAAGCAAGGATAACACTTGTGTCATCAAAAAAACAAAAATACAAAAATCAAACACAGAAAAGGAGTAACTACAATGAAAACAACAAAGATCTTAACCGTATTGACCGCATTTTTGCTGATACTCAGTCTTGCCTCCTGCGGCACTGCCGCGAATAAAGGCGGCAAAAGCGGCAGCAAAAGCAATGTCAGCAATGTCAGCAACGACGGCAAAAAATCGGATATTGCCTCACTGGTGGCAATGGAACCCGGCACTAAGGATGAAGCGACCGAGCTGCATCAAAAACTCATGGCGGAAGAAACGGCTATTCTGTCTGAAAACAACGCTCTTTGGGAGAAGGTATTTTTATCTGCCAATAAAGGCATGGCGATGATCGAGGACGGAGGAAACTACGGCGATTTTCTTCTTAAAACGATTGACGGTGCAAAGGATCAGTTCACGGCGGACGAGCTCAAACTGCTCAAAGACGGTGCCGAACAGATTCGAAAGATCGAAGGAAAGCTGACTGTTCTTGAACAAAAGTTCCCCGGCTGCGGAAAAAAACCGGACGACAGCGACATGAGTGTTCCTGCGCAAAACGGAAAACCCATAGACAGCAGCAATTTGATGAAGTTTCCCGCATTTGACGGTAAGGATCTTGACGGCAACGACGTGGAGAGCGGCACACTGTTCTCCGGCAACACCGTCACTGTTGTGAACTTCTGGTTCACAACATGCAGCCCCTGTGTAGGTGAGCTTGCCGATCTGGAAGCGCTGAACAAACAGCTTGCCGGAAAAGGCGGCTCGGTAGTCGGAATCAACTCGTTTACCCTTGACGGAGATAAAACGGCTATTTCCGAAGCAAAAGATATTCTGACAAAGAAGGGCGTATCCTACAAAAATATCTGGTTTGACTCAAAAAGCGAGGCTGGAAAATTCACCTCCGGACTGTATTCCTATCCGACCACATACGTTGTTGACAAAAACGGCAACATCGTAGGCGAACCGATCGTCGGTGCGATAACAGGTAAAAGTCAGTCCGAAGCGCTGCAAAAGCTGATCGATCAGGCTATTGCAAACAGCAAAAGCTGATGAGAACGATCGTCTGACAAAAAAATAACACGCATTTCAAAAAGGCGGGGTATGCACCCCGCCTTGAATTATTTCTCCGGTTTCGCTTTAAGCTGCGCAAATGTTTCTGAGGGACTTTTGAACAGCGAAAGACTCACTTTCACGACTCGGCTGATAAAACGGACGATCTCCTCTTTGCTGTATGAATCATAGCCCTCCACAACAACATGCATCAATCCGTTAGACAGATGAGTGTACATCATTTCAAGCTCCGCCTCCCCTGCCTTAGGCAGCTTCTTTCTCCAGTAGGCAATACTGTTTTCCTCGGCAAGCGAAATCATTCGTTTGAGAACGGTTGAACTTGTGTTTGCGAAAATCAAAACCCTGCAAGCTTCTTCATTCCGATCGATCAATTCATAAATCGCCTCGATAAGCGCAGTGACATCAAAAGAATTGGCATAGCGAAGGGACTGTTCAAATGCGCTGATAAGCTCGTTTTCGATACTCTCCCGCAATGCAAAGCAATCACTGTAATGAGCGTAGAAAGTGGCACGGTTCAGCTGTGCCAGCTCGCACACCTCTTTTACGGTAATTTTATTGATCGGTTTTTCTTTCAGCAGTTTTAGCAATGACTGTTTGAGTACCATCTGTGTATATCGTTTTCTGGCGTCCGTTTTCTCCATTTAAAGTTCCTCCGAAAAAAGTTCACAAAGTTTGGCAACACTTCGGCACAAGGTGTTGCTTTTCTTTCAGATAGACTGTGAGTGATTATTGATTTTCACTCTGATATTCAGTATACTATACTTGTGAAAGATAGTCAACACCTGTGCAATTATCTCAAGGAGGTTTTCAAATGTATACCAGATATTTAGTCACCGGAGCTACCGGCTTTCTTGGCAGAGCAGTTGTTGAAGAAATAATGCGGCGGGGTGCACAGGCGGATGCTCTTGTGCTGCACGGCGACACTTACGCCGATTTGCTCCCGAAAGAGGTCCGCAAAGTTGTCGGAGATGTCTGTGCGGAGGAGTCGCTTGATCGGTTCTTTGCGGGTGCCGACGCCGACACCTGTGTAATTCACTGTGCCGGCATTGTTTCCGTTGCCACCAGATCCGGTTCAAGGCTCTATCGGGTCAATGTGGGAGGGACACGGAATATTATCCGACAGTGTATAGCGCACCGTGTGGGAAAAATGATATATATCAGCTCTGTCCATGCCATACCCGAAAAGCCTAAGAATTGCGTCATTACAGAGGACTGCGAATTTTCTCCTGGGCTTGTGGACGGTGATTACGCAAAAAGCAAGGCGATTGCGACGGAAATGGCTTTTGACGCGGCAAAGAACGGTTTGAATGTAAGCGTTGTTTTCCCTTCGGGAATTATCGGGCCCGGCGATGTGCAGGGCGGAAGCATTACATCTATGGCAAAGTCTTTTCTCGCCGGCAAACTGCCTGTTGCCGTGCGCGGCGGATATGATTTTGTGGATGTGCGGGATGTGGCAAAAGGTATTTTGGACTGCTCGGAAAACGGAGAATCGGGCAAAGGCTATATTCTTTCCGGACATTATATTACCGTTCGCAGAATGCTGCAAGTTATCGGAAAAGCGGCAAAACGGATCTACCGCCCTATCTGCCTGCCCTTAAAGCTCGCAAAGCTTGCGGCGCCGTACTATGAACGGCGTTGCCTGAAGGAGAAAAAACCGCTTTTCTTCACTCCTTATTCCGTCGCCGTTCTCGGCTCAAACGGGCGGTTCTGCCATAATGCCGCATCGAAACGCTTTGCATACCGACCCCGCCCCATTGAGAAAACCCTAAAGGATATGACCGCATGGCTTACCCGCAATAAATCAGAACGCGCGGCAGCGCTTTAAAATGAGCATATTCTCGGTTTAGTCCCCGATACACGCTGTTATATAAAGCACAGGAGCGGCATCCCGCCGCCCCTGTGCTTTTTTGTGTGTATGTGTATTTGATTTTTAATCTTGTCTTTGCTTTTTCTTTTTGCCGATAACGGCTGTGCCTATAACAGCGCCGCCGCTGACAAAGAGCAGGGTTATCCACAGCATATTATTGCTGTTTTCGCCTGTGTACGGGGGTTCCTTTTCTTTCGGCTGTTTTTCAATTTCTTTCGGCAGCTTAGGTGTCAC
>CAKSQZ010000031.1 GCA_934486895.1 uncultured Eubacteriales bacterium | reverse complement strand
ACAGCGTTCAAAGCGACCGATAAGGTCAATGAGCGCGAGGTTGCTGCGGCGGGACTTTCAGAACTGCTCGGTCTCACCTATGAAAAGGTGCTGAGCCTGTGCGAGAAGAATGTCGCATATCAGCGCGTAGGCAGTAAAATAGAATCCGATGTCACCGAAAAGGTGCGCAGTTTCATAAATGAAAAAGGCCTTTCCCATTGCGTCGAACTTGAAGAAACAAGCAAGCGCTACTATCCGAACGACAATCTGGCATCAACCGTGCTCGGCTTTGTCGGAACGGATAACAACGGACTTGAGGGGCTTGAAGCGCAGTACGATTCCGAGCTTGCAGGCGAAAACGGCAGAATAGTCTCCGCGAGAGACTCTGTCGGCGGCGAAATGCCGTTTGCCTATGAAAAAGTGATCGACGCAAAGCCGGGCAACTCGGTAGTAACGACACTTGACGAATATATCCAGTATGTCGCCGAAAAGTATCTCACTCAGGCTGTTGAACAAAACGGCGTCAAAGAACGCGGCTGCTGTATTGTTATGGATGTCAACACAGGCGGAGTGCTTGCAATGGCAACCAAAAACGACTTCAATCCAAACGATCCGTTTAAGATCTCGGATCAGAAAAAAGCAAAAGAGATCGCCGCAATAACCGATGATAAAGAACGCTCAAAAGCGCTCACCGAAGCACAGTATGCTCAGTGGCGTAATAAATGCGTTTCCGATACCTATGAACCGGGCTCGGTTTTCAAGATTATAACAGGCTCAGCAGCAATAGAAGAAAATGCTATCTCGCTTTCCGATACATATTATTGCCCAGGCTATATCAAAATAGCCGACCGAATGATCCGCTGCCATAAAGACGGCGGCCACGGTACCCAAACTCTTGCCGAGGCATATATGAACTCATGTAATCCGGCATTTATCACGATCGGTCAGAAGCTCGGTGTAAGCCGTTTCACAGCATACCGAAAAGCCTACGGCCTTGAGAATATGACAGGTATTGATCTTCCCGGCGAAAGCTCACCGATCGTGCATACCGCTTCAAGCATGGGTCCTGTCGAACTTGCGTCCGAATCGTTCGGCCAGTCATTCTCAATAACCCCTATTCAGTTTATAACCGCAATTTCGGCGGCGGTCAACGGCGGCTACCTCTATGAACCGCATGTTGCAAAGCAGATAATCGATGCCGACGGAAACATCGTCAAAAACTATGAAAAAGAGCCTAAAAGACAGGTCATCTCGAATGAAACAAGCAAAAAGATATGCGAGTTTCTCGAGGGTGTTGTCAGCGAAGGCACAGGCAAAAATGCCTATATCGCAGGCTTCCGTATCGGCGGTAAAACAGGCACATCCGAAAAGCTTAGTTCAGGCGGACGCATCGCATCTTTCGGTGCAATAGCTCCGAGCGACAAACCGCAGATAGCGGTGCTGATGCTGCTTGATGATCCGAGCGTTGCCAACCCCTACGGCGGCACGCTTGTCGCTCCTATGGTCGGCAAGATATTGGAGGAGATCCTTCCGTATCTTCAGGTCAGCCCCGAATACACCGAGGAAGAAGCCGCAAAGCTTGCGCTTAAAACACCCGATGTAACAGGCTCGAAACTGAGCGAAGCCAAAGCGAAGATAAAGGAAAGCGGTCTTGATGTCGAAGTTATCGGAGAAGGTGACACTGTCAAACGCCAAACCCCGTCAAACGGTCAGGAGATCCCGAAGGGCGGGAAGGTCGTGCTCTACACTGACAACTCCGCTGAAAAAACAAAAGCGACTGTGCCTGATTTCAACGGTATGACGGTCAGCGAAGCAAACTCAGCCGCGGTCAATGCCGGTCTTAATATAAAAATAAGCGGTTCGACCGATAATTCGATTGCTTATAACCAGTCGCTCGCAGAGGACACCGAGGTCGACAAGGGAACTATTGTAACAGTTGAATTCCGAGAAAATGTAACTGTCGAATAAAGAGGAGAAAGGAACGTCGAAGCTATGAAATTCAAAGATATTTATGAAGGCTCGCCCGAAAAATTTGCGGATATTAAAGTCGAGTCGGTTCAGTGCGATTCCAGAAAAGTCACAAAGGGAACAGTGTTTGTCTGCATCAAAGGCGCCGCCCTTGACGGACATAAGTATGCCGAGAGTGCATATAAAAACGGTGCGGCGGTAATCGTCTGCGAGCACGATATCGGTCTAGATAACCAGCTTATCGTTGAAGATTCCCGCGAGGCTTATTCCTCAATGTGCGCCAACTACTTCGGCAATCCCGCCAAAAGTCTGAAGCTCATCGGCATAACGGGCACAAGCGGCAAAACCACAACCACATATATGATCCGCTCCATGCTTGAGCGTCTCGGCCATAAAACAGGCCTAATCGGCACGATTCAGAATATTGTAGGCGATGATGTTCTGCCTGCCAAAAACACAACCCCCGATGCTTATGAGCTTCATTCATTGTTCTCGCTTATGCTCAAAGCGGGCTGTGAGTATGTTGTCATGGAAGTGTCGTCCCACGCACTCGATCAGAAGCGCGTGTGGGGGCTTGAGTTTGAATGTGCCGTGTTCACAAACCTGACTCAGGATCACCTTGATTACCATATCACAATGGAAAACTACCTGAATGCAAAGCTTTTGCTGTTCAAGATGTGCAAAACGGCAGTCATCAACCTCGACGACGAATATTCAGACCGCTTCATAAACGGCTGCGACTGTAAGAAGATAACCTATTCCGCAAAAGACGGCAGCGCCGATTATTATGCCGAAAATATCAAATACAGTGCAGGCGGCGTGGCCTATGATCTTTGCTGCGGCGGCAAACGCAAGGATATCAATGTCGCTATACCAGGCAGCTTCACCGTTTATAATTCAATGGCGGCAGGAGTCAGTATGCTCGCCTGCGGATTTGATTTCGATAAAACCACCGATCTTCTCTCCGGAGTTGAGGGAGTTAAGGGCAGAGTAGAAGTTGTCCCAGGCGGCGACGGATACACCATGATAATCGACTATGCCCACACACCCGACGAGCTTGAAAATGTTATAAAAATGCTCAACGGTATCAAAACAGGAAGAATGGTAACGCTGTTTGGCTGCGGAGGCGACCGCGACCGCACAAAGCGCCCGATAATGGGCGAGATCGCGGCAAGACTTTCCGATTTTGTTATAGTCACTTCGGATAATCCCCGCTCGGAAAATCCCGAAAAGATAATCGAAGATATATTAGCCGGCATGAAGAACACCGACACCCCGTATATCGTCATCGAAAACCGCGCCGAAGCTATTGAATATGCCGTTAAAAACGCAAAGCCCGATGACATTGTGCTTTTTGCCGGCAAGGGCCATGAGACATATCAGATCCTGCCCACAGGCACAATACATTTTGACGAACGCGAAGTTATAGCCGCGGCATTAGCGGATAAATAATTAAAAGGACGGTATTGAAATGTCAACAATAATTCTAATAATAACCGCCGTCAGTTCCTGCGTTATCACAGCGCTTTTCGGCATGGTGCTGATCCCGTTTCTCAGAAAGCTTCATTTCGGTCAGACTATTCTTGAAATAGGCCCTAAGTGGCATGAGAAAAAGCAGGGCACACCGATAATGGGCGGTATCATGTTCATTGTCGGAACAATTGTGTCGCTCGGGATCGGTTTGACTCTTGCGTTCACTGCCGCACCGAACGGCGATTACGCCCGCGATCTTTCAAGCGCAAACCGCATACTTCAGCTTTGCGCCGGCATTGCGCTCGCACTTTTAATGGGCTTCATCGGATTCACGGACGACTATATAAAAGCGGTCAAAAAGCGCAATCTCGGCTTAAAAGCAAGCCAGAAAACTTTCATGCAGCTTGCGGTCTCAGTTGCATATCTGACAACAATGTATTTCTCCGGCATGAAAACAACACATATTCCGTTTGTCGGCGACATTGACATAACATCGGGCTTCGGTCTGCTTTTCTGGCCGATAGCACTGATCTTCATCTACGGCTTCACAAACGCCGTAAACCTGACCGACGGTATAGACGGTCTTGCGTCGTCCGTCACCTTTGTTGTATCGCTGTTTTATCTTGTGATGACGACCGTCCTCGCAAATTGGGGATATAATCTGCTCTCCGCAGCGCTTGCAGGCTCGCTTGTAGGCTTCCTCATTTGGAACCTAAACCCCGCCAAAGTGTTCATGGGCGACACAGGTTCAATGTTCCTCGGCGGAATAGTCGTTGCATTCGCTTTTGCAAGCGGCTGGCCGATACTTCTGTTTTTGTCGGGCATACTGTATCTTATCGAGGCAATGTCCGTTGTTATTCAGGTCGCGTATTATAAACGCACAAAAAAGCGCCTTTTCAAAATGAGTCCGATCCATCACCACTATGAAATGTCCGGCTGGAACGAAAATAAGATAGTTCTTGTTTTTTCGTTTGTCGCATTTATCGGTTGTGCACTCGCATTTGTAATAATGGCGGCAGACCTGTTCATCTGATAATACGAATTAAAGATCCGAAAAAGGAGTGATCACTTGGAAAACGCAAGCAAACGGCCCGAGCGTGTAAAAAGGCCGGGGCTTATCGAGCGCACACTCGTCAGCAATGCCCGAGAGCTCGGCTCGTCGTTCAAGCGCGTCCGTAAGGCAGGTTTTATCCAAAAAGGCAAAATAGATGTCGTTTTTCTGATAATACTTGCGGTGATCGTTGTTTTCGGACTTGTAATGCTTTTTTCCGCAAGCGGGCCTAAAGCTCTGCAGGAAGAAGGCGACAGATATTATTTCATTAAGCGTCAGCTGCTCTATGTTGCAGGCGGACTTTTGATAATGTACCTCTTCTCGAGAATAAACACCGAGATGTGGAGAATTTTTATCAAGCCGTTTTTGTTTGTGGTCCTGGTGCTGCTGATCTATGTTAAATTCTTCGGCTATAAAGGCAGATGGATCTCGCTCCCCGGCATAACATTTCAGCCGTCCGAGCTTGCAAAATTCGGTCTTATTGTCTATATCTCGCATATCATATCATTCGATCCCGAATCGGTCAAAAGACTTGATAAATTTATCGGAAAGATCTTAGTTCCGTTCGGAATTTTCGAGGCGCTTATCGTGACAGAGCCTCACCTTTCCGCAACGATCCTCATCTTTCTTATTTGTATGACCGTCATTTTCATCGGCGGACTCGATAAAAAAATCGTTATCGGCAGTGTGATAATTGCTGCGGGGCTTGTTATTTTGGTATTGATCTTCGGCAGATCGTATTGGCAGGACAGAATAGATGTCTGGCTCGATCCCTATTCCGATCCGACCGGCGACAGCTATCAGACGCTGCAATCGCTTCGTGCGATCGGCTCCGGCGGTGTTCTTGGAGTGGGACTCGGCGAATCGACTCAAAAATATCTGTGGCTGCCCGAACCGCAAAACGACTTTATTTTCTCGGTCGTCTGCGAGGAACTCGGCTTTGTCGGCGGGCTCTCGGTGCTTTTGCTGTTTCTGATCCTGGTGTGGCGCGGCTATACGATTTCGGCAAAATGCAAAAGCAAATATAACGCATTGCTTGTCATCGGACTTGTATCACAGGTAGGCTATCAGGCGCTGTTAAACGCCGCGGTCGCGACCAATGCGGTGCCGAACACAGGTATCAGCCTGCCGTTTTTCAGCTATGGCGGAACGGCAATGGTAATGCTGCTGGCGCAAATGGGAGTTGTGCTCTCAGCGTCGCGTGTGAGTAAGATAACAAAGGTTTAAGGAGAGTTTTTATGAAAATCGTATTTGCCTGCGGCGGCACAGGCGGCCATATAAATCCCGCTATCGCAGTTGCCGGAACGATAAAGGAAAAGCACCCCGAAGCGCAGATCGCATTTATCGGCAACCGTGTCGGCATGGAAGCAACACTTGTTCCGAAAGCCGGCTACGACTTTTATCCGATAGATGTCGCAGGCTTTCAGAGAAAAATCAATTTCACAAATATAAAGCGAAACATCGGCGCTTTTTATAAAATGTTTGCTTCGACCGCGCAGTCGGGCAAAATACTCAAAAAGTTAAAACCGGATGTGGTTGTCGGCACAGGCGGCTATGCCTGCGGACCGGTACTGAGAAAAGCTCATAAGCTCGGAATAAAAACAGCGACCCATGAGCAAAACGCGTTCCCCGGAGTTACAACAAAGCTGCTTTGCAAAACAGCGGATGAAATAATGGTTGCAATGCCTCAGGCGATAAAACGCCTGCCCGAGAATCGAAGCTATGTAGTGACAGGCAATCCTGTCAGAAGCTCGATAATCAACATGACCAAAGAGGAAGCCCGCAAAAAGCTCGGTCTCGATAACCGCCCGATGATACTTTCTCTCGGCGGCTCGCTCGGAGCACGAGCTATAAACGAAGCTGTTGCAGAGCTTATAGGCCGTCACGGCAACAGCGGTAAATACTATCATTATCATGCTATCGGCAAATTCGGCATGGATTTCATGCCGGATCTCATTCGCTCGAAAGGCGTTGATTATGAAAGCAAGCCCTGGCTTCGCATAACCGAATATATTTATGATATGGATGTCTGTATGGCGGCGGCAGATGTTGTTATCAACAGAGCCGGCGCAACAACTCTTAGTGAACTTGAAGTGCAGGGTAAGCCGTCCGTACTTATTCCGTCCCCGAATGTCGCAGAGAACCACCAGTATTATAATGCAAAAGCGCTCTCGGATAACGGTGCTGCAGTGCTGATCGAGGAAAAAGACCTAACAGGAGATAAACTCTGTGATACTGTTTTCAGCTTGCTTGAAGATAAAGATAAGCTCGATAAAATGAGCGCCGCGGCAAAGAAGATGGCAGTCACCGATTCAAATGAACGAATCTACAATGTCATAATGAAGCTCATCGAAAAGTAACAAAATCAGACCGTTTTCATAATATATATCGATTTTACGATATTTTATGAAACGGGGTGCTTTTTGTGGCTGTATACGAGATAAACGGCGGCCGTAAACTGTTTGGAGAGGTGCGTGCGCACGGTGCGAAAAACAGTGCGCTTCCGCTCCTTGCCGCATCGCTTATATGCGACGGCGAAACAGTGCTTGAGAATTGCCCGAAGCTGTCCGATGTGGATGCAACGCTCGATATTCTCAGAGCACTCGGCTGCACCGTTCGGCGAGAAGACCACACGGTCATAATCAATGCCGAAAACGCATTCGGAAGCAGTGTGCCGGATGAGCTTATGTGTAAAATGCGTTCATCGGTGCTGTTTTTGGGCGCAATGATCTCCAAATGCGGCTGTGCAAGAATAACATATCCGGGCGGCTGTGAGCTAGGCCCGCGCCCGATCGATCTTCACCTCAAAGCAATAAATTTACTCGGTGTAAAAGTTGAGGAACGCCACGGCAGAATAGACTGCCGCTGCTTCGGCAGACCGCAGGGAGCGGTAATATCATTGCCTTTTGTAAGCGTCGGTGCAACAGAAAATGCGGTTTTGTGCGCCGTTAGAGCGCACGGAACTACAACGGTTTTAAATGCGGCGACCGAGCCTGAGATTTCCGATCTGTGCGATTTTTTGAATAAATGCGGAGCGGACATCCGCGGAGCAGGCACAGGCACCGTCACCATAAACGGTGTCAACCGTCTGCATGGCTGTACCCATCGCGTCATACCCGACAGGATCGAGGCAGCTACATACATGGCAGCGTGTGCCGTCACAGGCGGCAGACTCCGAATTTGCGACATCTGCCACGAACATATCCGTTCTGTGCTGTTTGCTTTCAGAGAATCGGGCTGCATCATCGAAGAGAACAGCGATTCGCTGTTTTTAAGCGCTCCCAAGCAACTGTCGAGGATACGTCTTGTGCGAACACAGGTTTATCCCGGATTTCCCACAGACGCCCAGGCACCTATGATGTCTGTCGCGGCTGTTTCAAGGGGCACATCGATATTTATTGAAACAATATTTTCCGATCGTTTCAAGCATATCGAAGGGCTGACTCGTTTCGGCGCAAATATCAAATCCGAGCAGTCGGTCGCGGTAGTAGAAGGAGTCGATAAGTTATACGGTGCGTGCGTCACAGCACCCGATCTCAGAGGCGGTGCGGCTTATGTGGTCAGCGCGCTTGCAGCAGTAGGAAAGAGCGAGATACACGCAACCGAGCATATCGAGCGCGGATATGAAAATATATGCGAAAATCTCAGTGAATTGGGAGCAGATATAACTGAAAGGAAAGAGTGAAATTGGAAAAGGAGAAGGAAAGCAGATCCGAACGGCGCAGAAAAAGCTCAAAACGGCTTTACTATACTATCGGAGCCATCGCGGCGGTGTGCGTGCTCGTGATATGCTCGCTCACAGTGTTTTTCAGAGTCGGAGAGATCTATGTCACCGGAGACGAAGTGCCGTATTCGGCAGACGAGATAATATTTAATTCCGGCGTTGAAACAGGCACAAATATAATAATGACCGTCACCGATAAAGCGTCGGAGCGGATAAGCGAATCACTGCCGTATATCGAAAGTGTCGAAGTGATAAAGCATTTCCCGTTCAAGATCGAAATGAAAGTCAAAAAGGCGCAGATAATCGGTCAGATCGAGCAAAACGGAGTTCTGATAGTCGATCGCCGCGGCAGATGTATCGACCGTGTCGATAAGCTGATGTCGGGCGTCCCCGTCATCAGGGGATCGGGTGTTATAACAGGTGAGATTGGCAAGGAAATGTCGTTCGGTGCGGAAAACACACTATCTGATGTCACCGCTATGCACGATGCCTTCAAGAAAGCGAATATCAGCGGTATCACCGTATATAACACAAGCGATGAAAACAGGATCAGCGCAACATACCAAAACAGGATCGTTATAAATTTCGGCACATCCGAGCATCTTTCCGAAAAACTCGAATACGCCGTTAAAATAATCGAAAAGCAAAAAGACAGCAGTCAAACAGGTGTTTTAAACCTGAGCCGCATACCCAATGATAAACAGTATGCGTATTTTTCACCCGAGATACTTAAAGATGATCAAACCGCTGATGTGCTCGAGAAAAAATAAAAAAATAATAAAAAAACAGTTGAAATTTTGCGTTTGATATGGTATTATAAATTAGAAATTATGTTTAATTGATTTTCTAAGGTTTTAATGTTATACAGGAGGGTTCAAAATGGGATTTGAAGTTTCAAAAGAACTGGATGATGTTGTTCAGATCAAAGTAGTAGGCGTCGGCGGAGGCGGCGGTAACGCACTCAACCGTATGTTTGAAGCAGGTGTAAAGGGCGCTGAATTTGTTGCTATCAACTCCGATGCACAGGCGCTTCTCCTTTCGCGTGCACAGCATAAGATCCAGATCGGCGAAAAGCTCACTCACGGTAAGGGCGCAGGTGCTAACCCTGAGATAGGAAAGGGCTCCGCCGAGGAATCCAAAGAAGATGTTATCGAGGCTCTCAAGGGCACAGATATGGTATTCATCACCGCAGGTATGGGCGGCGGCACAGGAACAGGCGCAGCTCCGATCGTTGCGGCAACCGCTAAGGAAATGGGTATCCTCACAGTCGGCGTTGTAACAAAGCCGTTTGCTTTTGAGGGTAAGAGAAGAATGAATCAGGCAGAGCAGGGCATTGCAGAGCTTGCGGACCATGTTGACAGCCTTGTTGTCATTCCGAATGAAAAGCTCAAAGAGATCTCCAATGAGAAGATCACATTCACCAATGCGTTTGCTATCGCCGATGATGTTCTTCGCCAGGGCGTTCAGAATATTTCCGAGCTCATTCGTATGCCTGCTATCGTCAATCTCGACTTTGCAGATGTTAAGTCGATCATGGAGGACGCAGGCTATGCTCACATGGGTGTCGGCGTTGCTTCGGGTAAGGATAAGGCTGAGCTCGCAGCAAAGGCAGCTATCAACAGCCCGCTGATCGAAACTCCGATGAACGGTGCAAAGGGCGTTATCATCAGTATCACAGGCTCTCCGGATATGGGACTCGACGAGGTTTACGAAGCTTCGTCCATCATCTCCGAGGCAGCTCATCCGGATGCAAACATCATCTGGGGTGCGAACACCGACGAGTCGCTTGAAGATACGATCAAGATCACCGTTATCGCAACAGGTGCAGGCGATTCCGCTTCTGCCAAAAAGGCAGACGATCCGTTCGCTTCGCTGAATATCAGCTCGAACGCAGAGTCGGAAGACCCGTATTTCGATGTATCTAAGATCTTCCCGAAGGCTTGATCGAATATCGTTGTAAGAAAGTCCGGCAAAATGATGCGTCAGTGTTGTTTTGTCGGATTGCTTTGTATTAAGGAGGAGTCTGCGTGGAGTGGACAGAGCTTGTAACGGAGATTCCCGTTCGTTATGTTGAAAGAGCGTCGGATATAGCCTGCATGGCAGTGCCCTACGGTTTCTATCTTGAAGATTATTCCGATCTTGAACAGGGTGCGAGAGAGATCGCCCATATCGATCTTATCG
>CAKSQZ010000030.1 GCA_934486895.1 uncultured Eubacteriales bacterium | reverse complement strand
GTTATTTCATACCGTTCTCATAGGACTCGATCATCTTCTTGACCATCTGTCCGCCGACCGAACCTGCCTGACGCGAGGTGAGTTCGCCGTTATAGCCGTTCTTAAGGTTAACACCTACTTCGCTTGCAGCTTCCATCTTGAACTTATCAAGAGCTTCTCTTGCCTGCGGTACCAAAGACTGCTTTGCCATTTCGTATTCACTCCTTTTCAAGTTTGTTTTTTGCGTTTGCAATAGTATTGTTGCTTTTAATCCGAAAAATATTTGTGAAAATATTTGTGCGCTCTTTTTTCATTTTTTTTGAAAAAGTTTGAGTTGTGAAAAAACAAGAGCCCTAAAAATTCTTTACAAATCGTGAATTATGTGGTATCCTGTAATTGCAAAAAGGGAAGTTGAAAGGAGAACCATAATGAAAAAAGTGCTTTTGTATTTAATAGCGTGCTCGATGCTGATGTTCGGATGTTCATGTCAAGCTAATGAAGCAAGCGTTGCCTGCGATTCTTTGACTGAAAAATATGATCTTGCCGAATTGACCGACTATTTTCAAAAAAGAAACGCTAATGATTCGGCATTAACCGGAGTATCAAGCAATTTGTGTTATAACGATGTAAACGTGCGTTTTCCGATTGAACTTACAAGACCCGAAGGCTACTCCGTGTATAAGGTAAGCCAAGGCGGACTTTATTATGTTTTTTGGTCTGAGATCGTTGATACGGATACTGATATATCCAAACTCAATCCTGCCGTTTATTTCAGCTCATATATTTCATCCGAAAATGACGCTTCGGCTTTTAAATCATTGCAAGTCGGAATCAGCACAGCGGAGGATGTTAAAAAAATAGATCCGTTTTTTGAGTTATCGTTTATGGAATCGAGCGGTGTGTTTTCTTATAGCTTTCTGAATGATGCGAAAGTTATACAGATAGAATATTCGTCAAATAGCAATATCAATAGCTTTAAAGATCTTAAAGTGAAAGATATATCGGTGTTACCGAGAAAAGAAAGCGCATCAAGATATAGCACCGTTTTGTCTCAAGACCTTTTACTTGATGATTAAAAGGCGCGCAATCAAGCGTCGCTCTCAAACCTTTCTCTTTCCTTCAGCTTTTTATAAGCTGAAGGAAAGAGTTTTTTCGTGTGCAAAAAAAAAAGCACTTTAAAAATCGTTTGTTATGTGTTAAAATGATAAACAGTGCATTATGCGCAAAGGAAAGGGAGAACAAAAATGACCTTAGTTGAAAAAATAAAGCATGGATTCAAGCCTGATAAAGGCTCGCTGAAGCGCGGATTTAACCATTCGTGGTATTATCTGATAGCCGCTTTGATACCTGTTGTGGTAGTCATTGCGATGTATAAGGTCCTCGGGATCTATCCGTTCGGCAATAATTCAATACTTAATATGGACCTTTGGGGTCAGTATTTCCCAATGCTCTCCGAACAAGCGAGAAACGGATTTTTCTCCGGATTTTCGTGGACAGGAGGTCTCGGCTTCAATTCTTATGCTCAGTCTGCCTACTATTGCAACAACCTTACCAATCTGTTCTATAAGCCGTTTGAGGGATTCGGACTGATAAACGCGATCGACTATGTCGCAGTGCTTCGCTTTGCACTTGCGGGACTCACCTGCGCGATATACTTTAAATATCATTTCAAAAAGCGTTCCGTGCTTCTGTCTGTCGGCGCTTCTGCCTATGCGCTCTGCTCGTATTGCATTGCGTTCATCTCTCAGGTTATGTGGATCGATTCTGTCATCTACTTCCCGCTGATCGTGCTCGGCATCGAAAAACTGATAAACGAACGCCGCCCGCTCATGTATTGTATATCGCTTGCGCTTGCACTCTGGTCGAATTTCTATATCGGCTTTTGTATCTGCATTTTCAGTGCGTTCTACTTTGTCGCAAAAATGATCGACCGCCCGTTTGACCGCAATTTCAAAAAGGGCTGGCTTTATCCGTTCCTCACATTCAGCGCGTTTTCAATACTCGCCGCAGGCATCTGCGCATTTACCATTCTTCCGACCTACGATGCCGTAAGCCAAACCGTTTCGTCATCGGCGGGATTCCACGATGAGATCAAATCGTATCACACGATGGCGGAGTATATCTATGCGCTGTTCCCGAGCGCAAAGCTCTCGTTTGAATACGGTGTCCCGAATGTCAACACGGGTGCGTTTGTCTTTATTCTGCTCCCGATATTCTTCTTAAACCGCGAAGTGCCGTTCAAGAAAAAGCTTGTTTTCGGTGCATTTCTTCTTTTCCTCTATTTTTCAATGAATATCAACGCGCTTGATTTTATCTGGCACGGTTTCCATTTCCCGAACCAGCTTCCCGGCAGATGGACATTTATGTTCTCGTTCGTGCTCGTGCTGCTGTCGCTCGAGGGACTCAATAAAATAGAGGGTGTTCGCATAAGATGCGTTGTAGCTTCATATATTGCGGCAATCGCAATGATAAATTTTGCGAAATACGCCCTCACCGATGATCAGCTCGCAGAAGATGATGTCAGATCCGCATTCACAAAGCTTATAATTTTAAGCACTGTCTATGCCGTAATGCTGATCGCAATGCGCCTTTTCGATAATAAAGACCTTATCGGCAAAGCAGTCGGCAGGTTCATGAAGCGCGACATATCCGACGCTTCCAAAAAACATCTCAGTGCAACTGCGGTATCTGTCGCCTGCTGCTTGCTTTCGGCTGTTATCTTTTTTGATATCGGATCAAACGCCATTAATGCCGGCGCCGACGGTATCAAAGTCAGCGACGCCAAAGGCTATGCTTCCGTTATCGATACTATTGCGCCCTATGTCGATCAGTATAAATCCGATGAAACCGATTTCTACCGTATGGAAGCCAATTCGGGCTGGACATTTGATCCGGGTCAGCTTTGGGGCTACAAGGGTGTCGGAATTTATTCGTCGGTATTAAGTGCAAACAGCTATAAACTGCTTTCAGGCCTCGGTCACGGCGTCTATGCCACAAATATCAGCATTGTTGCCAACAACTATTCTCCCGTGCTCAACAGCATTTTTGCCGTGAGATATATTCTCGACCGCGACCGCTCATATTCTGCGGCAGGCATGGAACGCACCGCTCAGTATGAGACCTGCGATGTCTATGAGAATAAATATACTCTGCCGATCGCTTTCAAAGTGTCTGAAAATGTGCTTAGCTGGCAGCCGGATGAAAACGGAAGAGCAAGGGCGATCGACGCTCAAAACGATCTGCTGAGCGCGCTTTGCGGCGGAGAAACAGGCGTGTTCGATAAGATAGGTAAATCAGGCGAACAGCCCATAGCCGGCGGCACGGAGTACACCTATACCGTCCCGACCGACGGATATGTATTCCTGCAGCACAATCAAAACACAGGAAAACTCGGCGTGACCGCGCAGGGTAGCTCGCCTTATGACGTTTCGCTCGGCTACGAACGCTTCAAGTCGCTCGGCAAATTTACAGCCGGCGATAAGATCACTCTCACTGTCACCGAGGCTGACGCTGCTCAGAGCGGCATCGAGCTTTACACATTCAACGAGCAAAGCTTTGCGAATGTTTACGAGCGCTTAAGCCGCAACGGAATGAAAGTCGATTATGTCAGCAATTCAAAAGTTGAAGGCACTATCGATGCAGGCGAAGGCGGTGTTATCTTCACCTCTGTTCCGAATGACGGCGGCTGGACAGTCAAGTGCGACGGTGAGAAGATCGAAACTCTCAATGTCGGCGGACTTATCGGCTTGCGCCTGCCCGCAGGAACACATGAGCTGAAATTCAGCTATACTGTTCCCGGTTTGCTCGCAGGCGGCGCGCTTTCGGTAATCTGCCTTGCGGTGCTTGTGCTTTTGATGATACTGCGTTCAAAACTCAGCGGTGTTCAAAAGGAAAACAAAGCGGCCGACAACGATTCCGTTGAGACTGCTTCCGAAGAAACTGAATTTGTATCTGTTTCAAGCTGTGAAACAGATGATGACAGCATATCTGAAATAAATGAAGAATAATTTTATGCAGCCTCGGTTTTAAAAAGCCGAGGCTGTTTTCATGCAGTTGTGTGTCGAATTTAGTAAAAAATCAGCAATATTTTTTGTGTATTTTAATAAATTTGATTTTTTTCGTAAAATTACTTTAAACATAACTCGATTTATGTTAAAATAGATTATGCAAAACATAATAGGAGGTCAATTCTCGATGTCAAACAACGGTTCTGCTCATACGCCTCACGGCGATCTTGCGATCATTCCGATGAAAGGTTGTGAGAAGTTCGCCGATATGGTAAACTATTATCTCACAAGTTCGCGCGGAATGCCCGGCGACCACAGTTACATCATCAAACCCGATCTTATCCGCTTTGGCACTGGTGAGGCAAAGGCTGTTCTGAATCACACCGCAAGAGGTATCGACGCATATATCATATGTGACTGCTTTAACTACGGTGTGACATATAAAATGTACGGCATGGAAGTCCCTTATAGCCCGGATGATCATTTCCAGGATCTCAAGCGTGTTATCGCTGCAATGGGCGGTAAAGCAAGCCGTGTTACTGTTATCATGCCTATGCTCTATGAAGGCAGGCAGCACCGCAGAACAGCGAGAGAGTCGATGGACTGTGCTATGGCTCTTCAGGAACTGACACACATGGGGGTTAAGAATATTATCACATTCGATGCCCACGATCCGAGAGTGCAGAATGCCATTCCGCTCGATGGTTTTGATAATGTTCAGGCAACTTATCAGATGATAAAGGCTCTGAAAAAGACAGTTCCGGATATCGAGTTTGACCGTGAAAAAGCAATGATGATATCTCCTGACGAAGGCGGTATGTCGAGAGCTCTTTATTATTCTTCGGTGCTCGGTCTTAATCTCGGTATGTTTTATAAACGCCGCGATTATTCTGTTGTTATCGACGGTAAGAATCCGATCCTCGCACATGAGTTCCTCGGTGATTCCGTTGAGGGCAAGGATATGATCGTTGTCGATGATATGATCGCTTCCGGCGGTTCGATGTTCGATGTTGCGGCTCAGCTTAAATCCCGCGGTGCAGGCAGAATTTTTATCTTCTCAACATTCGGCCTGTTTGTCAACGGATTTGCAAAGTTCGATGAATACTATGAAAAGGGTATTATCGATAAGATCTTCACGACCAACCTTATCTACAGCCCGCCCGGACTTGAGGAGAAGGAATGGTATTGCAATGTAAATATGTCGAAGTATGTCGCATTGCTTGTCGATACACTCAATCTTGATAATTCTATCAGCAAGCTGCTCGATCCGGTTGACCGTATCAACCGCCTGCTCGGCAAACAGTTCACATTCTGATAACATTAAAACTCCCCTGCATTTTAAAATGCAGGGGAGCTTTTTATTTTCAGATCGTATCGATAAATCTCATGAAAGCGGCTTTGCCGTTGTCATTGCGCTTGAAAACGCCGGCGTGTTCGAGCACCTGCCTGAACACCTGACCGATCTCATATTGCAGTATCTCTTCGACATTCTCAGATGTAATGCTGCCGTAATTCTTTTTAAAACCGTCAACCCAGTCGGCGTGTTTTTCAATAACGCTGTTCGAACGAATGTCCTTGCCGCTCACAATGTATTCCCCAAGCTCAGCTATTTCAGCTTTGAGTCTGGACGGCAGAACAGCAAGACCCATAACCTCAATAAGACCGATGTTTTCTTTCTTGATATGGTGCAGCTGCGCGTGCGGATGAAATACTCCGAGCGGATGTTCCTTTGTCGTGATGTTGTTCCGCAGAACAAGATCAAGCTCAAACTTTCCGTTCCTCATTCGCGCGATAGGAGTAATAGTGTTGTGCGGCACACCGTCTGTCTGAGCGAAAACAAACGCGCTCTCATCGGTATAGCCGCGCCAGTCACTCAGTATGCGGTCGGCAAGATCAACAAGACTTTCTCTGTCGCTGCCGGTAAGACGAATTACCGACATCGGCCATTTGACTATTCCGCACTTCACATTTTCATATCCCGAAACAGAGAACTCATGCTCGATCGGAGCCTTCGCCATAGCAAATTCATAATGACCGCCCTGGAAATGTTCGTGGCTGAGTATCGAACCGCCGACTATCGGCAGGTCGGCGTTCGAGCCGACAAAATAATGAGGAAAAGCCGAAACAAAATCAAGCAGCTTGTTGAAAGCCGAGCGGTCGATCTTCATCGGCGTATGCTCGCCGTTGAAAACAATGCAGTGTTCATTATAGTAAACATACGGCGAATACTGCATAAACCAAGCCGAATGATCGACTGTTATCGGGATAACACGGTGATTCTGACGGGCAGGATGATTTAGTCTGCCCGCGTATCCGACATTCTCAATGCAAAGCTGGCATTTCGGATAACCGCTTTGTTTTGCTTTTCCTGCCGCAGCAATAGCCTTAGGATCTTTCTCGGGCTTTGAAAGATTTATTGTTATATCAAGCTTTCCGTATTCGGTGTCCGCAGTCCATTTAAGATCCTTTTTAATGCGGTATCTTCTAATGTAGTCGGTGTTCTGCGAAAAATCATAATACCAATCGGTCGCTTCTTTGGGCGATCTTGAATATTTCTCATTAAAAATCGCGATAATGTCAGAGGGCGGCGGTGTCAATGCGCCCATCAGCTTTGTGTCGAAAAGATCACGCTGAGCAGGCGAGTCCGCTTCAATAAGCCCGAGCGCCTCAGCTTCGTTTAAAAGAGAATTGAGGATGTCCTCGAGCTCGCGGTCTTCGAAATCTCCGCATTCCTCAAAATCATCGATTTTAAATATCTCCAAAAGACGGTTCACCGCCCATATGCGGTCGTCATCCTTGATAAGCCCGACTTTAAGTGCATAGCCGACAAGATCGTTTATGTGTTTGCTGATCATATATAAAACCCCAATTCAATAATATCACATGATAAATATAACATATATTTTTTTCACATACAACTAATTTCGCAAAAAAATCTTTATTTTTCGATATAAAATTAGTATAATGATATCATAAAAAGAAAGGGGAAAGCCCAATGAGCAATATTTGGCATGATGTCAGTTCCGAAAGAATAAATCCCGAAGATTTTATCGCAGTTATCGAAATCGAAAAAGGCTCAAAGAGTAAATATGAGCTTGATAAAGAGACAGGCGCAATAATCCTCGATCGTATTCTTTACACATCAACACATTATCCCGCAAGCTACGGATTTATTCCCAGAACCTATGCGGACGACGGAGACCCGCTGGATGTTCTTGTGCTTTGCAGTGAGCCGATACACAGCCTCAGTCTTGTGAGATGTTATCCCATAGGTGTTATCAAAATGATTGATTCCGGCAAGATGGACGAAAAAATAATCGCCATTCCTTATAACGATCCGAATTATAATATGTACACCGACATCAGCGAACTGCCTGAGCATATTTTCAGTGAAATGCGCCATTTCTTCACCGTTTATAAAACACTTGAGAATAAAAAGACGGTAGTGCATGAGGCTGAGGGAGCAAAGACTGCGCGTGAAATAATCAAAAAGTGCATTAAAATGTACGCTGAAAAATTCGCAAAATAAGCTTAAAATCAAAAAAGGACCTGCTTTAAAGCAGGTTCTTTTCGCTTAAATCGCGCCTTGCGCCAGCAGACTTATCAGCATTCTGACATCCGCAAGCGTAACACTTTTATCTCCAGTCAGGTCGGCATTTTCCGCAGCAACATCATCGAGCGGAGTATCGCTTGCGATCGACGAGATCATCAGTCTCACATCGGCGAGATTAACGGAACCGTCAAGGTTTGCGTCACCCTTTAAAATCTTGGCATCGGCGATAAGTGTCAGCTTCCCGTTGGCGTCGCAGTCGTAAATCTTGCCGTCTATCACATATCTGCCCTCATAGGAGAAAAAGTCAACAGTGTAGCTCAGCGAAGCGGGTAGGATATTTTCATCCGAAAGATTTGTGATCTCAACTCTGTATTTCTTGCCTGCATAACCGTCTTTTGCCGAGTCGGGCGGCGCAAAGCTGATAAATCTGCCCCAATACGTCGTCGCGTAAAGTCCGGTCGACGAGGAAGTTCGCTCAAAAACTTCGTTTGTATTAAGATCGGTTATCTTAACTTTAAGAGCGAGATTTGAAAGATCCAGCTTGTCGGTGTTTAAATTCACCGTCCAGTAAGCATCGGACGATATTTCTTCCGCAGGGAAATATCCCGGACTCGGCCAAGCGTAAGCCGCCTCATTGTTGTCGGCTTTTGCGGTTCCGAGTTCGTTCGGATTGCCGTCATACCCCACCGTCTGACACATATAACGCGAGAAAGCGCCGTATGCAACAGTGGTCGCATTCCGCATTAAAAAGTTCGTGCGGTGCCCGGGCATGGTGTATCCGCTGTCGTTCATAAACTGACGAATGGAGTAAAGCAGTTTATTTTGCCCCGATATATAGTTCATCGCAATATTGCTGTTTTGCGTTGCACTCTTCGCCGCATTATAAAAATCATCATCCATGTCCGCAGGCTGATCGGGCGAGTGACTGAAGCCGGACGCCTGAAGCAAAACAGCGCCCTTTGCGGCGTTAGCCCATGTCTCATCATCGGCAGATCCGAGCTTTGTGAGTCCGCCGAGCCAGCGGTAATAGTTTGTAAGATTAAGCGCCGTTGATTTTGCCTGATCGTTCATAATACTCTCTGCATAAGGCGCGGTCGCCGATCCCGCGGTGTCCGATAATCCGGCATTCGGAACAGCAGGCACAGCCTTAGAAAACCTTTTCACAATATCGGCTTTAGTCCTGCCGGAATAAACGCTGAAATCATTCATATTGTATTTTTGCAGGGTTATCTTTTTAAAATCCGAAAGCGGTATTATTTCATAATAAAAGCTGTTCTTATCAGTCTCAAGCGCGTAAATGCAGTCGCCTCTGAGCCTCATATTGAAAATGTATTTTGAAGAAGTATAGAATTCCTTTTTCTCTTCGGTGTTCAAATCGTATTTGATAATTGTGCTGTTATTACTCAGTGCATAGATGCTGTCGGCATTGTAAAGCATATTCGAGCCTGCCGTGTAAATAAAATCATCGTCGCCTTTTTCAAGATCATTTTCGGCGTAAAGCGCCAAAGAGTAGCTCTTGTCATTAATGCTGTCGGTCGGGATCACCTGTCCGCTTGCAGTCACAAGATATTTGTCGTTCAGTATCTCAATAGGATCGCGGCGGTTTGCAAAATAGATGTTTTTCGCATAGAAAAGATAACCGTCCTCAAAGCTTGCGCTCTTGCCGTCAAATTTTGCCTCTCTCAGCCTGCCCATCAGATTTGCATAACCGTATGCGCTGTAAGCCATGTATTCATCAATATAGAAAAAAGTGCCGTTTTGCAGAAAACCGCAAAACTCGTTTATCGGATACTCGGTCGCCGCGGTAAAAGCAACACTGCCGTCGGTGTTCAAAACTATAAGCGAGCTCGACTCGCCGTCCGTCTTTGAATAATCGTCCGTTGCAATAAAAATCCTGCCCGAACGATCCGCGCCGACAGAATTCATAATATGTCCCTTTATCTGAACGGATCGGAGCTCCTTTCCGCCCTCAAGGTCATACACCGCAACATTTATTGTCTCATCTTCGGAATAAGTGTTTCTGTAAGAGTTGCAGGCGTAGTAGAGAAGCCCGTTTTCATTATCGAGATACGCCTGCGGATATGACTGTGAACCGTAGTAACCGCCGTTTATATCGAAGTTGTACTGAGAAGCGGGAAACTCGTGTTCAACGCTTGCTTTTGAAGTCGCCGTGTCAACTTTATAAAGCTTGTTGGAATTGAGTATCCTTGCGGCAGAGCCGTCTTTGGTCACATAATGAGTCATCAGATCGTTGGCGCTTTCAAAGCTGAGATCGGCTCCGTTCAAGGAGTAGCTCTCCGCACCCGCGCAAAACGAAAACAAGACCGATAAAACTATCATCAGACAAATTATCTTTTTCATATCAACACCTCTTTGTATATTATAATATATCCCAATAGGTTTTTCAATTCAAATCTCAGCATAAGAAATGCAGATTATGCATATCTTTTTATGAAAAGCAGGAGGCGAGTATAATGATAGCAAGGATCGGAGAACTTTATGAAAAGGAAGTCATCTGCATCAAAGACGGCTCGCGGCTCGGCAACGTCGGCGATGTGGAGATAAACACCTGCACAGGCTCTGCGGAGTCGATAATTGTGCTGGGAAAACGCCGTTTTTTCGGGCTTATCGGCAGGGAAGACGACCTTATAATACCGTGGTGCTGTGTGGAAGTGTTCGGTGATGAGCTGGTGCTTGTGAATTATGATCCGCCGCATAACCGTCAGCCGCGAAAATCGGGCGTTCTCAGCAAGCTGTTTGATCTTTAAATTATAGCATAAAAGAACAAATGTTCTTAGAAAACCGTTGCTTAACAGGTGTAAAGAACATTTGTTCTTTTACTTTTATCTATATATAGTATAGTAAATTTTATATGTTCAATATATAGTTTAAGCATGGCTCTAAGCAGCAATGCTTAAAATAAATGTTAACGAATTTTTAAATTTATCTTGAAAAAACGCTGTTCTCCTTGTATAATTACATTAAAAGTAGCGCAAAGTGGATTATATGTGTTGCAAAGTGTGGATTTTCACAGTTTTCCACATAGTTTTCCACATAAACGAACTTGATGTTAAAAAATCAGAAAGGAGGGCATGATATGTTATCGGGCACTTATTACCATAATATCGATCCTAAGGGCAGAGTTGCAATTCCTGCTAAGCTCAGAGGCTCGCTCGGCGAAAACTTTGTGGTATCCCGTCCTGTAGACGATCAGCCCTGCCTTTGTATTTTTCCGATCGATGTCTGGGACAAGCTCACCGAAAAGATCGCCGGGCTCAAAATGGCTCAGGCGCGCGCCGTCCGCAGATATCTGTATTCAGGTGCTATCAACACCGTTCTCGATTCACAGGGCAGAGTTCTCCTGCCGCAGACACTTCGCGATATTATCGGCGCAAAAGCCGGCGACAATGTAACGCTTATCGGCGCAGACGACTGCATTGAGATCTGGAAGAGCAGCGATTGGGAAAAATTCAATGTTGAATCCAAGCGTGAGGATGTTTTTGATATCCTCGGTGAAATTTAATGAGCGAGCAATTTTCTCATAAGAGTGTATTGCTGAACGAAGCGGTCGATGCGCTGAATGTCAAGCCGAACGGAATTTATGTTGACGGTACCGCAGGCGGAGGCGGACATTCCTATGAGATCGCAAAGCGCTTAAACGGCGGCAGACTCATCGCGATAGACCGTGACCCTTCCGCTGTCAAAGCGGCGGCACAACGCCTCGGCGAATTTCAAAATGTAACGGTCGTAAACGCCCGTTTCTCACAGATAAATGAAATACTGGACAGTTTAAAAATAGATAAGATCGACGGCTTTTTGCTCGATCTCGGCGTGTCGTCCCATCAGCTCGACACCGCTGACCGCGGCTTTTCCTATCATTATGACGCTCCGCTCGATATGCGAATGAGCGACAGCGGAGTCAGCGCCGAAGATCTTGTGAACACGCTCGGCGAAAGAGAGCTCTCTGACATATTCATAAAATATGCCGATGAGCGTTTTGCAGGCAGGATCGCCCGCAGGATAGTCGAGCAAAGGGTAGTATCCCCGATCGACACCACTTTAAAGCTGGCGTCGCTCGTGTCGGAATGTTATCCGCCGAAACTTCGGCGCGACGGACATCCGGCAAGAAAGGTGTTCCAAGCGCTCAGAATAGCCGTGAACGATGAGTTCGGCGAAGAAGAAAGAGCACTGAACGACGGCTTTGAAAGACTGGCTGCAGGCGGAAGATTTTCGGTCATAACCTTCCATTCCGCAGAAGACAGGCTTGTAAAGCAGGCATTCGCCGCATTTTGCAGTGGTTGCACCTGTCCGCCGGACTTTCCGGTGTGCGTGTGCGGCAAAAAGCCGAGAGCAAAGCAGATATTCCGTAAGCCGGTAACAGCGGGCGAGCAGGAACTGAGTGATAATCCGAGAAGCCGAAGTGCAAAGCTGAGGGCTGTCGAGAAATTGTAAAAAATCCAAAGAAGAAGGGAAGAGGAACTATGCAGTATGATTACAGCGGGGCAGCAAGAGCTATTCCGGCAGCAAGTCCTGCACGCCGAGCAACTGTTATTCCTCTGCCTGTAAAAAAACAGCGCACAAAGACAAAAGCGAGATCCCGTTCTCAGTCGAAAGTCGGCGTCAGATTTGCTACTGTCGCTGCGGTGTTTGTATTTTTTGTCGGAGCATGGTCGTTCAATCTTTTC
>CAKSQZ010000029.1 GCA_934486895.1 uncultured Eubacteriales bacterium | reverse complement strand
CGTCTATAAGTGTTTTTTCTATAAAATATCTCGGTCTCGCTTTGGATTCGAGATAGATTTTGCCGATATATTCGCCTATAATGCCGATCGAGAAAAGGATCAGCCCTCCTATTCCCCAAATCGAGATCAGTATACTCGACCAGCCTCTCACAGCATCGTTGAAATAAGAAACAAGCGCATATATCAGCATTCCGAGACTCGCAAGCAAGATCAGAAATCCGAGCAGTGTTACAAATCTTATCGGCTTTATGCTGAAAGATGTTATCCCGTCCACCGCAAACGACACCATCTTTTTAAGCGGATATTTGCTTTTTCCGGCAAACCTTTTTTGCCGCTCGTATTCAACGACCGCTGTCTTAAATCCGATCAGCGGAACTATCCCGCGCAGAAAGAGATTGACCTCGCGAAACTGTTCGAGAGCCTCTACCGCTCTTTTGCTCATCAGCCTGAAATCGGCATGGTTGCAAACTGTCTTAGCGCCGAAGAAATTCATAAGTCGATAAAAAGCCCCTGCACTCGACCGCTTGAACCGGCTGTCCGACTTTCTGTTGCTTCTCACACCGTAGACTATGTCGCATCCGTTTTGATATTCTTTTATCATCTTGTCGATCGCGTTTATATCGTCCTGTAAATCAGCGTCCATTGATACAATCGCGTCGGCGTGCTTTGCCGCTTCAAAAAGACCTGCAACAAGTGCGTTCTGATGCCCCTCATTTCGGCTCAGGCTTATTCCGCAGAACATTCTGTCATCGGAATGAAGAGCGCTTATTATCTCCCATGTCTTGTCATCCGAGCCGTCGTCTACAAATAAAACACGGCTGCTATCGGAAATAACACCGCTGTTTTCAAGCGACAAAAGCTTTTGCTTCAGCCGCTTTGCGGTCTCCGGCAGAACCTGCTCTTCATTGAAGCAGGGAACAACAATAAATAGCCTGCTTTTTATAACACCCATTCCTTTCTCATTAAGATCCTATATAACAATAATAAATGCCGAAAAGCGGTTTGTCAATGTTTTTCCTGCCAAAAAAGTTCTTGACATTACTGCTTTAAAGTGATATACTGCAAATATAAAGTTTTCTTTATGATTTATCAAAAAGAGGAGAATGGTTTTTATGAAGATCAAAAAGCTTGTGGCGGCTCTTACATCGCTTGCGCTTGTATCTGCCGTTGTAATGTCCGGCTGCGGTGATTCCGCGGATAGCGGCAGTTCCGCAGAAGGCAAGGTGTATAATATCGGCATCTGCCAGCTTGTCCAGCACACCGCGCTTGACGCCGCAACAAAAGGCTTTAAGGATTATCTCACCGAAAAGCTCGGAGATAAGGTCAAGTTTAATGAGCAGAACGCCGCAGGCGAAAGCACAAACTGCTCGACTATCGTAAACCAGTTTGTTTCTTCAAATGTCGATCTTATTCTTGCCAATGCAACAGGCGCCCTTCAGGCGGCTGCAACAGCAACAGATACTATTCCGATCGTCGGTACATCCGTAACAGACTATGCAACCGCTCTTAACATCTCCAATTGGACAGGTAAGGCAGGCAAAAATATCACGGGTTCCTGCGATCTTGCTCCGCTCGATCAGCAGGCTCAGATGGTTAAAGAGCTCAAGCCCGATGTAAAGCAGGTTGCTATCCTTTATTGCTCGGCTGAGGCGAATTCAAAGTATCAGGCAACCGAGATCGCAAAGAATTTCGATTCGCTCGGAATCAAGAGCAAGGAATTCCCGTTTGCCGATTCCAATGACCTTGCAACTATCACTCAAAAAGCTGTCAGCGAGGGCGACGCTATATATATCCCGACAGATAACACAGCAGCATCGAGCAGCGGTATTATCGATAACATCGCCGCTCCCGCAAAGATCCCGGTATTCGCAGGCGAAGAGGGCATTTGCAAGGGCTGCGGTGTTGCAACACTTTCCATCAGCTACTATGACCTCGGTAAAAAAGCAGGCGAGCTTGCTTATGATATCCTTGTAAACGGCAAAAACGCAGGCGATCTTGAAATCACATATTCGGAAAATCTCACAAAGAAGTATATCAAATCCCGCGCTGAGAACCTCGGAATCACAATCCCCGAAGGCTACACCGAGATCGATACTTCGGCTGAATAAAATCGCAATTTAACAAAATCTAAACAATAAGGCGGGCGACCGCCTTATTGCTTGTAAGAGAGGAAATATTTTATGATGTCATTTATCAGCTCGTTGCCCGGCGCTGTTGCACAGGGTATAATCTGGGGTGTTATGGCGATAGGCGTTTATCTTACATATAAGATACTCGACATTGCCGACCTCACGGTGGACGGCTCGTTCGGAACGGGAGGCGCAGTTCTTGTCGTTTGTATGACAAACGGAATGAATGTTTGGGTGTCTATGCTTTTGTCACTTGTCGCAGGTTGTGCTGCGGGACTTGTAACAGGCATTTTCCACACAAAGTTCGGCATTCCGGCACTGCTTTCGGGTATCTTAACTCAGCTTGCTCTTTATTCCGTTAACCTCAGGATCATGTCAGGCAAGGCGAATATGTCGCTTGTAGGCAGTTTTGATGTTTTGTTCTCGCTTAAAGATATCACCAAAACTATCATCATCGGCGGGATTTTCACAGTTGTGCTTATCATTTTGCTTTATTGGTTCTTCGGCACCGAGATCGGTCATTCTCTCAGAGCAACGGGTAATAACCTCGCAATGGCTCGCGCAAACGGTATCAACACCAATGTGAACAAGATAATCGGTATTGTCATTTCCAACGGTATCGTGGCGCTGTCAGGTGCAATGCTTGCTCAGTATCAGGGTTTCGCCGATGTCAACATGGGCCGCGGTGCGATCGTTATCGGGCTTGCCGCAGTTATTATCGGTGATGTTATATTCGGATCGTTCTTCAAAAACTTTGCACTCAGACTGCTTGCGGCGGTATTCGGCGGTATTATCTACTATATCGTTCTAACGCTTGTCATGCAGCTCGGTATGAATGCAAACGATCTTAAACTCTTCTCTGCAATAGTCGTTGCCTGCTTCCTCGGCTTCCCCTATTGGAAATCCAAAGCGCAGGATCGCATCAGACGCAGACAGAACCGCAAAAAGGAGGTACAGTAATGCTTGAAATTAAGAATGTACACAAAACCTTTAATGCGGGTACAATAAATGAAAAGAGAGCGCTTCAGGGCTTGAATCTCACATTAAACGACGGTGATTTTTGCACAGTCATCGGCGGTAACGGTGCAGGTAAATCCACCATGCTCAATATGATCGCAGGCGTCTATCCGGTGGACAGCGGCTCGATCACGATCGACGGCGTTGATGTCACGGGACTTTCCGAGCATAAGCGTGCAAAGTTTATCGGCAGAGTTTTTCAGGATCCTATGATGGGTACCGCCGCTGATATGTGGATCGAGGAAAACCTTGCTCTCGCGAACCGCAGAGGCTGTCACAGAGGTCTCGGCTGGTCTATCAAGCGTTCCGAAAGGGATCAGTTTAAAGAGATCCTTTCTCATCTCGATCTCGGCCTTGAGGACAGACTTACAACAAAGGTCGGTCTTTTGTCCGGCGGTCAACGCCAGGCAATAACGCTGCTCATGGCGGTGCTCAGAAAGCCGAAGCTTTTGCTGCTCGATGAACACACAGCAGCACTTGACCCGAAAACAGCCGCAAAGGTGCTCGCGCTCTCCGATAAATTCATCGAGGACGGTAATCTCACCGCTCTTATGGTAACTCACAATATGCGTGACGCTATCACTCACGGCAACCGTCTTATCATGATGAACGACGGTAAGATAATTCTCGATGTCAGCGGTGAAGAAAAGAAAAAGCTCACTGTTGAAGATCTGCTTGAGGCGTTCTCGAAGCTCAGCGGAAGAGAGTTTTCAAACGACAGAGCATTGCTTTCATAACAAATAATAAAACGGCCTGTGCCGGATCTTAGGATCTGACACAGGTCGTTTTTTGCTCCTAAACGCTTCGGGAGCTCTGATAACAGTATATGCCCGTCTTGATAGGATTATTCAGCACGCCAAAGCTTTTGCGGGTCAATACATTTCTCATTTTGTTTCATTTCAAAATGAAGATGTGTCCCGTCCTTCGCTTCGCAGGGAACAGTTCCTGCAACGCCTATCTTATCGCCGGCACCGACAATGTCGCCTTTTCGTGCGCCGAATGATTTCAGCCCGCAGTAGTATCCGACAATACCGTTGCCGTGATCGATTACTATGACCTTTCCGAGCTTTGAGTCTTCATATGCGTCGGTTACTTTTCCGTCGCCCGACGCATTCACGGCAGTGTCCGTATCCGCTTTGATGTCAACGGCGGTGTGAAGCCGCCAATCACCGTAGGTCTTTGAAAACTGGAGCTCGGACGCGCTGAATTTCTTTATCGTTTCACCGCCTATCGGCATAATGAAGTATTTTGCGACAGCGCTTTTTTTGGTGGTTTTTTCGGTTTTTTTCTCGGCGGTCTTGCTTTGCGTCCGCTTTGTTGTTCCGACAGTCTGCCCCGTGATCTTGTTTTCCGCCGCCTTTGCCGTTAGGGTCGTTGTTTGCACAGTTTGCTTTTCGGTCTTTGCTTCGGCACCGTTTTTCATATCAGGCTGAGTCATCGCAGACCACACTCCGAGTGCCAGTGCAATAACACAAACGCCGATAGTCATGTATATACTCGCCTTTTTTCTGCTCGTTTCTTTCTGTTCGATATTTGTTTCTTCGTTCATAAAAACCGTCCTTTCGATATGCGTTTATCATATTTTTGACCGAAAAGCGGCACTTATACATTGATTAAAGTCAAAATTGGTCAAAATGTTCATATTTATTTTACAAATTGCCTATTGACAAAAGCGCAAAAGAGTGGTAGATTATACTTGTTGGCACTCGGAGTGAAAGAGTGCTAACAAAAAGAGAAAGAAAAGAGGAATGGATAATGAAGCTTTCAAACAGAGATCTTGAAATTCTTAATATCGTTATCCGTTCATACATTTTAAACGGTGAACCTGTCGGCTCGAAAACACTTAGAGACGACCACGGCTTGAATCTCTCTCCGGCGACGATCCGTTCATCTATGAACCGGCTTTGCGAAGCAGGGCTTCTTTGCCAGCCGCACACCTCGGCAGGCAGAATCCCGACCTCTCTCGGCTATCAGTATTTTATTCATAAGCTGATCCCGGAGTGCAAGCTTGATGAAAACGCCAAGCGAGCGATCGACAGCTTGTTTCCCGGCGCACAGGAGGATCCCGAAGAACTGCTCGATTCAGCATGCAGTGCGCTCGCGGATATAACAGGCTGTGTTTCAATGCTGACGCCTCCGCAGGGCAGTGAGCTTAAAGTTTACCGTGTGCGGCTTGTTCCGATAGATAAATACACGGCCGTGCTGATGTTCGTCACAACGGCAGGTATCATAAAAAGCCGTTTTTGCCGCTTTGATCGGCAAATAAATGCGGATTTTCTGTCAAAAATAGATGCATGCCTTGCCAAAACACTTGTCGGCAGACCGCTTGATTCGGTCAATGCCGCTTCAATGCAGAATATGCTTATCGGTCTCGGAGAAGACGCACTCTATGCAATGCCCGCGGTCTACACCGCAAGTGAAATGGTTGAGGAGCTAAATCAAGCCCGAGTTAAGCTGAAAGGTCAGGCTAATCTGTTTTCTCACAGGGAGTACGGCAGTGATAAGCTAAAACCGCTGCTTGATTATCTTCATAACGAACCGTCGGTTTGCAATATGCTTTCGCAGGCAGGCGGCGAAATAACGGTCATTCTCGGAAGCGAAACAGGTGAAAAAGCTCTTAAAAGCTCGGGACTGATCGTAACAAAGTATAAGCTCGGCGGTCAAAATGTCGGTGCGATCGGTATTCTCGGACCCGACAGAATGAACTATGAAACAATAATTCCGAGCGTGCTATATTTCAAAGAGTCGCTCGGCAGGTATCTGACCGACCGCTTCAAACGCGATATGCAGTGAAAGGACTGAATTTAATGCAGGAAAACGAAAAAGACACAGCCGCAACCGGTTCTCCGGAACAGGCAGAGCAGAAAGAAATGAAAAAGGCCTCTAAAAAGAAACCCAATAAAGAGGTGACTGAGCTCAAAACGAAGATCGAAGAACTTGAAAAACAGGTTGCAGATCGCGATGATATGTTGCTCAGAAAAGCGGCGGAATTCGATAATTATAAAAAGCGCGAAAATCAGAATAAAGAAAAGCTCACAGAGCTTGTCAAAGCGAGCACGATCAAAGAGCTTATCCCGTCGCTCGATAATATCGAGCGCGCTCTTTCCGCAGATGATCAGTCGGCAGACTATGCAAAAGGGATCACAATGACAGTCAAGGGCTTGACAGACGCTCTCCATAAGCTCGGACTAGAGGAGATCGATCCCGAAAACGAGCCGTTTGATGTTAATTTCCATCAGGCTGTCATGAAGGTGGATGATGATTCTGTCGGTGAAAATACCGTCGTTCAGGTGCTTCAAAAGGGCTACCGTCTGGGGGACACCGTGATCCGCCATGCAATGGTAAAAGTCGCGAATTGCGATTGATATAAACTTATTTTTAATTTGCTTTTTAACATTGAAAGGATGAATTTTTATGGGAAAAATAATCGGTATTGACCTTGGAACCACAAACTCATGCGTCGCTGTTATCGAAGGCAGCGATCCTGTCGTTATCGCAAATGCAGAGGGCGCCCGCACAACGCCGTCCGTAGTAGCGTTCTCAAAAAACGGCGAGCGTCTTGTCGGTCAGGTCGCAAAGCGTCAGGCTATAACAAATCCGGATCGCACCATTTCCTCTATCAAGCGTGAAATGGGCACTTCCTACACTGTTGATATAGACGGCAAAAAGTACACTCCGCAGGAGATCTCCGCAATCATTCTGCAAAAGCTCAAGGCAGATGCAGAGGCGTATCTCGGTCAGCCTGTAACAGAAGCTGTTATCACAGTTCCCGCATACTTCACAGACGCTCAGCGTCAGGCAACTAAGGATGCAGGTAAAATAGCAGGTCTCGATGTAAAGCGTATCATCAATGAGCCGACAGCAGCAGCTCTTGCATACGGTGTTGATAAAGACTCCGATCAAAAAGTAATGGTATATGACCTCGGCGGCGGTACATTTGATGTTTCGATCATCGAAATGGGCGACGGTGTTCAGGAAGTTCTTGCGACCGCAGGTAACAACCGTCTCGGCGGCGATGACTTTGATAAGCGTATTATGGACTATATCGTAAACGATTTCAAAGCTCAGAACGGCATCGATCTTTCCGGCGATAAAATGGCAATGCAGCGTATCAAGGAAGCTGCCGAAAAAGCAAAGATCGACCTTTCCGGCGTTACATCGGTCGATATCAATCTGCCGTTCCTCACAGCCGACCAGACAGGTCCGAAGCACTATGAGGCAACACTCACAAGAGCTAAGTTCAATGAACTTACAGCAGACCTTGTTGAAGCAACAATGGGTCCGGTTCGTCAGGCTCTGTCCGATGCGGGACTCGAAAAGAATGAGATCTCCAAGGTTCTCATGGTCGGCGGTTCTTCGAGAATTCCGGCTGTAAACGATGCGATCAAAGAGTTTATCGGCAAAGACCCGTTCAAGGGTATCAATCCCGATGAATGTGTCGCGATCGGCGCGGCTATTCAGGGCGGTGTCCTCGGCGGCGATGTCAAGGGACTGCTCCTGCTCGATGTAACTCCGCTGTCACTCGGTATCGAAACAATGGGCGGCGTTTCCACAAAGGTTATCGACAGAAACACAACCATCCCGACAAAGAAGAGCCAGATCTTCTCGACTGCGGCGGACGGTCAGACTTCTGTTGAGATCCATGTACTTCAAGGCGAGCGTGAATTTGCTAAGGATAATAAAACACTCGGTGTGTTCCACCTCGACGGTATTGCTCCCGCACCTCGCGGAATCCCGCAGATCGAAGTAACATTCGATATTGATGCAAACGGCATTGTTCATGTATCCGCTAAGGATAAGGGCACGGGCAAGGAACAGACTATCACCATAACTTCCAACACTTCGATGTCTAAGGAAGATATCGAAAAAGCTGTTCATGAAGCTGAGCAGTATGCGAGCGAGGATAAAAAGCGTCGTGAAGATGTCGATCTGCGCAACAATGCCGATCAGATGATCTATCAGGCTGAAAAGAGCGTTAAGGATCTCGGCGATAAACTCACGGAAGATGAAAAGAATTCTGTAAACACAGCTTGCAACGACCTCAGAGAAGCCCTCAAGGGAACCGACACAGAAGCTATCAAAGCTAAGCAGGAGGCTCTTCAGAAAGCACTCTACACCGTTTCCGAAAAGGTGTATAAAGAGGCTCAGGCTCAGCAGGCAGGCGCTCAGCCGAATGCCGATCCCAATGCAGGCGCTCAGGGCGGCAACGATTCTAATGTTTACGACGCTGAGTTCACCGAAGCGGACGATGATAAAAAATAAACTCACAAGCCCCCGCAAGGGGGCTCGCATGAGTTTTGCAGGAATGGAGATTGTATATGGCAGACAAGCGGGATTATTACGAGGTTTTAGGCGTTGACAAAAACGCCGATGAAGCCACGATAAAAAAAGCATACCGGCAGCAGGCAAAAAAATATCATCCGGATCTTAATCCCGGCGACAAAGAGGCTGAGGCAAAGTTTAAGGAAGTCAACGAGGCATACGAAGTGCTGTCAGACAGCGAGAAAAAAGCTCGCTATGATCAGTTCGGCCATGCCGGAGTCGATCCTAACTTCGGTGCAGGCGGCGGCCAGGGCGGCGGATTCGGCGGATTTTCCGATTTCGGAGATCTCGGCGATATTTTCGGCAGCTTTTTCGGCGGCGGATTCGGCGGCGGAAGACGCTCCGATCCGAACGCACCGAGAAGAGGAGCCGACACCGCGGCTTCCGTTATGCTGTCTTTTGAAGAAGCGGCAAAGGGCTGTCAGAAAGAGATCAAGTTCACCCATGTTGAAAACTGCTCGGAATGCGGCGGCTCAGGCGCAAAGGCAGGCACATCGGTCAAGACCTGTCAGCGTTGTAACGGCACAGGCCGCGTCATGGCAACTCAGCGCACAGCGTTCGGCGTAATGCAGACTCAGCAGGTTTGTCCGGAGTGCCGCGGCAAGGGCAAAAAGATCGAATCTCCGTGTCCGAAATGCTCGGGAAGCGGCAGAGTCAATGTCACAAAGACGCACACTGTCAATATTCCCGCCGGTATCGATGACGATCAGACTCTCAATGTCAGAGGTCAGGGCGATGCAGGTGTAAACGGCGGTCCGTCCGGCGATCTTCATATCAATGTCAATGTCCGCCCGCATCCTGTGTTCGAGCGCAATGGTTTTGATGTCTATTGTGATATTCCCGTAACATTTGTTCAGGCAGCTCTCGGCGATGAAATAACCGTTCCGACACTTGACGGTAAAGTCAAGTTCAAGATCCACGAGGGCACGCAGCCGGGCGATGAATTCAAGCTCTCGGGCAAGGGCATTAAGCGTCTCGGCGGAACAGGCCGCGGCAATCAGTATGTCAATATAGTGGTCGAGATCCCGAAAAATCTTTCCGGCGAGCAAAAGGAAGCTTTAAAGAAATTCGATGAGATCAAAAAACCCGGCAACTATAAAAAGCGCGAACGCTTTTTCGATAAGCTGAAAAATATGTTCGGAGACTGAGGGTGAGCTAATGGATAAAAATATTGTGGAACAAACGTTGCTCGACGTTCAAAAGAAGATAGACGAACTGAAAAAAGAGCTTTCCGATCTGATCGAAATGCAGCAGAAGGTCACAGTGATCGACTCTGCGATATTTGAAGACGATCGATATAAAAAGTTTGATTATTCCGAGCTCGGATATAAAAGCTCCGATTATTTTGAAAGCAAGAAGTTCACAGAAGATGTTGAGCTTTTACAATCAAAAATAAATTGCTTTGAAACAATAAAACAGTCTGTTGAGAGAATACATAATTGATAAAACGGCGTATCCGAATGAAAATTAAGGATATGCCGTTTTTCACTAATTCATCGCACAAATTCGTATAAAATCAGGCTTTCTCGGCGGCAGTTTGCAGCTCCGAGGCACACGGTGAACATAATTCTATCACACCCCAGACACAGCCGAATCACTTTGTTCAACATGATCTGTGTGTAGCTCGAAAATATAAAATCTTCATTCGGAACAAAAACTTAACAAAAATCTTATGTCTGTGTGTTATAATCATAGTACAGTTATTGTCGGCTTGTGGATCGGTATGGTTTGTTCATTCTTCAGGCAAGAATAGTGATCAGACACTGAAAGCCAAAGGGATCATTGTTTTTTTCACTGCCTGCAATAATTAAAAACCATAAAATGAAAAGGAGCTTTTATGCGTATATTAGTAATAGAAGATGAGCGTGCTCTTTGCAAGACGATTGTGCGCAGTCTGCGCCGTAATGCATACAGCGTCGATTTTTGCTATGACGGAAATGAAGCGCTCGAGCTGCTTGATGTCGAGCGATATGATCTCGTGCTGTTGGATCTGAATCTGCCGAAGACAGACGGCATGACGGTTCTGAAGACGCTGCGGCAAACAGACAGAGATACATGTGTGCTGATTCTGTCGGCCCGCAGTGAAGTCGCCGATAAGGTCGACGGGCTCGATGCCGGAGCCAATGACTATTTGGCAAAGCCGTTTCATTTGGAGGAGCTGGAGGCAAGAATACGCAGCCTGACCAGGCGTCGCTTTACACAGAGCGATCTAGTGCTGACCTGCGGAAAAATCACTTTTGATACCAAGGCGCGTACCGCTGCGGCAGCAGGAAGGGAACTGGTGCTTACAAGAAAAGAGATAGGCATCCTAGAATATTTGCTGCTTAATCAGGGGCGTCCGGTGAGTCAAGAGGAACTTATCGACCATGTGTGGGACAACAGTGTGGATAGTTTCAGTAACTCGATCAGAGTGCATATTTCCTCTCTGCGAAAAAAACTGCGTGCTGAGCTCGGGTTTGATCCTATTCGCAATCGTATCGGCGAGGGATATGTTATGGAGGAAATATTATGAAAAAACTTTCTCTGCAATGGCGCATCACCATAATGACGGTTCTTCTTATCGGCGCAGCATGCATTGCTATGAACTGCCTGCTCAGCGGGTCCGGCAGGCATTATATGGATTCCATCGGTACATACATTTCGGATTACGGCGATACAGACAAAGGAGAATCCGATTTTTTTGATCCGGAGAGTGAAGAGGTCGATCGGGATCTGACGATTGTTATTCACGGAGCACAGGATTCATTTGTCATCACAAATTGGTGCATCACAGCAGCGGTGATGTTGCTCAGCGGTATTTTGGCGTATTTTGTCAGCGGATGCGCTTTGAAGCCGCTGCGTACCTTTGCGTCTCAGGTGGAAAAAGTGCAGCCGAATAATCTTGCGGATATGAAGATAAATGAAGAGGTTTTGCCGGAGTTCCGCCGATTCAGCACTTCCTTTAATCAGATGCTTGACCGCCTCGGAGACGGATTTGCCGCTCAGCGGCAGTTTACCGGAAATGCCGCTCACGAACTTCGTACACCGCTTGCATTGATGCAGGCGCAGCTCGAGCTGTTTTCTGTCGAGCACCCGGATATGCTACCGGAAACAGCAGACTTTTTTCGCTTGCTGCAAGAGCAAACAGAGCGGATGACGCAGATGACAAAAATTCTGCTGGAAATGAGTGAACTCCGCACAGTTCCGTGTTCCGATCGCATTGAAATAGCTCCTATGATTGAAGAGATTTTTGCAGATCTTGCTCCGCTGGCAGAAAGAAAAGAGGTTATTCTTGAGTCCGACGGCGACGGCACTATGATCGGCAGCGACACACTGATATATCGCCTTCTCTTTAATTTGACTGAAAATGCCATACGGTATAATCGCCGAAACGGAGCGGTCGTGCTTAAGGTAACAGAAGAGGAAAACAACCTGGTTATTCGTATATCCGATAACGGATACGGTATACCGGAGCGGTATCAAGAGAGCATTTTTCAGCCTTTCTTTCGTGTGGATAAATCCCGCAGCCGTGAGTACGGAGGAGCGGGACTGGGTTTGTCACTTGTGTGGGAGATTGCTAAGCTGCATGGCGGTGAGGTTGCGGTAGAGAAAAGCTCGGCGAACGGAACGACTATAACGGTCCGGTTTCCGGAAACAGTAATTTGCCATAGCTGACGGTTTAACAAAACAAGCAATCGCTCAAGCGAAAACGACACAGATTATCTGCGTCGTTTTTTGTTTTTAATGATATTTTGATTTATGATATTATGACAGCTCAGTGGTTTAAAATGAAAATCTCCGCATTATTTTTGCTTGCCTGAATTCTCACTGTGCCTCCGATCGGAAAAGATATCATCGGTAAGACATGGCCGAAATCTGCTCCAAAGATGACGGGAATATTGCTTGGCACCTTGTTTTTAATAATTTCTGCGATAGTCTCAAGCGTCAAATTACAACTATCATCAAACCGACCGAAAACAATG
>CAKSQZ010000028.1 GCA_934486895.1 uncultured Eubacteriales bacterium | reverse complement strand
GTGCCTGCGGCATAGTAGTTGTTGTTCTTATCCCAGTCGATGAGAACCTGATTGCCCGACGGTGTCGGAGCCTGTGTTGTTGTGGTTGTTGCTGCAGGCTTTGTGGTTGTTGTAGTGGTAGCTGCGGGCTTTGTTGTTGTTGTCGGTGTTGATGTGCCGGATATCCAGCCTTTAGAAGTTATGAAATCGGCGAGGGTTTTTGCGGAAGATTCATGTGCCGCAACTGCAGGATGGCCTGCGCCGCCGCTTGTTCCTCTTGTGAGCTGGAGCTTATAAATGTTGCTGCCTGCACCGCCGAGCTCGTTGATAACTTCGGTGATAGCATCTGTTGTGCCGAAATTGCCCGTATTCATCATGTTGTAAGCCCAAACGACCGGAACATTCGGATACTTTGAGCGAACATTATTGATAAGATTCTTAGCTTTTGTTTTGAATTCACTGAGGAATTCAGCGCGTTTTGCTTCGTCGCTTATAGAACCGTAAAGTCCGACGTCGTTTGTGCCGAGGTTGAGGACAACGACATTAGGCTTGCGGCTGAACGAATAAGCAGTTGTAGAGCTTCTGTAATAGCTTGTGTACGGATATACATCTTCCATTCTGACGCCGATGTATGTTCCTCTGATACCGATACCGCCGAGAGCGACGATAGATACATCGGAATTGAGTCTGTCGGCAGCAAGATAGCCATAAGACTGAGTTGCATCGGTGGATTCAAAACCGTTTTGAGATGTGTATTGACCGAGGTTGCCGACACCGCAGGAAATAGAGTCGCCGATAACTTCGATATAACCGTTTTTATTGGCAGGTTTTGCGTTAAGAGTACCTTTAAGAGTTACCGATTCGATAACATTACATGTAGCCGCACTGGACTGCTTTGCGATCTTGAAAGTGTGGTTGCCCTGTGCGAGTCCTGTCGCAATAGTCCATGTTGTGCCGCCGTTTGCGGAAGTGGACTGGAATCTCTGATTAACGCGAACGCCGTCCACATAAGCTGTGAAATAAACATCTGTTCTGCTTGTGTAAGCGAGCTTTACCTTGACATCGCCGCTGCAGTTGGCAGAGAACTCAATGCCTGCGCCGGACCAGTCAACCTCAGCGCCGGCAGAAGTGCTGTTATAACGGCCGTTGATCTTGAATTTGTCAACATTGTCTTTGATCGCGTAAGTTGTTTCTGTCGACGATGAAGCCGGTTTTGTGGTTGTTGTTGTAACAGCCGCCGGCTTTGTTGTTGTAGTAGTAGCTGCCGGTTTGGTTGTTGTGGTTGTCGCCGGAGCGGACGAGCCGCCGACCGCAACGATATCGCCGACATAGATCTTCATCGCATCCTGATGGTTGATCGGCTTAACAAGGATAGATGTTATCTGCGGTATAGTTGCAGCTGTGATGTTGAGAGTCTCCGCCGGAGACGAACCATTGAACTTGCCGCCGGAAAGCTTATGGAACTTTCTGCCGACAAGCTTTATGGTATTGAGAGTTGTGCTGCTCTTTACAATGATACCATCATCATACTGGCTGTCCCAATAAAGAGAGCCTCCTACCTCGATACCGATGTGGCCTTTCTTCGAGTTCCAGCCGGAAAAGCAGTTCTCGACCGAAACATCGGTTGCGCCGGCAAGATTGACGGCGATCTTGGCATAGTTATCCTCAACATAGTTATCATATGTGTTGGGCAGCTTGACCTCGAGGGCTTTTTTGCCGGAAAAATCAGCGACCTGAGCCGATACCTTATCACCAACCAGGGTAACATTGCTCATGCCGCTTGACCAATCACTGACCGTGGTATCCGCCTTGGATACAACGGCGCCGCAATACAGTGTCGAAACGACCATGATCGTGGCAATGAAAACGGACAATAATCTTTTCATGTAGATCCTCCTTTATACTTTATGCAAGAAAACATCTTACAACAGTTCAAATCTATTATATCAACCTCTGTTTATTTTTTCAATAAAAATTCTTCAAAATTTACTTCGTTTTTAGGCTTATCAGTTAATTTCAGCGAATTGTAAAAAATCATCGTCTGTTTATTGTTCAAAATCACGAACCGCAAATCGTGTGTGGCACGCCCTCCGAGGCGGCAAGCCCTCCATGGCAATAGGCAGCAGAGCTGCTCTGCACGCTCGACCGAATGTCGGGGCAGCAGAGCTGCTATGCCGTGGTTGGTTATCATATTGTTTAACCCTCAATGCTCGACAAGAACCTATCTTCTTGTCGGGTGGCAGAGCCACTTTGCCGTGGGTAGATATATCTTATCAGACTTTTTATACTCGACCGAATGTCGGGTACAAAAGGCTGCTCACCGCACAAACTCCCCGCGTCCTGCCCTCCATGGCAATGGGCGGGCTAAAGTTAAAAAAAGCCGACCCATTACGAGTCGGTCTTTTGATTTATTCGGTTTTGATGATCAGATCATGGCCGAGCAGTATATGTACCATTTTCAAAAACAGCTTATCGGGGAAACCGACGACATTATTATAGTCGCCCCGGAGCTCCGAAATAAACGATTTTGCCATGCCCTGCACAGCATAGCCGCCCGCCTTGTCATACGGCTCGTCGGTTGAAATATACCGCTCGATCTCATCGTCGCCGAGCGGCAGAAAACACACATCCGTGCGCTCGCACTCGGTGATCGTTTCATCGCCGAGCCGCACCGTCACCCCTGTGACGACACGGTGAGTTCTCCCCGACAGCATACTTAACATCAGCCGCGCCGACTCTTTCGACTCGGGCTTTCCGAGGATCACATCGTCTATCGCAACAGCGGTGTCCGCCGTGACGATAAGTGCGCCCTGCGGCTTTCCGTTTTGCAGATAAACAGCCCTCGACTTATCCGCACTGACCTTGCAGACATACTCCTCGGGAGAATGAGTATCGCAAATTTCATCGATATCGGGCGGCAAGACCTCAAACCGAAGTCCGAGCGAGCTGAGAATTTCCCTGCGCCGCGGAGACACTGAGCCTAAAATTATCCGCATTACTTATTCTCGATAAGCGGCAGCGGCTCTAAGAAGATAATATCATCGCGCTTTGCGGCGTCGCCCTCGGCGAGGACTGCGCACCTCGCTACCTGAATACCGCCTGCGGCATCGCAGAGTTCCTCGACCGCTTTAAGCGACTCGCCTGTGCTGATAACATCATCTACAATAAGGATCCGCTTGCCCTTCATGCGCTCTGCCTCGGTGGAGCCGAGATACAAATGCTGTTCGGCTTCGGTGGTTATCGATTTAACATCAACACTTATCGGATCGCCCATATAGACCTTGACAGCCTTTCTCGCAACGATATAAGGCTTGCCGCTCTGGCGCGCCATTTCATAAGCGAGCGGGATCGACTTTGCCTCGGGAGTGAGTATAATATCGAATTCGGGCGCTTTTTCGAGCAGCTTTTCCGCCGAGCGGACAGTTACTTCAACATCGCCGAAAAGGATAAACGCAGCTATCGAAAGCTTGTCGCTTATCGGGAAAAGCTCAAGCTCGCGCTCAAGACCCGCAATATTGATTTTATAAGTCTTCATTTTTAATATCCCCCTTGTTATTCACACATCTTACCGCCGAGCGGTTTGCCCGACAAAAGGTGAAAATGCAGATGAAAAACCGACTGCGCGCCGAATTCGCCGCTGTTTGTCACAATACGAAAACCGTCTTTCAGATCGTTTTCCTTTGCGATCTTTGCCGCCGCTTCAAATATCTTTGCGATAATAAAGCTGTTGTCGGCTGTGACATCTGCGCTCGACTTCATGATATGCTCTTTCGGGATTATCACCGCATGGAAAGGCGCCTGCGGCTGAATATCCCTGAACGCATAAACAAATTCATCTTCATAGACTTTGGCTGACGGAATTTCTCCGGCAACTATCTTGCAAAAAATACAATCGCTCATTATATTATTCTCCTTATTTTATCATATCGCCGACAATATCGGATACCTTTGAAAGTGCGGTATCGACCTTTTCGACATCCTTACCGCCTGCCATAGCGCTGTCGGGTCTGCCGCCGCCGTTGCCGCCTGTGAGCTTCGCGATCTCTCTTACAAGGTTGCCTGCATGGAGCCCCTTTGAAAGCGCCTCTTTGCCGACGCAGGCCGCAAAGGTGACTGTGCCCTTCTGACGGTTCACGGAAGCGATAACAGCCGCTGTGTTCGGCATTTTGGATTTGATACCGTCGATCATGGATTTAAGTCCGTCGCTGTTTACATTGTCGAGAACAGCGCTGATAACATTAACGCCGCCTATCTCTTTTGCGTTTCTCATGATAGCGTCGAGCTTGTCCGCCGCGAGCTTCGCATTGATGTTTTTAAGCTCTGTTTCCTTAGCCTTAAGCTCGCTTATCGTCTGCTCGATCTTGCCGATGAGCTCGCCTGCCGAGCCGAGCTTCAATGCTCTGACAGCGCCGTTTATAACCTTTTTCTGAATTTCGATGAAGTTCAGAACGCCCTCGCCCGTTACAGCCTCGATCCTGCGGACGCCCGATGCGACCGAGCCCTCGGAGATAATGTGGAACAATCCGAGCTTGGCGGTCGAATCAACGTGAGTACCGCCGCACAGCTCAACTGAATCGCCTGCCCTGACAACGCGGACGACATCGCCGTATTTCTCGCCGAACAGAGCCATTGCACCGAGCTTTTTAGCTTCGTCTATCGGCATTTCGGTCATTGTGACATCGTCTGCCGCGAGGATATGGCGGTTGACAAGCGTCTCGACCTCGTGAAGCTCCTCATCGGTGAGCGCCGAGAAATGAGTAAAGTCAAAACGGACTGATTTTGCAGTCACAAGCTGGCCCGCCTGCTCGACATGAGTGCCGAGCACGGTGCGAAGCGCGTTTTGCAGAAGGTGAGCCGCGGTGTGGTTGCGCATTACGGCAAGGCGCGTATCCTTATCGATAGCTGCACATACTTTATCGCCGACCGAAATTTCGCCGCTCACGATCTCGCCCTTGTGAATGAACACACCGTCGTGATTTTTAACAGTGTCGATGATCTTTATCTCGGCTTTATCGCTCTTAATAACGCCGCAGTCGCCGACCTGTCCGCCGCTTTCCGCATAGAACGGGGTCTTATCGAGGGCAAGCGTCAGCTTTGCGCCTTCGCTGAGCGTTGAGCAGCGTTCGCCGCCGCTGACAAGCGAGATGACCTCGCTGTCCGACTCGAAATCGGTGTAGCCGACAAATTGTGTGGCGGTGAGTCCCGCAAACGGGTCCTCTTCGCCCTCCCAAGCCTCGGCACCAGGGTTCTTGCGGGCGTTTCTTGCTCGCTCGCGCTGAGCCTTCATAAGCGCATTGAAGCCCTCTTCATCGACCCCGATGCCCTTTTCTTCAAGAATATCCTTTGTCAGATCGAGCGGGAATCCGTAGGTGTCGTAAAGCTTGAATGCCTCTGCGCCGGAAAGAGTCTTTTCCTTGACGCTCTCAACAAGAGTCGAGAGCAGGCCGAGGCCCTGATCGATAGTCTTTTCAAAGCTCTCCTCTTCCGAGCGGATAAGCTTTTTGATAAAGTCGCTCTTTTCGGCAAGCTCGGGATACGCATTCTCATTCTCGCCGATAACGGTGTCGCACACCTCATAGAGGAACGGACGGTGAACTCCGAGCAATCTGCCGTGGCGCGCCGCTCTTCTGAGCAGACGGCGCAGAACATAGCCTCTGCCCTCGTTGGACGGCATAACGCCGTCGCCTATCATAAACACCGTCGAGCGGATATGATCGGTTATAACTCTGAGCGACACATCGGTTTTCTCGCTGTCGCCGTAGTGCACGCCTGCGATACGGCTTACATGCTTCATTATATTGCGGACGGTGTCGACTTCAAACAGATTGTTGACGCCCTGCATAATGCAGGCAAGACGTTCAAGTCCCATACCTGTGTCGATATTCGGATGGTCGAGCGGAGTATAATTATCGTGGCCGTCGTTATCAAACTGGGTGAACACAAGGTTCCAGAACTCAACATAGCGGTCGCAGTCACAGCCGACACCGCAGGTCGGGCTGCCGCAGCCGTATTCCTCGCCGCGGTCGAAATAAAGCTCCGAGCAAGGACCGCACGGGCCTGAGCCGTGTTCCCAGAAGTTATCCTCTTTGCCGAGGCGGACAATACGGTCGGGCGAAACGCCGACTTCCTTTGTCCAGATGTCAAAAGCTTCGTCATCGTCCTGATAAATAGAGATCCAGATACGGTCTACCGGAAGCTCGATGACCTTTGTGCAGAATTCCCACGCCCAAGCGGTCGCTTCGTGCTTGAAATAGTCGCCGAACGAGAAGTTGCCGAGCATTTCAAAATATGTGCCGTGGCGGGCTGTCTTTCCGACACGCTCGATATCGGGGGTGCGGATACATTTTTGGCAGGTAGTGACTCGCTTGCGGGGCGGTGTCAGCTCGCCTGTGAAGTATTTTTTCATCGGTGCCATGCCTGAGTTTATCAGCAAAAGGCTGTTGTCGTTTTGCGGAATGAGCGGGAAGCTCTTGAGTCTGAGATGCCCCTTTGTCTCAAAAAAGGCAAGATACTTTTCTCTCAGCTCGTTAAGTCCTGTCCATTTCATGTTTTTCAGATCCTTTCAGTTTTGGAAAATTTCAAAAAAAATACGCCGAACACAGCAATTCGGGACGCTTTGCACGCGGTACCACCCGAATTGCGCCGTTTCGACGCCACTCTCACCGACTTATAACGGAGTCGCTCCGCCGCGCTCATCGCGCGGACGCTGCCTTTCGGCACGGGACGGCACAGCGAACGAAACACGCGCCGTCGCACCAAACCGACGCTCTCTTAACTGCTCTGATCGCCTTGATCCCGCACAGCGGAATTCTTTATATTTAAAGTATATATCCGTTGCCCTGTTTTGTCAACCCCAAAAACATGTTATAATATCGAGAGAACTTGACACGGGAAGTTTGTGCCGAATACCGGCTGTGCCGGTCCTGTTCAAGTCCCGCACAAAAAATAAAAACAGAGCCATACCAAACGGCTCAGCTCTGCTTTTTGGTGCCGGTGGCGTGATGCACTAAGTTTCTGCGAAGACCGCCTTTTGTACCCGACATTCGGTCGAGCGTGCAAAGTGGCTTTGCCACCCGCTTCGCTCCCTCCTGTTCAAGTCCCGCAAAAACAAAAACAGAGCCAAACCAAACGGTTTGACTCTGTTTCCTGGTCCGAGTGGCGGGACTTGCTACGCTGCTCCCGCAGCTACACGCCCACGTCGGCGAAAACAGTCCACCGGACTGTTTTCTTCCGCTTCGCTCCCTCCTGTTCAAGTCCCGCAAAAAACAAAAACAGAGCCAAACCAAACGGTTTGACTCTGTTTCCTGGTCCGAGTGGCGGGACTTGAACCCACGGCCTCTTGCCCCCCAGACAAGCGCGCTACCAACTGCGCTACACCCGGATATTATTTGCGCTCCCTTCAGAATTGCCTGCGGTAATTCTGACAGCGTATAAATTCTTATTTGAATTTATACGGCCTGCATTAGATTTAAATCGGAGCGATGCGATGCTTTGCTCGCAAGGAGCAACGCTCGCGACAGATTGCAAGCATGCAGCAGGGAGCGTCAGCTCCCTTCAGAATTACCTGCGGTAATTCTGACAGCGTATAAATTCTTATTTGAATTTATACGGCCTGCATTAGATTATAACACACGGATTTTTATTTTGCAACCCTATTTTTTTGCTTTCTTGGGTCTTTTTTTAAAAAACTCTTCATACACTTCGTCAAAATAGCGTTTTGCCGAATAAAGGGCTTGAAAACAGGGTAATATTGTGGTAAAATCCAATGTAGCGAAAAGCCTTATTTTATCAGAAGGGGAACTTAAACTAATGAAGATAATCATTGCCGGGTGCGGAAAAATCGGTTCGACGATTCTTGCGAGCCTTGTTTCCGAGGGACACGATGTTGTTGCGATCGATGATGATCCCGCCGTTATCAATGAGATCACCAATATCTATGATGTTATGTGCGTCTGCGGCAACTGCGCCGACTACGCTGTGCTCGATGAGGCGGACGCTTCAAAGGCAAACCTTTTTGTCGCGGTGACAGGGTCGGACGAACTGAATATGCTCGGCTGCTTTATTGCCCGCAAAATGGGTGCAAAACGCACTATCGCCCGAATCCGCAACCCTGAATACAATGATCAGAGTCTCGGATTTATGCGTCAGCAGCTCGACCTTTCAATGGCGATAAACCCCGAACAGCAGACAGCGCGCGAGCTTTTCAACATATTAAAGCTCCCGAGCGCGGCTAAGATAGAAACATTTTCACGCCGCAGCTTCGAGATGATCGAGATGCGTATCCGCCCCGACTCTGTGGTGGACGGCCTTCAGCTCGGAACACTGCGCCAGCGTTTCAAGGCGAAATTCCTTGTCTGCGCGGTTCAGCGCGGCGATGAAGTCTTTATTCCGGACGGCAGCTTCACGCTCAGATCGGGCGATAAGATCGGCGTTACCGCCGCTCCTGCCGAAATTCAGAAGCTGCTGAAACTTATCGGCGTGCTCAAAGGCAGAGCGCGGAATGTTATGATCCTCGGCGGCAGCAAAACTGCGTATTACCTCGCTAAAAAGCTGGTCGGCGCAGGCAACACCGTCAAGATAATCGAAAAGGATCTCAAGCGATGCGAGCAGCTTTGCGAGGAGCTTCCCGGCGCAGTCGTCATACACGGGGACGGTGCGGGACAGGAGCTTCTGCGCGAAGAGGGACTTGACCAGATGGACGCATTTGTCGCTCTGACGGGTATGGACGAGCAGAATATTCTGATCTCGATATTTGCGGCATCGAGAAATGTATCGAAAGTTATTGCAAAGGTCAACAGCCCCGAACTTTCATCGATGGCGGAAAAGCTCGGACTCGACTGTATTATCTCTCCGAGGGAAATAACATCGGATATTTTGGTGCAGTATGCGAGAGCGCTTCAGAACTCGCTCGGAAGCAATATCGAAACGCTTTATAAGCTGATGGACGGTAAGATCGAAGCTATCGAATTCAACGCAAAGGGCGATTCAAAGATTAACGGTGTTCCGCTTAAAGACCTTGAGCTTAAACCGAATATTCTTATTGCGGGTATTATCCGCGGCAGAAAAACCATCATTCCGGCGGGCGACGATTATGTTTTAGCCGGCGATAAGGTCGTTGTTATTGCGGGCGATCAACGCCTGAACGACCTTTCCGATGTGTTGAAATGAGGCGCTTTGCATGAACAGACGAATGATACTTTATATGGTCGGGCAGATGATAAAGCTCGAATCGGCTTTGCTTTGTCTGCCGGCTATTGTCAGCCTGATCTATCGCGAAAGGTGCTTTGCGGCATTTCTTGTGACTATCGGGATAACGCTTGTGCTCGGCTTTGCGCTGACGCTTGTTTTCAAGCCGCGCACCAGGGTCATCTATGCGAAAGAGGGCTTTATAATCGTTGCGCTCGCATGGCTTGCGCTCTCGTTTTTCGGCTCGTTGCCGTTTGTCATTTCGGGCGAGATCCCGTATTTCCCCGATGCATTTTTTGAAACGGTCAGCGGTTTCACAACAACAGGATCGTCTATCCTGCGCGATGTCGAGGCGCTGAGCCGCGGAATGCTTTTCTGGCGCAGCTTTACGCACTGGGTAGGCGGTATGGGCGTTTTGGTGTTTATCATGGCGATAATGCCGACGGGCGACCGCTCTATTCATATTCTCCGTGCGGAGGTCCCGGGCCCTGTTGTCGGCAAGCTCGTGCCCCGTCTTAAAGACACCGCAAAGATCCTTTATCTTATCTATCTCGCTATGACGGCGATCACCGCGGCTTTGCTGATGTTCGGCGGAATGAGTGTTTTTGAAAGCTTTGTTCATGCATTCGGCGCGGCAGGCACAGGCGGTTTCGGTATCAAGGCGGACAGTATCGCGTCATACAACCCGTATATTCAGTGGGTGCTGACTATTGCAATGCTGATGTTCGGTCTGAATTTCAATTTATATTACCTTTGCCTGATCCGCCGCTTTAAATCGGTGCTCAAGAGCCACGAGCTTTGGTGTTATCTCGGAATGGTCATGGCGAGCGTCGCGCTGATAACTTATAATATTTATCCTATTTATCACACATTCTCGGATTCTCTGCGATTTTCGGCGTTTCAGGTGTCGTCGATCGTCACAACGACCGGTTATGCCACAGCCGATTTCAACGCATGGCCCGATCTGTCGAAGGGGATTTTGTTCACACTGATGTTTATCGGCGGCTGCGCCGGCTCGACTGCGGGCGGCTTTAAGCTGTCGAGAGTTATGCTGCTGTTTAAGATGATTCGCCGCGAGCTTGCGAGAATGCTTCATCCGAGGTCGGTCGGAGTTATCAAGACGGACGGCAAGCGTGTTGACGACAGCACGATAAACGGTGTCGGCACTTATCTTGCGCTGTACACGGTGGCGCTGTTTGTTATCTTTTTGATATTGAGTTTCGAGCCGTTTGGTATTCTGACCAATTTCACCGCCGCTGTGACCTGCTTTAATAATGTCGGTCCCGGATTCGGTATGGTCGGGCCTGCCGGAAACTTCGCGGATTATTCGGCATTGTCGAAGTTTGTTTTGTCGGCGGCAATGCTGCTCGGCAGATTGGAGATATATCCTCTCCTGCTCGCATTCTCACCCTCCACCTGGTCCAAACGCTGACCGCCGGCAGCAGAGCTGCTTTGCCGTGGGAAGCTATCACATTGTCTAACCTTTAATGCTCGACCGTTAGCACGGTTGGCATGCCGGCAGCAGAGCTGCTTTGCCGTGGGAAGCTATCATATTTACTAACCTTTAATGCTCGACATTCGGTTTGCCGCTTGTCGGGCATTTTTGCACATAGCTGAATGTCGGGTACAAAAGGCAGCCATTCGCACAAACTTCCCGCGGCATATCTGCGGCATTGCCGCCGTCCTGCCCTCCATGGCAATGGGCGGAAATTGCACTTGACAAACCTATAAACATTGTGATATAGTAGGAATTAGAAAGAAGGGTTCAACATGATGATTTCAACCAAAGGCCGCTATGCGCTTCGGGTCATGATCGACCTTGCCGAGCATGACGACGGCCATTATGTCCCGCTCAAGGAGATCGTTGAGCGGCAGAATATGTCGCAAAAATATATTGAGAGCATTATTTCACTGCTCAAGGATGCTGATTTTGTTGAGGGTCTGCGCGGAAAAGGCGGCGGTTACCGCCTGCGCAGAGGGCCCGGAGAATACACTGTCGGTCAGATAATCCGCGCGGCGGAGGGAAGTCTGTCGCCTGTGCCCTGCCTTGACAAAGATCCTGTCGGCTGTGAGCGTGCGGCGGAATGCAAGACGCTCAAGCTCTGGGCGGGTCTTAAAGATACGGTCAATAATTATCTCGACGGTATCACGCTCGATGAAATTGCGGACGGCGATCCTGCCGACAATTACATTATCTGAATTTTAAAAAGCTGCGGTTATTTCTCCGCAGCTTTATTTTTCGGTTTTAAATTAACGATTATAATTCCGACCGACACTAATAAAAGCGACGGCAGAACAAAGCCGTTCAGCCGATCCAGCTCGCCGAGGAACAGCGCGCTGAACGCCACTCCGAACACAGGGATCATAAATCCGCAGACAGTGACTTTTGAAACAGGGTTGTATTTCAAAAGCAGTCCCCACACCGAATAAGCCACCGCCGACAGCATTGCGAGATACGAAATGAGCAGTGCGGCTTCAGCCGAGAATGCATTGAACTTTCCGCCGAGCAGCAGACCGATCGCGCAAAGCACCGTGCCGCCGAGCAGAAACTGCCAGCCGCTGAGTGCGACGGGGTCTTCGTCTTTCGAGAAAGCCTTGATAAACACGCTCGAACAGCCGTAACATGCGGAAGAAATGAAGATCGCGCCCTCGCCCGAAAGATGAAATTCGGAAATTCCGCCGAGATTTACAAGCACAACTCCCGAAAACCCGATAAGACAGCCGATCGCGCTTTTTAAAGTCAGCTTTTCCTGACGAAACACAAGTGCCGACAATAAAATTGCGACAAATGTGCTTGTGGAATCGATGATCGAGGAATTTGTGCCGCTCGAGTTTGCAAGTCCGATATAGAAAAACGAATACTGAAGCACCGTTTGAAACAGCGCAATGACCGCGACTTTCGGAGCAGACGAGAGTTTATGCGTGAGCGGTTTTCTTCTGATAATACTGCCGAAAACCAGCACGAAAATTCCCGCAAGTGTGAATCTCACGCCGGCGAAAAGCAGTTGCGATGATGTATCGCCCGATCCGATGCCGAGCAGTGAATAGCCTGTTTTCACCGCAGGAAATGCGCTTCCCCAAAGCGCGCAGCATAATGTCGCGAGCAGGAAAACGATATATTTGTCAGCGAGCAGCCGCTCGCTTTTTTTATTCTTCATTTTTTCATACACTTCCTGTTTTGAGTGTTTTGCGGTTTTTGCACGGCGTACAAGGAACTGTCACGCAGTGACAGAGGGGACGGGCAGCAGAGCTGCTTTGCCGTGGGGAGCTATCATATTGATTAACTTTTAATGCTCGACAAGAACCTAACTTCTTGTCGAGCTTTTTCTATCC
>CAKSQZ010000027.1 GCA_934486895.1 uncultured Eubacteriales bacterium | reverse complement strand
GGAGCGGATTACGAGGCTCGAACTCGCTACCTCCACCTTGGCAAGGTGGCGCTCTACCAGATGAGCTAAATCCGCACACAACGGCATTACTGCCGCAGATATTAAAATTATAGGATATTTTGCGCGGTTTGTCAAGCCCAAAACCGTAATTTTTTCATTTTTTCAGCCGAACGGGAATACCCCTGCCCGACAGATACCGCTTGAGATCTATGATCTCAAGCTCTTTATAGTGAAACAGCGACGCCGCCAAAACAGCGTCCGCACCGCCGTCAGTCAGAGCATCGTAGAAATGGCTCATCTCGCCTGCTCCGCCCGACGCTATCACCGGAACATCGACCGCTTTCGCGATACTGCTTGTCAGCGGAAGATCAAAGCCCTGCTTTGTGCCGTCCGCGTCCATGCTCGTGAGCAGTATCTCCCCTGCCCCGAGCGACACCGCCTTTTTCGCCCACTCGACAGCGTCAATACCCGTGTCCACCCTGCCGCCGTTGAGATAGACCGTATAGCCGCCGTCCTGTCTGCGCTTTGCGTCTATCGCGATAACAACGCACTGCCGCCCGAACTCGCGCGCAGCGTCATTCAGCAGCTGCGGATTTTTTATCGCAGCCGAATTAACGCTCACCTTGTCGGCTCCCGCTTCGAGCATTGTGTGGAAGTCGTCCACCGTGCGGATACCGCCGCCCACCGTAAACGGGATAAACACCGTCTTTGCGACTCTGCGCACCATGTCAACAACAGTAGGTCTGCCGTCGCTCGATGCGGTTATATCAAGAAAAACAAGCTCGTCTGCTCCTGCCTTGTCATAAACGCCGGCGCACTCAACAGGATCGCCCGCGTCACGAATATCAACGAAGTTGACGCCTTTAACGACCCGCCCGTTTTTCACATCCAGGCAAGGAATAATTCTTTTTGCGTGCATTTTTTAGCTCCTTTTCCCTGTTTTTAAATGTCCAGCATCTCGATCGAACGCTCAAGTATGCCGTTTATGTATGCGATGATTATGCCGTAGTTCGTCATTGCGACGCCGTTTTCCTTTGCGTGCGCCGCGCGGTACTTCATCTCGCGCTCGTTGAGCATACAGCCGCCGCAATGCACTATCAGCGCATACTGCGACAGATCCTCCGGAAATTCTCCGCCCGATGTAAACTCAAATTCGACCTGCTTTTTGCAGTAGTTTTTGATCCATCTCGGCAGCTTGACCGTGCCGATATCGTCGCACTGCCTGTGATGTGTGCAGCCCTCGGAAATGAGGATCTTATCGCCGTCTTTCAGGCGGTCGAGCTGTCTTGCTCCCTCGACTGCGTAACCGAGAGTGCCTTTAAATCTCGCCATGAGTATCGAAAACGATGTCAGCGGAACTTCTCTCGGAACGATCGCGCTCACCTTTTCAAACGCCTGGCTGTCTGTCACGACAATGGCAGGCGGCTCCTTCAGCGCTTTCAGAGCACTCTCAAGCTGTGTTTCCTTAACAACTATCGACATTGCGTCCGCTTCCAGAACATCGCGGATCACCTGCTGCTGAGGAAGTATCATTCTGCCCTTGGGCGCCGCCGAATCGATCGGAGTCACAAGCACCGCGACATCGTTCGGGCGCAGAAGATCGGCTATCAGCTTTTTGGTGAGATCGTCGGTCTTTGTCGCCCGTCCGATCATCTCTTTGAGCTCTCTGATATTCTCCTTTTTCAGCGCGCTGACGGCGATCTCATTCTCACCGCACTCGATTTTTCTCAGATCCGACTTATTATAAACGACCACGAAAGGCAGCTGTCTTGCCTTGAAAAGCCCGATCAGCTCCTCGTCCGCCTCGCTTTTGCCCTCGTTCGCGTCCACAACAAGCACCGCGACATCGGTTTTATTGAGGATCGCTCTCGTCTTTTTAACACGCAGTTCGCCGAGCGCTCCGCTGTCGTCAATGCCGGGAGTGTCGATTATCATAACAGGGCCGAGCGGCAGCAGCTCCATCGATTTGTAGACCGGGTCGGTCGTTGTGCCCTTGATATCGGACACGACCGCAAGATCCTGCCCTGTCACAGCGTTGACAACGCTCGATTTTCCGGCGTTTCGTCTGCCGAAAAATCCGATATGCAGTCGGTTTGCCGACGGTGTTTCATTAAGTCCCATTTTTCTGACCTCCCCGATCACTTCATTTCAACAAAGTTTTTGAGCATTTTAAGCCCGATCTCGCCGCTTTTTTCCGGATGAAACTGTGTTGCAAACAAGTTCCCTCTCGAAACCGCGACATCCAGCGTTGCGGAATACTCAGTCGTCGCCGCGACATCATCTCGGTTTGCCGCCTTCAAATAATATGAATGGACGAAATAGACATACTCGCCGTTCGCTATCCCATGAAAAAGCGGACAATCCTTCTTAAAATCGAGCGAATTCCAGCCGATATGCGGAATTTTTATGCCGTCGCCGTCCGGTATTCGGACGATCTCGCCGTCAAACAGCGAAAGTCCCGCCGCACCCTTTGATTCCTCGCTGCTGCCGAACATGACCTGCAAACCGAGACAAATTCCGAGAAACGGCTTGTTTTCGCCAACCGCCGCGGCTATCGTCTCATCAAGTCCGCGTTCTCTTATCCTCTCCATCGCCGAGCCGAACGCGCCGACTCCCGGAAGTATAACACGGTCGGAATTCAGAATCGTCTCACGGTCATGTGTCACAATCGCCTTTTCGCCGAGCGATTCAAGCGCATTTTCCACACTTCTGATATTTCCTGCGCCGTAGTCTATTATCGTTGTCATTTCGTCACCTCTGCCTGTGAAAATTGCCGCCGCGCGAAGCGGGTGTATGTGTTTCACGTGAAACAATGATAAACAGCCGCGCATAACGGTGAAACGCCGAAAATTCGGGTTATTCGTACATCGCTCTCGGGCCGCCGATATATTTCGGGCGGGTATATGCGCAGACGAGGTTTGCGCTGCCGATCGATTTTACGCTGATGCGAAGCGGAACCGCGACCTCTTTCAGGTGCATACCGATGAGCGTGTCGCCGATGTCCATGCCGGCGTCCGCCTTGATGTGTTCAACGGCGCACGGATTTTCAAAAGCGTGCCATGCGGCGGTCGCAAACGAGCCGCCTGCTTTTTTCTTCGGGACGACCCAGACCGCAGGAATACCGAGCTTTTCGCGCAGTTCGGTTTCGATTATGATGGCGCGGTTGAGGTGTTCGCAGCACTGAGCCGCAAGGTAAACGCCGTGTTCGCGGGCAGCATCGTAAATTCCGCCGAATACCGATGCGGCTGTGTCCTCGTCGGAGTCGGTGCCGATCTTACTGCCTGCGATCTCGCTGGACGAGCAGCCGACGACGAGGATAGCGCCGTCGTGCAGACCGGCTTTTTCAATCACTTCGTTTGCGGCGGATTTTGCCGCGCTGTAAAGTTCGTTTTTCATATAAATCATCAATTCCTTTCCCGTTGCCACGGTGGGCAGGACGCGGTTAGTTTGTGCGGTGGGTTGCCTTTTGTACCCGACCATTGCCATGGAGGGCATACCGCACTGAATTTCTGCGACAGGCTGCCTTTTGTACCCGACAAGAAATTAGCCGCTTGTCGAGCATTGAAGGTTAGTAAATATGATAACCGATTACGGCATAGCGACTTTGTCGCCCCGACATTCGGTCGAGTATTAAATGTTCATAAATATGATAGCCGATTACGGCTTATCTGCGGCATTGCCGCCGGCATAGCAACTTCGTTGCATGTAATGCAAGCGGACAGACCTTATGATTAAAGTCTGTCCGATAAAATCAATTATTCATTAAATGCTGATTTCGTTTGCAACGGTATACAGCTTGTCGCTGATGGTCTTTTCCATCTGGAGAGCTTCGTAAATGTCAAAATCTACTATTTTGTTGTCTCTCATCGCGACCACACGGTTTCCGACGCCGCCGCTGAGCAGCTCGACCGCTCTGTATCCCATCTCACTTGCAACGACGCGGTCTCGGACAGTCGGATTACCGCCTCGCTGAACATGACCGAGCACCGTTGCTCGTGATTCGATACCTGTTATCTCCTGAATCTTCTTGGCAAGCTCCTCTACATGGCCGACGCCCTCGGCGACCACGATAATAAAGTGTTTCTTGCCGGATTTCTGAGTTTTTCTCATCTTTGCGATGATCGAATCGAGATCGTAATTGATCTCGGGGATCAATATCGCTGTCGCACCGACTGCGATACCTGTTTCCAGTGCAAGGTATCCCGCACCTCTGCCCATTACCTCGACCACCGAGCAGCGTTCATGAGACTGCGAAGTATCGCGCAGCTTATCGATCATTTCCATTGCGGTGTTCATCGCCGTGTCGAAACCGATCGTGTATTCGGTGCAGGCAATATCGTTATCGATCGTGCCGGGCAGACCCACGCAAGGCACACCGTGCATTGAAAGATCGCGGGCGCCTCTGTACGAGCCGTCGCCGCCGATGACAACGCAGCCGTCAATACCGTATTTCCTGCAGGTCTCAAGTGCTTTATTCATGCCCTCTTCGGTTTTGAATTCGGGGCTGCGGGCAGTGTAGAGCACTGTTCCGCCTCTGTGAATAATATCCGAAACGCTTCTGAGGTCCATTTCAAAAACATCATCGTAGATAAGACCGTTATATCCTCTGCGGATACCGATGACCTTTATATCCTTAGCGAGCGCGCTTCTTACGACCGAGCGAACCGCGGCATTCATGCCGGGAGCGTCTCCGCCGCTTGTAAGAACGCCGATAGTCTTAACGTCCATTCTTCACTACTCCTCTCATTCGGAAAACTCCGACTAAAATTATTATAACACAATATCTGAAAAATTCAACAACTATTTTACCGCCCGTTGGCACGGTTGCCATGCCGTGGTTGGCTATCATATTTATGAACATTTAATGCTCGACCGAATGTCGGGTACAAAAGGCTTCCCACCGCACAAACTCAGTGCGGCTCGTCCTGCGCGGCAGCGTCGGTATTGCCGTCGTCGGACTCTGTTTCAGCCGCCGCACGCGACACCGTTACAAGTCTTGCGCCCTCATCGACACGCATAACTCTGACGCCCTTTGCAGGTCTTGCGAAGGTGCTTATATCGCCTGCGGAAATACGGATAACAACGCCGTCCGACGAGATCATGATAACATCTTCATCGGTGTTTATCATTGTGATCTGCGCGACATTTCCGAACCGTGCGACACGGTAATTTGTCAGGCCCTTACCGCCTCTCGACTGAACACGGTAATCATCGGGACTGCTGAGTCTGCCGTAGCCTGTTTCGGTGACGGTGAGCAGATACTCGCCGTCCGACACGACCGCCATACCGATAACTTCATCGCCTGCAGCCAGTGAGATCGCTCTGACGCCGTGCGCCGTTCTGCCGAGCGGACGAGCGTCCGTTTCATTAAATCTGATCGCCATACCGAGCTTTGTCGCAACGATAAGATCGTCGTTTCCGCCTGTGAGTCTGACCCATCTGAGCTCGTCGCCTTCGTTGAGTCCGATCGCGATAAGACCGCTGCGGCGCACATTTTTATAAGCCGAAAGCGCTGTACGCTTGATCGTGCCCTGCTTTGTGACCATGCAAAGGAACTTATCATCTTCATCGAAATCGGTGACTTTGATCATCGCGGTTATCGTTTCTCCCGCTTCGAGAGGGAGAATATTTACAATATTGAGTCCCTTGGCAGTCCTGCCCGCCTCAGGCACTTCATAGGCTTTCAGACGATAGACCTTGCCGAGGTTCGAGAAGAACAGCACATAGTCATGTGTCGAGCAGATAAACATCTGCTGAGCGGTGTCCTCCTCCTTGGTCGCCATGCCCTTGATACCTCTGCCGCCGCGCCTCTGCGAATGATATGTATCTGCGGCAAGACGCTTGATATAACCCATATCGGTGAGTGTGAGAACGCAATCCTCAACAGGAATGAGATCCTCAATATCAACTTCGCCCTCAACAGCCGAGATCTCTGTTTTGCGGTCGTCGGCGTATTTATCTCTGATCTTGAGCGCCTCTTCCTTGACGATCTCGAGAATTTTTCTCTCGTCCGCAAGAATACCCTCAAGCTCGATAATCAGCGCTTTGAGCCGGGCGAGTTCGTCCTCTATCTTCTGACGCTCCAAGCCCGAAAGCTGACCGAGTCTCATCTCGACGATCTTTGTCGCCTGAATATCATCGAGCGGAAAACGCTCGATAAGCTGTTCTTTCGCATCGGGAATGGACTTTGACGCACGGATTATCGAAATAACTTCATCGATATAATCGAGAGCGGTTTTAAGACCCTCGAAAATATGCTCTCTTTCCTTTGCCTTGCCGAGATCAAAAACGGTTCTGCGGCGGACAACATCTTCCTGATACTTGATAAAGTGGGTGAAGATCTGCTTTAAGTTCATTATCTGCGGCTTACCGTCCGCCAGGGCGAGCATGATAACGCCGAAAGTTGTCTGAAGCTGAGTGCAGCTGTACAGATGATTGAGCACCACCTGCGGATTAACGCCTTTTTTCAGCTCAACGACAATCTTCATGCCCTCGCGGCTGGTATAGTCCACGATATTGTCGATACCGTCGATCCTCTTATTATCAACAAGCTCGACCATCGAAGCGATAAGCTCGCGCTTATTGACCATATAAGGAATTTCGGTGATAATTATCTGATATTTATCATTTCTGACTTCTTCTATTTCAGCTCTGCCGCGGACAACTATTCTGCCTCTGCCGGTCGAATAAGCGGCTCTGATACCGCTTCTGCCCATGATGATGCCGCCTGTCGGGAAGTCCGGTCCGGGCAAGATCTCATTCATCTCTGAAACGGTAATATCGGGGTTATCGATGATAGCCGCCATACAATCAATCGTTTCGGCGAGGTTGTGCGGCGGGATCTTTGTCGCCATACCGACAGCAATACCGACAGCGCCGTTTACCAGCAGCTGCGGGAATTTCGACGGCAGTGTGACAGGCTCCATAAGACGGTCGTCGTAGTTCGGACGCCAATCGACAGTGTCTTTATCGATGTCCGCGAGCATATCGACTGCAAGCTTGCTCATTCGCGCCTCGGTGTATCGGTATGCGGCGGCAGGATGACCGTCCACCGAACCGAAGTTGCCGTGACCGTCAACAAGCGTGTATCTCAGCGAAAAATCCTGCGCCATACGGACGAGCGCATCGTAAACCGAAGCATCGCCGTGCGGATGGTACGAACCGAGCACCGCACCGACAGTGTCCGCGCATTTACGGTAGGGATTATCGGGGGTGAGGTTTTTCTCATACATCGTGTAGAGGATCCTGCGGTGAACGGGTTTAAGACCGTCCCTCACATCGGGGAGCGCACGGCTGAGCAATACCGACATCGAGTATTGCAAAAAGGCGTCCTGCACCTCATCGGTTATTTCAATAGGAAATATCTTTTCTTCCATCTTGAGCTTTTATTCCTTTCATGCCGCATTCGGCGTTAGTTTAGGCAAAAATTTAAATTTATAAAGTCGATCCCGTCGGGGGACAGCGCCCTCTTCGGCAGAATAACTATTCTCGAATCTTCAAGATCGAGCGCGAAAATATTTTCGTTTTGCAAAAGCCGGCAAACATCGCTTTTTTCAATATCCCACTCGACCTCGCCCGCTTTTATGCGGATCCGTGCAACGCTTTCGGGATCGCCGCCGATCGGGCTTAAAAGCTCGGCTGTGATCTCGGTGTCGGCTCCCGCGAAAGCGCGGTCGACTGCGGTTTTCTCGGTTTTCATCTGTGAAAAAGCCGCAATAGCGATCACTGCGACCACCGCCGCAAGAAGCACATAGTTCTGAATTTCCGCCGGCTTCATTATGATATTGACGGCAAGTGTCGCAATACAGATGACTGTCAGCACCAAAATGCCGATCCTTCGGTTTTTATTGGTTTTCAGCCTGCCTGTGAGCTGCATTGCCTGCCGCACCTCATCTCTGCAAAGCCTGAATGTTTCACTTTTCAATCGAACTCCTCCGATCGGAATTTAATATCAGATATCGAGATTCTTAACATAAACGGCGTTGTCCTCGATAAACTTTCTTCTCGGCTCGACCTGATCTCCCATCAGAACGGTGAACACCTCGTCTGCCTTTTCGGCGTCCTCCATCGTAACTCTGAGCATTGTGCGGAATGCGGGATCCATTGTTGTTTCCCAAAGCTGCTCGGGATCCATTTCACCAAGACCTTTATATCGCTGGATCAGTGCTTTTCCGCCAAGCTCGGCGTTATAACGGTCGCGCTCCTCTTCATTGAAGGCATACATCTTTCTCTTGCCCTTCCTGACTTCAAACAGCGGCGGTTGCGCGAGATACACATGGCCTGTGCTGATAAGCTCGGGCATATAGCGGAAGAAGAAGGTGAGCAGCAGAGTCCTGATGTGCGAACCGTCAACATCGGCATCCGCCATGATGATGACCTTATCGTATCTGCGTTTTTCGATCTCAAAGGTATCTCCGATACCTGCACCTATCGCAACAACGACAGGAAGCAGCTTTTCGTTGTTATAAACTTTATCGACTCTCGCCTTTTCAACATTGAGCATCTTGCCCCAAAGCGGCAGAATAGCCTGAAAATCGGGGTTTCTTCCCTTGATCGCCGAGCCGCCTGCCGAATCTCCCTCGACAATATAAAGCTCGGTGCGGCTGTTGTCTTTTGAAATGCAGTCGGCAAGCTTTTCGGGCATTCTTATTCTCGAAATTCCGCTCTTGCTGCGCTCAAGATCTCTCGCTTTCTGCGATTTTTCTCTCGCTGCCGCCGCAGAAGAGATCTTATTGATGATGATCTTTGCAGTGGCCGGGTTGTCCTCGAGATATTCGTTGAACGCATTGCCGATAGCGTTGTTCACAAGCGTGCCTGCGGCAGTGTTGCCGAGCTTCGCTTTGGTCTGACTTTCAAACTGCGCATCTGTCAGCTTGACGCTGATGACGGCGATCAAGCCCTCCTGAACATCCTCGCCTTTAAAATTATTGTCCTTTTCCTTTAAGAACTTAAATTCTCTCGCATAGCTGTTGACGACTCTTGTCATCGCGGTCTTGAATGCGGATTCGTGCGTACCGCCGTCGACCGTGTGCATATTGTTTGCAAAGGAGATGATATTGGTGTCGTATCCCGTGCTGTAAAGCAGGGCGATCTCGGCAAACATATCCTTATCGGACGCCGAAACATAAATAACATCATCGATCAGCTTATCCGCTCTCTTTTTCTCAAGCAGAAATTCGCAATAGCTCTTTATACCGCCCTCATAATGCAAAATGTCCTGACGCTCGGTCTCAAATTCGTTGCCCTCTTCAAAGCTGCGCTTATCGGTGAGCGTTATCTTGATGCCTGCGTTCAGAAAAGCCTGCTCGCGGAGACGGGTGAGCAGTGTCGCATAGTCGAAAACGGTGGTGTCTGTGAAAATGGTTTCATCGGGCTTGAAGGTGACGACCGTGCCTGTGTGGTCTGTTTCGCCGGTAACGGTGAGCTCCGATTTGACCGCACCTTTTTCAAAGCGCTGATGATAGACCTTGCCGCCCGAATGAACATCGACCTCCAAAAAATCGGAAAGCGCATTAACGACCGACGAGCCGACACCGTGCAGACCGCCCGATACCTTGTATCCGCCGCCGCCGAACTTGCCGCCTGCGTGAAGGATCGTGAAAACGACCGTCACCGCCGGCAGGCCTGTTTTCTCCTGAATGCCGACAGGGATACCTCGGCCGTTATCCTCAACTCTGATGATATTGCCCGGCAGAATCGAAACATTGATCTCGTTGCAATAGCCTGCGAGCGCTTCATCTATGGCGTTGTCAACGATCTCATAAACCAGATGGTGAAGTCCTCTCTCGCCTGTTGAACCGATATACATACCGGGGCGTTTTCTGACCGCCTCGAGTCCCTCAAGGACCTGGATCTGGTCGGCGCCGTATTCCGTTTCAACAGCGGTTGCCATTACATTTTCATTGTTTTCGCTCATATCTGATCTCCTATTCTCATCGCCCTGTTTTTCAGGGTAGATACATTTAACTGTGTTATATAAACCTTATCGTTTATAGTGCCTGCTTTGTTGCAGACAACAAACGATTTAGGAAGCTCGTCGGTGGTTTCTCTCACAATGTTCCGCTTTTGCGATATGCTGAGAAAATCCCTTGTTTTTGCGCTGACCGTTGTCAGATCCATATCGAAAATGCCGATAACATCGCGGTCGTCAACAACTGTTTGTCCGCCGAGATAGAAAAACATTTCAGCTCTCCTTTGATATTTTTTCTGTCTGATTTATGATCCTGCCGCCGTCTATCTCAAAAGCCGAGCCTCTGCCCTGCAATCTGACTGTTGACATTTCACAGCAGGTTATGAATATCTGGCCGCCTGTCATTCTGTTTAAAACATAGTCACGCCTGTATTCGTCCAGCTCGCTCAAAACATCGTCGAGCAGAACTATCGGCTGTTCCTCGGTGTTGTTTTTGATTATCTGCGCTTCGCACAGCTTCAGCGCCAGCACCGCCGACCGCTTTTGACCCTGCGAGCCGAAATTTTTGCAGTCCATTCCGTTTATCTTTATCAAAACATCGTCTCTGTGTGCGCCGACATTCGTCGATTGATATTTAATATCGTTCTTTCTCGATATTTCGAGCATTTTAAGTATCTCCTGCCGACTCCCGTCTCCGCAGGAACATTCGTATTCAAGTGTCAGCCGCTCTCTGCTTTTTGTCAGCCCGTCGAAAAGCGGCGGTATGATCTCGCTCACCGCCTGCAAATACAGCTGCCTTTGCTTTATAAGAAACTCGCCGTATTCGGCAAGACGATGATCATAAACATCGAGCAGCATATCGGCTGTTTTATCACCGTCGATATAGCTTTTCAGCACCGCCGAGCGCTGATCCAGACATTTTTTATATGCCGACAGCACTTTATCATACTTCGGTCTTAATGCGCCGATGGTTTCATCGAGCCATTTTCTTCTCACAATAGGTGAAGAATCGATAAGCTCGAGATCGCTCGGCGAAAAAACGACCGCTTTAAAACATTCCGACAGATCTCCGACTCTCTCGCACTCGACCCCGTTAAGTTTAGCTGTCTTTTTGCCGCCGATCGATAACTCCGCCGTCTGCCGTCTGCCGCCGGAAAAGAACGCCGCTTTCACTGCGGCAGTGCTTTCCCGCTCGCCGTTTGCCGCTCTGATAAGTGTCAGATCCCGAACTCCGCGAAAGCTCCTTCTGCCTGTCATACACCAGACAGCCTCGATAAGATTTGTTTTTCCTGCGCCGTTTTGCCCGAAGATTATATTTGTTTCCTTTGAAAATTCAACACTCGCATTCTCTAAATTGCGGAAGTTTTCAAAGCTTATACCCGATAAGTACATTTTTTCAGATCACTTCGACGATCTCGTCTTCAAACTGGGCTTTGTCGCCGGCTCTCATCTTCTTGCCGCGCATTAAGCACCGCTCGCCGTTGACATATACATCGCCCGACTGTATCATCATTTTTGCCTGGCCGCCTGTCATCGCGATGCCTGCAAGCTTTAAAAGAGAATCGAGCTTGATATATCCGCCGTTTGCTTCAATTTTCATAAATTCTCTCACATCTCCGCCGCGATCTGCACCGGCAATACCAAAAACAGAAAATCATCGCCGTCGATCGGGGTGATCTTAATGGGACGGATCGGGCTGATAAAATCTATTTTCACACGGTCGCAGTCGGTCGCTCTTAATGCGTCTGTCATGAATTTATTGTTAAAGCCGATGAGCAGCGGTTTTTCACTGTCGTTTTCGCATCTGATGCTGTCTGTCGCAACACCGATCTCGGATACGCACTTGAAATTCATCTCTTCGCCCTTGAGCTCGAGGCGGATCGGACTTTTTACCCTGTCTGTCATCATGAGAGATACTCTGTCGATAGCGTTGATAAAATCTCTCACTCCGACTTCAATGCTTATTTCTTTTTCATTCGGAATTATATTTTCGTATTTGATATAATCGCCGTAAATAAGGCGGGATATAACATAAAAGTCGCCTGTGCAGAACGAAACATGATGTTTGTCGAGCGTGATATTAACGCTCTCGGCGTCATCTCCCGCGAGCCTTATCAGCTCGGTGAGCGTTTTGGCAGGTGTGATGAATGTCAGTTCGCTGCCGTTTTTAACCCGTTCGTTGCGGATCGCAAGGCGCTTGCCGTCCAGTCCGACAAGTCTTATCCTGTCTTCATAAATTTCAAAGTTTATGCCTTTGAACATCTGATTATTGTCGTCTACCGCTGTTGCATACAGTGTCTGCTCGACCATTCTGCGGAAAATTTCATAGTCAATATCGACTGATTTTCCGAGCGATACTTCCGGCACTTCCGGATATTCCGAAATGTTCATGCCGACTATGGAAAACCGTGTGTTTCCGGCACTCATTACAACATTGTTTTTTTCATCGCATTCGATCGAGATCCGATCGCTGTCCGCCTTGCGAAGAAAATCGCAGAAGATCCTCGAATTTATGACAACTCCGCCTTCTTCTTCGATTTTTGCATCGATCCTTGTGCGGATCGCAATGGCAAGATCATAGCCTATCAGAGTCGCGTGATCGTCTTTAGCGTTCAGATAAACGCCTTCCAAAACAGGCATGGCGGCTTTCGACGCAACTGCCCTCGATACTCCGAATACTGCCTGAGTGATCTTATCTTTTTCACATATTATTTTCATTTTTTTAAATTCCCCCGCCTTTTTTTAATAATAAAGCCGTGTCGGCATAAACTAATATAATAAATTTTAATAAAGAATAAT
>CAKSQZ010000026.1 GCA_934486895.1 uncultured Eubacteriales bacterium | reverse complement strand
GTGTGCGTGCCGTCGCCGTTCGATTGCCATTCGCCGAAAGTATGCCCGTCGTTTACCGTCACGGTCATCTCGGCGGTGTTGCCCGCCTTGTCGGTGACGATTATCCTCTGCCCGCCGTCCGCCGGAGAGAGAGTAAAGCTGTTGTTTTCATCGAGTGTGACCTTCGTTTCATTGACAATAACGGTATCCACATACTTCTCGTCAACGGTGACCGTCTGCGCCTCGCAGTAGGTCTTGCCGTTTTCAATGCCGGTGATGACCGGCTGAACATTGTCGAGCGTTATGCGGTCGGAACGAAGATATGTTATGTTCAGGCTCTCGTCAACGAGCATTACATAAACGATATATTCCCCGTTTGGATCTATGCAAAACGGCTCATCGTACCCGCTGAATACGAGAGCTTGAAGCTCATCTTCGGAGAGATCCCGATCGGTCACCAGATAGGAGACGAACACGGTCCCGCTGTTGTCGGCGGCGTTTATCGTCACCGTTTGCGTATCCTTAAAGAACAGGCCGAAAGTGAGCGTGTTCAAAAATTCCCGCCATTTATTTGTGCCTATGATAATTTCGCCCGTCGGCTTTTCGCTGTCTTTCCACCGTGCGGTGATTGTCATATTCTCGGCAGGCATGGTTTTGGGAATTTCCTTATCCCAGCCGATAAAGGTGTAGCCCTCTCTTGTCGGGTTCGCAGGGGCGGTAATATTCGTGCCGTAGTCCTGTGTAATGGGTGCGATTTCGCTGCCGCCTGCGGTGTCGAAGGTAATTGTGTATTGATTGATTTCCCACCGTGCCGTGACAGTCATATTCTCGGCAGGCATGGTTTTGGGAATTTCCTTGTCCCATCCGATAAAGGTGTAGCCCTCTCTTTCCGGGGCTTCAGGGGCGGCAATCGCCGTGCCGTAATCCTGCGTGATCGGAACAATTTCACTGCCGCCTGCGGTATCAAAGGTTATTGTGTACTGATTGATTTCCCACTGCGCAAACAAGGTGCAGTTTTCCGTCTTGTCATACCGGCTTGTGCCTTTGCCATCGCTGTTACCGTAGCATTTGCCTTCAACCGGGGCATCATACCAGCCACGGAAAAAGTAACCGGTGCGTATTGGCACAGGCATATTGCCGAGCTGTTCGCCGTAGGTGGCTGCCACGGTTTTTTCTATTACCTCGCTGCCGCCGGTGGAATCAAAGGTCACCGTGTAGGTGTTCGCTGTCCATTTTGCCGAGCACTTTATTGTATCTGCAGTCGGCTCAGAAGTTTCCCATCCCGCGAAGGTATAGCCGGGTCTTTCAAGATTCGATGCATCGGGAAGCAAGAGACCTTCATCTTTGTAATAAAAATCCTTGGGCGTAAATCCGTCGACCCAATTGCCGCCGTTAAGATCATACTTAAACTGCACCTTTTCTCTTGCAATAGCGGTAACGGTAAACATTCTGTCGGAGGTTATCAGCGTATTTTTCATTTCGTCAAACGTCATCGTTTGGGTCATGCCGTCAGTCACTGCCGCAAAGGTTTTGGATTTTGTGAGATCTATGTTTCTGCAAAGCTGCCCACACTGATTTGACCCGCAGGTGCGGATCACGCCGTTTTTATCAAGCAGTACGCTGTGGTAAGCTCCCGCTCCCGTTGCGGCAGCAATAATTTCGGCACCGTCGATACCATCGGTTACTGCAAGAAGCTTCGAATCACTCGATTCACTTCCCGTGTCTCTTCCGAGCTGACCGTGTCCGTTGATGCCGCTGGTTCTTACATTGCCGTCGGTATCGATCACTATCGTAGTACCGCCTGCCGCAATAAACTTCGCAGCAGTTGCCCCCTGAAGATCGGCTTTCCCGAATACGCTGCTCGACATGCCGTTCGTTTCTCTTCCGAGTTCTCCGTAGCCATTTGAGCCGGCCGTCCACACATTGCCGCTTTCATCAAGCAGTACAGTGTAGCGGCTTCCCGCCGCTATTGCGGTTATTTTTACCCCGGGTATGCCGTCGGTGATCTTTTCAAATTTTGGATCCACGTTCTTCGCAGTCTGTCTGCCGAGCTGGCCGTGAAGATTATTGCCCGCTGTCCACACATTGCCGCTTTCATCAAGCAGAACCGTGTGAGCAGTTCCGCCCGACGCACCGACTATTTTAACATTATCAAGCCCTTCTGCCTTCTTGAACACCGTATTGGGCGTTCCGCTGTTCACATTTTCGCTTCTGCCAAGCTGACCGTCGCTGTTATAGCCCGCTGTCCAGACGCCACCGTTTTCGTCAATAAGGATCGTGTGATACTGACCTGCGGCTACCGCCCTGATTTTCACACTGCCGTCGCCGACAGTGACCTTTCTGAGGGTTTCGATCTGGGTTCCATACCAATATTTCCCCGCATTTTCATCGATTCCGAGCGCGCCGTACTGGTTGCAGCCGGCTGTCCATACCTCGCCATTTTCGTCAAGTACAACGATATGGTCCACCCCCAGGGCGACATCGATCGTTTTCGCGGAGGTGCTGACTTTTGTAAGAACCGAGTCCTCATCTACATAAAAATCCAGCGTTCTTGCGAGCTGTCCGCGTGAATTATCTCCCGCCGTGTAAAGGTTTCCCTCATCGTCAACAGCGGCAGTATTTGCGGCTGATGCAGCAATCTTCTTTATAGCCGTTGCAGCGGTAACACCGTCGAGCTTATATCCCTCGTCCGGCTTGTATTGTACTCTGTCGCCAAGTGTCGTTCCGTTTGCGATCGAAATGACAACGCTGTCGCTCCAGTTTGTACCGTCTGTTGATACTTTTCCACCGACAGCGGCTTTCACCGTTACATTATGCATTTCGTCCGCCGCCAGCACTGCCGTCGGCACAAGGCAGAGTATCATACATAGAGTAAGTATGCTGCTGAGTATTCGTTTTTTCATTTTGCATTACCTCCGGATCGGTACGATTTTTTGCGTTTCACGGTGAGCACCGTGCAAACACCGCCGCTGATAAAGAGCAGGGTTATCCACAGCATATTGTTGCTGTTTTCGCCTGTGTACGGGGGTTCCTTTTCTTTCGGCTGTTTTTCAATTTCTTTCGGCAGCTTAGGTGTCACGGTGTCGGCCTTTTTGATTTCCATAGTGCCGTCTTTGTCACTGTAATACTTATCACAGCCGTCGCAGTGCCAATACTCGATATTGCCCTCCTTGTCCTCTGTTGCTGCCTTTGCGTCGATATGCTTGAGGTCGGTGTGATTGTTTGCGTCAAGTTCACCGTAGGTTTTGCCGCAGATCTCACATACTGCTTTTTCGGTGCAGGTCGCCTTGCCGTCGGTGTGGTTGGAGATCGTCTTTTCGCAGTAGTCGCAGATGTGGTTTTTGTCGTTGTCCTCATGATTGGAGATTGTCTCGCCGCAGTAATCACAAACATGGTCTTTGTCTGTGTCTTCGTGAGCAGATATTGTTTTACCGCAGTAATCGCAGGTATGATCCTTGTCAACATCGGAGCATTCGCTCAAAACCGCATCGCAAATATCGCATTTATGGTCTTTATCAATGTCAGTGCAATTTTCGGCTTCAACACCTGCCGTACACTCTTTCGCGGTACATCTGCGTGTATGGGTTCCGTCGCCGTTCGACTGCCATTCACCCCATATATGAGAGATATTTGCTATCTTAACAACATATCCGCATTCACAGATAACTTCTGTTGTACAGTCTCCGTCATCAGTGCCGCTGTGAGCGATTTTTGTATCTTTAACCGTACAGCCGCTGTTTTGGCACTCGTACCAATGACCGATTTCATCGTTATGCCAAGCGCCTGTAAAGTCGTGTTTTATTGGCGCAACTACTTCCGCATTGCAGTATTTGCAGTAAACAGGCGTTGTGCAGTCGCCGTCATCCTGCCCTTTTGTGTGTCCGTCATTTACAGTTACGGTAATTTCCGTTATATTGCCTGCTCTATCGTAAACGGATATTGTTTGCGCTCCTATCCCGGGCGAAAGAACAAAGCTGTTATTTTTGTCCAAGACGACCGGTTCATTGTTTACAAAAACACCGTGTAGATTTTCTTCGGTAATTGTAACGGTTTTTTCTTCACAATATATTTTTCCGTTTTCGAGTCCGCCGATAACCGGAGAAACGGTATCAATTGTTATGCCGTCAGAGCGAAGATATGTTATATTCAGGCTCTCGTCAACAAGCGTTGCATAAACAATATATTTGCCGTCTTGCTCAATGTTAAAGCTTCCGTTGTATTCATAAAACACAACCAATTTAAGGTCAGCTTCGGAAATGTCCGCATCCGTTACATAATATCCTACGCTCACTTTGCCGCTGTTATCCGAGGCGGTAATTGTCACGGTCTGTGTATCGTTGAAAAACAATCCGAATGTAAGCTTATTTAAAAATACATACCATTTATTTGTGCCGATTTCGATTGTGCCCGTCGGTTTTTCCGTATCTCTCCACTGTGCTGTCAGCGTAATGCTTGTCACGGAATCGTCTGCCGCAAGATCGGCATAGGCAGTATCGGCCGTAACCGTTTTGTCGCCGTATTTAAAGCCGACAAAATCATAGCCGTCTCTCGTCGGCACGGACACGCCGTCTAAAACTTTATCTGTCCATTTGAGATTGCTCTTTGTATCAATCACACTGTCTTCACTCTTAAAGGTAACGCTGTAATCATTCCGCTCAACATATCGGGCGACAAGGTATATTCTACCCTGTGCGCCGTCCATGGTTCCGTATTCTCTGAAAAGATCAGCCACAGTTTTGAGATTGGTATAGTTATCGGTTAAAGAGCCGTAAGAAACTTCGCCCACATACCAATCGTCAAAAACGTATCCAGTTTTGTGAACGGGCTGTACGGACGGTTTGGGAACTCTTCCGTTTTCGTCAAGGTGGTTCATCGTTTGAAGAGTGACTCTTTGTCCCTCGTCATTTTCGTACTGATAACAAATAAAAACGGTGTATTGAGGCGCGCATTTCGCATAGAGTGTCATATTATCAGTCAGAACGGTATTTTCGTCCACCTTGGTTCCGCCGCTGCTCTGTGTGTACCAGCCGATGAACTTCATAAACGAAGCGGGATTTATGGTAGGAACTCCGCTTAAATCTTTTAATTTTTGTCCGTATTCTCCGTATATTTCGGACTGGCCGCTCATAGAATATCCGTTTGCGTTAAAAGTAATTTTTACTCTGTAACCCGACCAACGACCGTAAAGGGTTATATCCTCCGTTAAAACATCGTCGTCGAAATTCCAATGTATATAGCCGCCGCCGGAGGGAATAGCCCAGATATCATTGAAAACATATCCGTCGCGCGCGGGCGGATCGGCCGGTTTTTGGATTTTCTCTCCCTGAAGAACCGTTTGTAACGAAAGCGTCGTCGGCTCGTTTTCGGCAAGCTTAAATGTCACGGTTCGTTTTTTTGCGATTTTTATATATTGAGCATTGCTTATGTCTTCGTTTCTGAAGCCCTGCTTGATTTCTCCGAGAGAATTCTCATCTGCGCCGAATCTAAGTCCGTTCGTTTCGGAAATCGGGAAAGCGTTGCCTGCGGCATATCTGCCTTTGATTATTGCATATCCGTTTTCAAAGTCAAAAAAGTAATTATTTTCACCGGCACACGACAGCGTACAATGCTCCGCGCTGACATCGATAACCGCATCTCCGGTTACGGTGAATTTTCCTTCGGAGGATATGGCATACTGACCGGTGCCCGAATTTTTTATCGTTCCGCCGCTCATTTTAACTTCGCAGCCGTAACCGACATAAAGCTCCGCACCGTTTTTAAGGTTAACGGGCGCTTCGTCGGAGCCTGTCGAATAGTTATCTTCAAACAGTCCGCTCTTAATCTCAACTTTACTGCTTGTATCGCTAACGGCAAGCCCACCGCCGGGTCCTATTGCGCTGTTGTTTTTGATTATCGGAGTGCCGCTTCCCCCGCCTATTGTCAGCATCGCATTCTTACCGTAATCAACAGAGATTGCTCCGCCGTTTCTGGCATAGCAGTTTTGAATGGTGCCGCCCTCCATAACGAACTTTCCGTACTCCACGCTCACGGCTCCGCCGTATACGCCGTAGAAGCTCTTTATCGTACCGCCGGTCATAATAAAATTGGAGTTTTTTTCGTCAAGTCTGACAAAGCCTCCGGGGGTGCCGTAGACTCTGCCGTCAACCATTTTGCGGTTATATTCCAGATTTTCGCCCTCTACGGTGCCGCTTTCCAGCCGCAGGGTGGCGTTGGATTTTCCCGAAAAACGGACGGCGGAGATAGCCTTTTCCCCGTTTCCGATAATCTTCAGGACTCCGTATTGAAACCGCGTAGAGTCCCGTATCGTCAGCTCCGCTCCATCCGTAAGATAGAAGGCTTTGTCTGAATTAATATCCTGCTTTATCGAGAAGCCATGATAATTCAGATCTATGATGACCTTCGTTTTGATCAGAAAATATCCTTCGCATTCGCTCAGGGACACCGTGAATTTCTTACCGATACGAATTACTGTGGTTTCTTCGGTTCTGGTATTGGTATCGTCTATTGCTTTGATGAATTCGGCTGCCGAAGTTACCGTCACGGAAACCTCGCTGTTTGCCGCAGCGGCCTTTCCCGCCGCCTCATCCTCCGCAAACACCCCGGTCGGCACAATGCATAGCACCATACATAGCGTCAGCAGGATGCTGAGTATTCGTTTTTTCATTTCGCGTTACCTCCGTTTAAGTATTGTAAGCGGTACTTATCCACAAACAGAGCGACTCCCTGTTTTAAGACCTCCATTTGGGTTTTTAAATAGTATTCATCCTCAAACATTGCATAGTGCACGCAGGCGCGGACGAATATGAAAATCAGCGGTGTGATCACCGTATAGGGAATGCCGATCTTCGGCTCTAACTGCTTTGCATACTCGGTATAGCGTTCGTTGACGCCCTCGAAAAAACTTTTTCCATATTCAATATATTTCGGCAGAGTATATACTTGATACATAAGCCGATATTTTTTACCGTGTTTTTTTGCTGTCCAATACGGGATCTCTTCGATAAATCTCATAACATCGTGAGGATCGCTCGGGGCTTTTGCCATAAAATCGTCCTCGACTTTGGACATACAGTAGGCTGTTGACTCGATGATAAGCTCATCGAGATTTTTGAAATATGAATAGAGGTTACCTGTCGTGCAGCCGCAAGCAGTCGCAAGCGCTTTGATACCTGTGCCGGTTAAACCGTTTTCGGCGTAACACTCAAAGCATTTTTCCATGATCTCTTGTTTTCTTTGGTTGTGCTGTTGTTCTGTTCTCATATTTTATTATTCACCCATTATAATTGATTGTTTATTTAATTATAACATACAAACAAAAATTAAACAACCGATATATTCTGTTTTTTCGGAAAAAATCAAATAGATTTTACTGCGGAAGTTAATAAAAAATGCCGAGAAGATCCATTACAGATTTTCTCGGCGCCTGCCTTTTGAAATTATTTATGCGACAGGTTTACTATCACATATTCGCAGATACCCTCGGTGCGGATATTATATCCCCAGCCTGCAATACCCGACGATGTTATCGCTGTGAAACCGTCGATATTTTTAATGCCGTACTCAAGTTCGTTGCCGCTTATCGGGCCGATCAGCCAGCCGAACGGCCAGATCTGACCGTTATGCGTATGTCCGGAAAGCTGAAGGTCCGTGCCTGCACCGATGTTTTCGCTGAACTCGATCGGTTGATGATCAAGGACGATCTTATAATCGTCATCGGAATATCCGCTCAAAAGCTCGGCTGTCGGCACTCTCGGCTCGCCTGACGCATTCGGATTTGAATGGGAAATGCCGATGTCCTCCCTGCCTGCGACAACAATATCTTCCGACACCTTCTGCGATCTGCCGTCCAGCACGGTGATACCGCTGCCTGTGATTATGCTTTCGAGCTCTTCATCGCTGAAGCTGCGGACTCTCGCATAGTTGGAACGGTCGTGATTTCCGTAGACAAAATATACGCCGTATTTGCTGTTTATTCCGCCGAGCGCAGTGAATACGGGTTCGACATCGTCCTTCGGCGTGCTTTCATCGACAATATCGCCGCCGAGCAGCACAATGTCCGGCTGTTCCGACGAGATCGCCGAGCAGTATTCATGCAGTTTATTGAGATCCATCGACACGCCGAAATGCAGATCGCTGACAAACGCTATCTTATAATCGCTTATGTTTTTCTCGGTCGTCAGGTCGTACTCTGTGCGGTGGACGGTGTTCATATTAAAAAAGCCGAGCGTTACGATGAGCAGAGAGCCGACAAGCGGGATAAGTCCGCACCTCAGCGTTTCTTTAGCGGTCTTTGCCGCGGTTTCATGCTTCTTTAAAGCGAAGTGAAGCACTGCCCGAACAATATCGCAGGCGATCCCGACCAAGATAAGATAAAGGGCAACAATCAAAATGGGCGATGTCATAAATATAATGCCGAGCGCCACGATCAAAGCGGCAAACACAATGGATATTACATAAGCTATCGGCTTTTTAAGCTTTGGCGCAAAGACGGACAACGCACCCTTTGCGAAATACGCAAGATATGCCGCAGCGCAGATCAGCAAAGCAACGACTGTAATAAACATTTCTTCTCCTTTAATATGCTTTTTTAACAAATAATAATCCTTTTGCTTTAAAAATCGTTGATAAATATGATGTACTCTTATCCTATAATGATAAAGTGTTTGAATATGATGTTACTTTGAATCTATAAATTTTAGAACTGACAAGCTGTTTTAATAAAAAGTTAATTAATTATCTTAAAAAATATGATAATATAGTGTAACGAGAGGAGATTATTATATGAAGATAATTTTTATAAGGCATGGTGAACCGAATTATAATGATTGTGACCAAAGAAATTTTATCGGGCAAGGGAGAGAATTTGCGCCGCTAACGGATAAAGGAATTTTGCAAGCCGAAAAAGTTGCAAAATCTAAGTTACTCTGTGATGCTGAGCTTATCGTTTCATCACCATATACACGTGCTCTGCAAACCGCCGCAATTATTTCTAAGCACACACAGCTTCCCTTATGTGTTGAAACCGACTTGCATGAATTAATTCCTGACAAATCATTTGATTATAAAGGAAAAAATGATTTTGAATTTTTGCTTAATGAATTTTGTAAAAACAAGGGATTGCCTGACCCAAATAGCAAATATAAATGGGAAACAATTAATGACATAATTAATCGCACATCAAATGTTTTGTCAAAATATAATAATTATAAAAAAATTATTGTTGTTTCACATGGCGGAGTTATTAGAAGATATATTGGCAAAAAGGAAATAGAATTTTGCAAACCGTACGAAGTAGACTATAATCAAAATTTTAAATTTTTTGAATGGATAAATTGAATATTCATCACTACTCCTGTGAATTTGGAATGAAAATTCCTTTCATTTCGGTTCTTTCGTTTGAAAATAATATAATTTTGTTAATCTCCTCGTTTGTGCAATTATATACAATTTTCACTTCACAATCTTTGTTGTGTGAATCAGCAGTACATAAAACACCATTAATTTTATTATCACAAGATGTACCAACCCAGATGTCTAATTCTTCAGAATCTGATGAGCTGACATTTGATATGTATCCGTAATCCACAGGATACACAATATTCTTCATTACCGGGTGAGCTGATCCTTTGGGACGGTCTATTTCTATTTTATTGTTTTCTACGAAGCTATATATTATATCCCAAAATTCTTTATTATACATTTCTTCTCCTTTAATATGTATCGTTATTCTTCATATAAGAGCGGATGAAGCTGAATGTCTTTTCCTCGCCCTCTTCGCTAAGCATATAAAGCAGCTTTTCTAAAAACTGCGCGGTTTCGGGATGAATCTTACGGCTGTCGCTTCGGCGCTGATAATATTCGAGCGCGCTTTTATCGGTGTATTTCTCTTTTTGATAGATCTTGCTTGCGGCGACTCTGTCGCAAAACATCTCAACAACAAATTTAAGCGGCATTTTCACCGGAGCGACTTTATGCTCTTTTAAATTATAATCTGTCCAATATTCAAAATGATGACGGTTTCTGCCCTTGTGGTGCATCCATGAACGCGAATAACCGTTTTGCTCGCGCTCGCCTTCATTCGGGCTTCTGTCGCCGCTGTAATACTTCACGCCCTGATAAAATTCTGTGGGAGTGTACTTTGAAAGATCGTGCAGCAAGCCTCTTATCGGTATTCCCGCTTTAAAACAATGCAACATGACCTTGTGGCGATGTTTTGTTATAGTCCGAAAATGTCCGAACAGTTTTTTCAGCAAACAAGGTCACCTCTGGGATAAATATTATAAATACATTATAACAAAGCTTTTGTGTTTTTTCAACGTAAAATGCAAAATTCGGGACCCGAAATCGGATCCCGAACCGCATTACACCTCGCAATCGAGCGCTATGCTCGATACTGTGTGAGCGTGCATATACTCTTTGACCACGCCCTTATGGTATTTGTCTTCCTGATACCGCTCAAGCGCCTGCATATCGTCAAGCAGGACGCTCAGTATCACATCATAAGACCGTTCGGAACGCAGAACATCTGTCCCGACGGTGATGCTTCTTATCTCCGGCACTTTGCCTTCCATAGAAAGAAGCACTTTTTTAGCCTCAAGGCGGGCTTCCCGACTATCGTCAGTCAGCTTAAAACAGACGAAATGCTTTATCATCTGCCGCCACCTTACTTTGAAAGAAAGTCGTTCAGCTTTTTAACAAGCTCGTCAGCATTTGTGCCGTGGACCTCGCAGGCTTCGGCAATAGTTTCTCCGCGCGATGCAGGGCAACCGAGACAATGCATACCCATCTCAAGGAAGAACGGTGCAGTCTCGCGGTTTGCGTCGAGAACATCGCCGATAATAGAATCCTTAGTTACTGTCATTTTATATCGTCCTTTCTGAAATTTATATTTTAAGCACCGATCGGACAAATTCCGAGTCGCATGGTGCAGGCTTGTCCATACACAGTGCATAAAAATCTGTCGTTTTCGATACCCACTCGAAATAATCTGCAAAATTTTGCGCTTTGGCTGTTTTATAAGAGCTCACGACCGGCTTTGAAATGCCGCGAAGCAGGTCTGCTCCGCTTTCGGTGAAGCCGAGCACACGCAGATACGGGCAGGTTTTGCCGCTTGTTTCAAGCACGGCATTCATGATCACACGGCGGATTCGGGAAAGTGTGTATCTTTTGGTTTTGATAAGTGTTTGAAGTTCGTTCAGACTGCCTGCCGTGCGAACGGCGGAATAGATCCTGTTGTGCAGGCCCTCCGAAACATCATAGGCCGAAAAATCATCGGCGTTCATTCGGCGAAGATGACACAAAACAGCCGATTCAGCGTTTTCTATTCGGGCAGGCACAAGGTCTTTATAAATATTATAAGCAGTTTCGGGCACAAAATTCCGATAGTCTTGTCCGCTCAAAATCAGTTCACGCACCGCCATTGCTCCGGCAAAAGTGCCGACTGCGGATCTGTCATCATGCATTGCTCCGACCCGCTTGACTGCGATCGGCTCTAACGCTCTGAGCTCGTTTACAGCGCGGATATATTCGACCGCAAGGATATCGTTCGGTGTGTTTAAAACAGAGGCTGTGTCCTCCCCGAAGATCTCGGCGACCGCTTCGCTTCTCGCTTTGGCATAGGTTTCGCCGGATCGGAGCCGCCGCACCGTCGTTTCGTTCACCCGATCATCATCAACAGCAGCGGCAGCTTTTCTCAGCATGGATATATCGCCGCACTCGGAGCCGAATGCAATATGTGTAGCGCCGGCAGCTATAAGAATATCAACAGCGGCTAAGGCAAAGTCCCGTGCGCTCGAAAGAGCGGATTCGACAGGCAGTTCGAGCACAAGATCGACACCGCAGAGAAGTGCAGCCTCGGCTCTTTCAAACTTTTCAAACACAGCGACATCGCCGCGCTGAACAAAATTTCCGCTCATGACCGCTATGACAATATCGCCCGATCGTTTCACAGTGTCTATCAAAAATTTATGGCCGTTATGAAACGGATTATACTCCGCGACAATGCCGATTATTCTCAATAAAACACCGCCTTTTTACTTCTTGCGACTTTAGTATAACACTTTTTTTTGAATTATTCAAGCATTTTGCATTGCAGGAATATGAATTATATGTTATCATAAAATATATGCGAAAGCGAGGCTTTTAACATGGATATTTTTAACGAACAGCTTTTAAAGCGCAACGATCGGCCGATAGAAAAGGCGATGAAATATGCGATCGCCGCTATTGCGATACTGGCTATTATTTTGTGCATTGTTTGTGCGGTTATGGGGTTTTTGGGCATCTTTTCGGGTGTTATGATAATTGTAGCTATCGGTATCGGTGCGGCGGCATTTTTTTATCTTAAATCGCTGAATATCGAATATGAATACTCGCTCACAAACGGCGATTTTGATATTGATAAGATCACGGGGCGTTCAAAAAGAAAGCATATGTATTCATTCAAATTAAACTCAGTTGAAGAGTTCGGCAATTATAAAACTGACGAGAAAAAACTTGCTGAGCGCCAGTTTGATTTCAGGGTCTCTCCTGCTAATCTGAACGAGGACGGGCTTTATTACTGTGTTGTCCGCGATCCTCAGCACGGTGCCGGTTTGATCGTGTTACAACCGAACGACAAGATGAAAGACGCTATGCGTATCTTTATTCCGAGGCAGGTGCAGGGCAATGTTCTCCGTAGGGATTGATCTTGTTGAGATTGCGAGGATAGAACGGTCTATCGGCAGTGAGAGCTTTTGTAAGGGTGTTTTCGGAGATAGAGAGCTTAGCGAATTGAAAAGCCGCAAACCGCAGAGTTATGCGGCGGCTTACTGCGCCAAGGAAGCGTTTGCAAAGGCACTGGGGACGGGTATTCGCGGCTTTAAGCTGACGGAAGTACAGCTTTTGCATGATAATCTCGGCGCACCGTATTTATCGCTCAACGGGAAAGCACAGCATTTGGCGCTTGAAAAAGGCTTTGAGCATTTTTCAGTGAGCATCAGTCACGATGGCGGATTTTGCACCGCGATAGTGCTTGCGGAAAAAATAAAGGAGAAAAAATGATTGGATTGAAAAGAGGCAGCGTTTTACTTTCGGACCATGAAAAAGAATGGGAGATCGAAGCCGAAAAGACGATCTCCCTTTTAAAATCCATTCTCGGTGACAGTGCTGAGGATATCCAGCACGTAGGCAGTACGGCGATAACCTCAATAAAAGCAAAGCCGATAATCGATATTGCCGTCGCAGCAAATGATTTTAATAATGTTTTAAAGCTGAATGATGAGCTGCAAAAAAGCGGGTTTTACTACCGCGAGGCAAACAGCGACAATGAAAAGCTGCTTTATGCGTGCGGCAGCTACTATGACGGCTCCGGCGACAAACAGACGCACTTTGTTCATGTGGTCAAGCCGTGCAGTATTCAGTGGCAGAACTACATACCATTCAGAGATTATTTGAATAATGTGCCGTCTGCCGCGAAGAGGTATGAGGCTCTGAAGGTGTTGCTTGCAAGCAAAGCAAGCGATAGTGGCAGATCTGAGTACACAAGCGGAAAGCACGACCTTATAGACGAGCTTTTGCACGAATCGCTGATGCATCGAAAAAATGATAATTGCTAAATAAAGAGCAAACTGTGAGTCGAACCGCTGTTTGCTCTTTTTATTTGCATAACAAAACACTGACCGTATCGAACGATCAGTGTTTTTATTAAAAGATTCTTTCTGTTCAAAAAAGCAGCTTAAAAACCGAATAAAGAAAGCTCTGAACTCAAGATGGGAACGAACTTGAACCGAAATTGCAGGTCAAGCCCTCGACCTATTAGTACTGCCTAGCTCAA
>CAKSQZ010000025.1 GCA_934486895.1 uncultured Eubacteriales bacterium | reverse complement strand
TTGGTCAAGCGGAACGCTTGTGATTTCTTTCGTGCATTTCTTTTTCACAAAAGAAATGTACCCCTGCGGGAGCAAAAAGAAAAATTGTGCAGATTTTAACGCGGGAAGTTTGTGCAGTGGGGTACAAAAAATGCCCGACCGTCTGTCGAGCGTGCATAGCAGCTTTGCTGCCCATTGCCATGGTGGGCGTGCCGCACTTGGTTTGTGCTGAGGGAAGGCTTTATTACCCGACCGTCGGTCGAGCGTGCATAGCAGCTTTGCTGCCCATTGCCATGGTGGGCGTGCCGCACTTGGTTTGTGCTGAGGGGAGGCTTTATTGCCCGACCGTCGGTCAAGCGTGCATAGCAGCTTTGCTGCCGTTGTCTACGAATGAAATTCAAGTTATATGCTTGCTCGAAAATTGAGCGAAAAATAGGAAAAGCCGCAATAATTGCGGCTTTTCCCACACTAATATCGGAGGCAGATAGAAGATTTATTCTTCATCCTGCAACGCGTCGTAACCTTGCTCACCGGTTCTCACCTTAACGACATTTTCAACATCGTAGATAAAGATCTTACCGTCGCCCACATTTCCGCTGTACAGAGCGTTCTTGACAGTGTCAACAACCTCCTGAACGGGAACCTTGCAAACAACGATCTCGACCTTGACCTTCGGGAGAAGCGTTGTATCAACCGGAACACCGCGATAGTATTCTCTTCTGCCCTTCTGCATACCGCAGCCGAGCACCTGAGTTACTGTCATACCGGTGATACCGATCTTATCAAGAGCCGCTTTGAGCGTCTCAAATTTAGCCTGCTTTGTCACAACAACGACTTTGGTCATCTTTGTGCCGTCTGCTTTCGGAAGCTTGGTTGTTGCATCAACCACCGGAACTGCAACCGACGGAGCAACTGCGCCCTCCGCTGCCTTTTCTTCCTCAGACGGAAGCATAAGATCATGAACACTTGCCGGAGCGAAGTCCGCATAAGCGCTGACGAGTCCGTGCTCTGTCTTATCAAGACCTGTGATCTCCTCTTCTTTCGATACTCTGAGTCCGACAGTCTTCTTGATGATGAAGAATACTATAAACATTGTAACAGCTGTCCATGCGAGGATCGAGAGGATACCGAGGCACTGTGTGCCGAGGTGTTTGAATCCGCCGCCGTAGAACAGACCCTTTTCAGTGTCGAACAGACCGACTGCGATAGTACCCCAGATACCGTTGAACATATGTACGCCGACAGCACCGACCGGATCGTCAATATGAAGTACATAATCGAGGAACCAAACACCGAATACGACCAGAACGCCTGCGACCGCGCCGATGATGATCGAACCGAGCGCATCTGTTACATCGCAGCCTGCGGTGATCGCAACAAGACCTGCGAGCGATGCGTTGAGGCACATCGAAACATCGGGTTTGCCGTCCTTGATCCAAGTGAATACCATGCAGACGAATGTTGCGACTGCAGGTGCCATTGTTGTTGTGAGGAAGATGGAAGCGAGTCCGCCGACACCTTCGAGCTTAGTAGCAGCAGCGCCGTTGAAGCCGTACCAACCGAACCAAAGAATGAACACACCGAGCGCACCGAGCGTCAGAGAGTGGCCGGGGATAGCGCGGGGAGTTTTCTTGCCGGTTTTCTTATCTTTAACAAATTTACCGATACGCGGGCCGACCATAGCAGCACCGATAAGTGCGGTAATACCGCCGACGCTGTGGATGACCGCAGAACCTGCGAAGTCGTGGAAACCGAGCTGTGCGAGCCAGCCTTGTGAATTCCATACCCAGCCTGCCTCGATCGGATAGATAACAAGACTGATGATGCCGGAATAGATACAATAGGAAAGGAATTTTGTGCGTTCTGCCATAGCGCCCGAAACGATAGTCGCGGCTGTTGCGCAGAACACGAGGTTAAACACGAAGGTCGACCAACCGAAGTTGCCGTAGTCCTTGAACACGCCCATATTCGGAATACCGATAACGCCGAACAGGTAATCTTCCGACATCATAAGTCCGAAACCGAGCAGGATGAACATTACTGCGCCGATACAGAAGTCCATCAGGTTTTTCATGATGATGTTGCCGGCGTTCTTCGCACGGGTGAAGCCCGTTTCGACCATCGCGAAGCCGCACTGCATAAAGAATACAAGTGCCGCGCCGATCAGAAACCATATACCCCAGACATCTGAGCCAATGGATTCTACTGCTTGCAATACATTCGTTGTTTCCATAGATCTCTTCTCCTTTTTTAAAAAAAGACGCGTGCATCAAGCGGAACAGCATCGGGGCTGCCCGCCTGATACACACGCCATTGTGTGCCACAATATTTATTTGTTTGGTGTTTTACTCAGCTTACAGCACGCTGAAAAGCATCTCGCCGTAAGTCGGGAGCGGCCAATAATCGCTCGCCACGGTAGCTTCGATCTCATCGACTGTTTCTCTGAGACTCTGCATATCCATGAAGATAGTTTCTCTCGAATACTTAGCCAGCTTCAAGCCCTCTTCGACATCTTTCTCGCCGAGAACAGCGTCCTCCAGAGTGCCGAGCTTCTTATACATGACATCCGCAAGCGATGCGAGCTTGTTAAGCAGGCTTTCTTCCATAGCGCACGGAACGCCGATAGCCTTCTTGCTTGTCACAGCATCGGTGAGCGCCTGCTCATAAGCCATAACAGCCGAGACAACATCTTTCTTGACCATATCGATCATTGTGAGAGCCTCGATATTGATGATCTTGCTGTAATTCTCAAGGTTGATCTCATATCTCGAGCGGAGCTCTGTTTCGGTGAATACACCGTGATCGACAAACAGCTTGATATTCTTCGGCTCGATCATTGCCGGCAGAGCGTCCGGTGTGGACTTCAGGTTGAGAAGTCCGCGTTTTTCAGCTTCCTTCTCCCACTCTGCGGAGTAACCGTTGCCGTTGAAGATGATCTTCTTATGATCCTTGATAACACGCTGCAGCAGTGCCTTAACAGCCTTATTGAAGTCGGCAGCATTTTCAAGCTCGTCGGCAAACTGACGAAGCGATTCGGCAACAGCGGTGTTCAGGATAATGTTCGGGCCTGCGATAGAAAGCGTCGAACCGAGCATTCTGAACTCGAACTTGTTGCCGGTGAATGCAAACGGCGAGGTTCTGTTACGATCGGTGGTGTCCTTCGGGAAATGCGGAAGAACCGATGCGCCGATCTCCATTTCAACACGCTCTGCGCCGTGGTATACAACGCCGTTCTCGATAGACTCAAGGATCGCGCCGAGCTCATCGCCCACAAACATCGAAACGATAGCAGGGGGAGCTTCATTTGCTCCGAGACGGTGATCGTTGCCTGCGGAAGCAACCGATACACGCATCATATCCTGATAATCATCGACTGCTTTGATAACGGCAACAAGGAAAACAAGGAACTGAGCGTTTTCATAAGGTGTCTCGCCGGGATCAAGCAGGTTCTTGCCCTTATCGGTCGAGATCGACCAGTTGTTGTGCTTACCGGAACCGTTGACGCCTGCAAACGGCTTCTCATGCAGCAGGCACGCCATGCCGTGTCTGTCGGCGATCTTTCTCATCATTTCCATGGTGAGCTGGTTGTGATCGGTAGCGACATTTGTTGTTGAGAACACAGGTGCGAGCTCATGCTGAGCCGGAGCAACTTCGTTGTGCTTTGTCTTGGCGCTGATACCGAGCTTCCAGAGCTCTTCATCGAGATCCTTCATATAATCGGATACTCTCTGCTTCAAAACGCCGAAATAGTGATCGTCGAGTTCCTGACCTTTCGGAGGTCTTGCTCCGAACAGCGTTCTGCCGGTGTAGATCAGGTCGGGACGCTTTAAGTACATCTCTTTATCTATGAGGAAATATTCCTGCTCAGGGCCGACGGTGGTGATGACGCGCTTAACATCAGTCTTGCCGAAGAGCTTTAAGATTCTTCTTGCCTGAACATCGAGCGCCTCCATCGAACGCAGAAGCGGAGTCTTTTTATCGAGCGCCTCGCCGCTGTATGAGCAGAACGCTGTCGGAATGCAAAGTGAACCGTCCTTAATGAAAGCGTACGAGGTCGGATCCCATGCGGTGTAGCCTCTTGCTTCAAAGGTCGCTCTCAAGCCGCCCGAGGGGAAGCTCGATGCGTCCGGCTCGCCTTTAACAAGCTCCTTGCCCGAAAACTCCATAACAACATTGCCGTTTCCGTCAGGACTGATAAAGCTGTCGTGCTTTTCTGCGGTAACGCCTGTGAGCGGCTGGAACCAGTGAGTGAAGTGCGTTGCACCGTTCTGAATTGCCCACTCTTTCATGGCGTTTGCTACGACATTTGCGATATCGAGTTCGAGGTGCCGACCGTTTTTAATGGTGTTCTTCAGCGCCTTATAGACATCCTTCGGCAATCTTTCCTGCATCACCTTGTCGTTGAAAACAAGGCTGCCGAACAGTTCAGGAACATTTTTCATAGGTATTTCCTCCTTGAAGATATTTCGTGTGAAAACAAAAAAAGGTGCTATGAACCCCAATCGGGTTCACAGCGCCTTTGCTGTTTATGCATTGATTATAGCACCGTGTTTTCGGTTTGTCAAGCGTTTTTTTCAAAAAATTTCAGCATTTTTTCTCAATTCAATTGCTTGTGCTTCAGCAAAGGTCACAGCACAATATATAGATATATTTCGACGAATATTTTTGTGCCGGCGGCAATATATTTAATAAAAACAAGAAAATTATTTAAGGAGTGTTAAAATGTTTTTTGTTGCCGAGCATAAAAATTACTGCGGAAAAAATCCGTTTTTGCGGCTGTGGTACCGCTTAAAACCGGTGCGGTCCAAGACCAAAAAGGTGCGGCGCGAGCTATACCGCTGCGAGATGATCGAGGTGCACACAGTGTGCGGAAAGCTGAATGCCGACCGCGCAAATGCGGCTCTTTTTTCGTATTCAAGGCGGCTGATCCTGCCCGACACTCTCAAGGGCATGGGACTCGACTGCTTCGATTCTTCGGAGTATCTTCGGGGCATACTGTTCAATACGGCGGCGTATATTCTCGGTCGGGCGCAGACCGATAAGCGGTCTCTTACCGCGACCGTCATCGACCGCACGGGCAGTTATGCGCGCAGGGCGGTTCAGCTTTTCAGAGTCGCGGGCTGTGTTCAGATCTACACCGAACAGCCGCAGAAGTACCGCCTTTTGTCGAATGACGCGCTTGAGCGTTTCGGCACGGATTTTGTGATACGTCCGCAAAACAGCAGCACAGCCGAGCTGGATTTTGTGCTGTCGCCCGATGAAACTCCGCCTTGCATTTACATAAACAACGAACGAAATGAGCTTGATGAAAGCGTGTTTAAAGCGGCAAGCGGATTTTCGAGGCTTTGTCCGAGCGGTGTTTCCGACTGCGACCTTGCGGCGGCTATCGCTGTTTTCGATAAGCAGTCGAGATTTTTCTCGCTGCGCTCAGAAACGCTCAGGCGCGGCAAAAACATTATCAGGACAAATGAGATCGAGCTTTAAGTTTAAAGGGCAGAGTCTTTCGACTCCGCCCTTTTGCTGTCAGCTTTGTCTGCAGCGGCAGTATCTGAATATCAGGATCAGCGCAAGGCTGAGCGCAAGGAGCGATGCGAGAATTATCATCGGAACAATGTTCGAGATAACGGTCTCGGCAAGATACGCGCCGACGATCAGTCCGACAGTGAATAAAAGAGCGGCGGCAAGAATACCGAGGATCACAGCGACACAGCCCGTTGTTCTGCAGCCGCACGCTCTGTCGTCGTTACAGCTATACATAAGATCATTCCTCTCTCCCGTCATGCGGGAGCAATATATTATATGTACGCCACACAGATGTGTTAACTGCAGAGGTTTTATTTGACAGGGTGTTTGCACTATGATATAATGAACATACAGTTTTGGCTCAATTTTAAAACTGAAAAGGGGATTATATTCAATGAAAAAACTGTTATCACTCATCATGTGTGCTTTGCTTACGTTTGCGGCAATGCCGACAGCTCTCGCCATCGAAACAGGCAGCGAGAACGGATTCGGCTACACCGTCCTTGACGACGGCACAGCCGCGATCACAAACTACACCGGCTACGACACATCGGTCGATATTCCGTCGGAGATCGCCGGAAAAACGGTTTCAACTATCGGCGGCAGCGCTTTTTCGTACTCAAACATCGAAAGCTTCACCATTCCGAGCAGCGTCACCTCTATTAAAAGATCCGCTTTTGAACAAAGCGCTTTCTATCAGAATTCGTCTAACTGGGAAAACGGTATCCTTTACATAGGCGACTGCCTTATCGACACAAGCCGCAGTTACACCTACGGCACGCTCACTGTGAAAGACGGCACCCGCCTGCTTGCCGACGAGTCGCTGTCAAGCACTCATTACAGCTCGTTCGTTCTCCCGAACAGTCTTGAATACATCGGCGATTACGCTATCGCCTGGTGCGAGTATTTCGGAACTATCACTATTCCGAGCAGTGTAAAGCAGATCGGCGAAAGCGCTTTCTTCCGCTGCATGAAAGCCACCGAGATAAATGTCGATCCCGGTAATGAAAACTTCTGCTCGAAGGACGGCGTTTTGTTTGACAAAGGCATGACAACGCTCTTACAGTATCCTCTCGCAAAGGCGGACACTTCCTACACTGTGCCGAGCGGAGTTCAGACCATTGCGGCAAATTCGTTCTGGTGCTCGTCTCTTAAAAGCGTGACACTGCCCGACAGCGTTGAAACGATCGGCGACGGTGTGTTCGCATACAATAAGAAGCTTCAGGATGTCTCTTTCGGCAACGGACTCAAAACTATCGGGAAACGTGCGTTTGAAGGCTGCGAAGTTCTTATATCCATTGTGCTTCCGAACAGCGTCAAAACCATCGGAAGCGATGCGTTCAGCTTCTGCAAAAAACTCGAATCGGCGACACTTCCCAACGGACTTACCGCTATCGACACCTATCTTTTCTTCTGCGACAGATCGCTCAAATCGATAACGATCCCGAACACTGTTAAATCCATCGACATACGCGCATTCGCTTACTGCGACGCTCTCACAGAGGTGACTGTTCCGAGCAATGTCTCAAGCATAAAGGATGATTCTTTCGGCTTCTGCAAGGGTCTTCAGAAGATCATTGTTGAAAGCGACAATAAATACTTTTCCTCGCAGGACGGCGTTTTGTTCAACAAGGATATGACAACGCTTATCACATATCCGGGCGCCTGCGCTTTAGTAGACTACACGGTGCCCTCGAGCGTTAAAACTATCGGAAAATATTCGTTTAAAAGCAGTCATATCAGATCGATCAAGTTCAACGACGGACTTGAAACTATCGATAGCAATGCTTTATCCGAGTGCAATTCGCTCACCGGCATTGCTGTTCCCGACAGCGTTAAAACCATAAACTACGGCGCGTTTTCCAGCAACGCCGCACTCACAAGCGCAGTTATCGGAAGCGGTGTTACATCGCTCGGTGCGCGCGCTTTTAACGGCTGCCCCGAGCTTAAGAGTGTGACGGTTTACAGCGATAATGCACAGCTTGGCGAAAAGCCTTTCGGATATATCACCGAAAACTACAAAGACTCCAAGGTTGACGGCCTTGTGCTCTATTGCAACGAGGGCTCGACCGCGGCGAAATACGCTGTTGACAACGAATTTGAATACCGACTCTTATCGAACACACCCGGCGATGTCAATCTCGACGGTATTGTTAATCTCGATGATGTCCGCGTGCTTATTTCTGTGATCGCAAGCGGCAGCACCGACAGTCTTTCCGATATTGCTAAGAAGAACGCCGATACCACAAATGACGGTGCGGCAAATCTCGCAGATGTGCGTATGCTCATTTCGTCTTTGGCAAGCGGCGATCAGCCTGCTGTCGGCGGCAACTAAGCTGCTTTGCCCCGACGAAGTCGGTTTGCCGTGGGTAGATACATCTTATTCGACTTTTTATACTCGACCGTTAGCACGGTGGGCGTGCCGTGATCGGCTATCATATTAGCTAACATTAAAAGCCCGACAAGAAGATAACCTCTTGTCGGGTGGCAGAGCCACTTTGCCGTGGGTAGATATATCTTATCCGACATTAAATGCTCGACAAGAAGATAACCTCTTGTCGGGCATTTTTTGTACCCCACCGCTGTAACTCTCCGCGGCATATCTGCGGCATTGCCGCCGTTATGCCCACCGTGGCAACGGGCAGCAGAGCTGCTATCCTTTGACTGCGCCGCCGGTCACGCCCTCGACATAGAACCGCTGCAGCGTGATAAACAGCACGGTCACAGGCACTGCGATCAACATTGCGCCTGCGGCAAACTGCGTGAAATACTTATCGATCATCTCGCGCGAGAGCATTTGATACAGTCCGACCGCAACGGTGTATTTCCGGTAATTATCTCCCATTATCACACGCGCGAAAATAAAATCTGCCCAAGGCGCCATAAACGCCGTCATCGCGGTATAGACGATTATCGGCTTCGACAGCGGCAGAGTTATTTTGAAAAATATCTGCGACTGCGTTGCGCCGTCGATTTTTGCAGCTTCGTCAAGACTTTTCGGAATAGTATCGAAAAAGCCCTTTGCAACATAAAACGACAGTCCTGCCGAGCCCGAATAGATAAGCACAAGCGCAGTGAGACTTTGCGTGAGCCCGAAGGTTTTGAGAATATAATAAACGGCGATCATGCTCATAAACGCAGGAAACATTCCGAGAACAAGTGCGGTGTTCATATACGGTTTTCTAAGGCGAAATCTCATTCGCGAGATGACATAGGCGACCGACAGTGTGATGACAGTCGTCAGCACACACGAGCAGACGGCGACGATAAGCGTGTTTAAAAACCACTGCGGATAAGAAAACACACTTGTGTCGGTGAGCAGATCTTTATAGTTGTCGAGCGTGTAGGACTGCGGAAAGAAGTAGGATGTGAACGAGCCGCCTTCCGCGCGAAATGAAGTGAGCAGAGTCCAGAAGATCGGCGTTACCCAGATTATCGAGATGATGATGAGTGCCGCATAAGCGGCGGCAGTTGATATTTTTCTTGATGTTTTCATTGTTATTCTCCTGATTGACCTTCGGTTGCTGTGCCGGCAGCAGAGCTGCTTTGCCGTGGGTAGATATATCTTATCCGACATTAAATGCTCGACAAGAAGATAACCTCTTGTCGGGCATTTTTTGTATCCCACCGCTGTAACTCTCCGCGGCATATCTGCGGCATTGCCGCCGGTATGCCCACCGTGCTAACGGGCAGCAGAGCTGCTTTGCCGTGGTCGGCTATCATATTTACTAACCTTTAATGCTCGACAAGAGCCTAACTTCTTGTCGGGCAATAAAGGCAGCCCACCGCAGAAACTCGCCGCGTCATGCCCTCCGCGGCAGCGGTCGGGCAATAAAGGCAACCCACCGCAGAAACCAAATGCGGCATAGCAACCGTGCTAACGGTGCTATGCGAAGCGGTCTTCGTCCTTGTAGGACGAGGTGTTTCGGTATGCCGCAAGTGAAATTATTACAGATAGTATAAAAATCAATATACCGATAGTAGAAGCAAGATTATAATCCTTTTCATCGGCGGTCAGCTTGTAAAGCCATGTGACAAGCAGATCGGTCTTTCCCGCAACATAATAACTGCTTGTCAGCGGTTCGCCGCCCGTTAGCAGATATATCACATTGAAATTGTTGATATTTCCGATAAACTGCGTTATAACAAGCGGCGCGGTCACATGCCAGATATGCGGCAGAGTTATCGTCATAAACATCTTAAACGGGCCTGCGCCGTCAATTTTAGCTGCTTCATACAGATCGGTCGGAATATTCATCAGAATACCCGATGTCATCAGCATGGTATACGGTATTCCCACCCACAGGTTCACGATAAGCACCGTCGCTCTCGCCCAGGTCGCGTCTGTGAGGAACGGCAGCGGCGACGATATCAGCCCCATAGATTCGAGCGCCGAATTTATCGGGCCGAACCTATTGAGCATATTTCGCATTATAAGCAGCGAAATAAACTGCGGAACAGCGATAGTCAGCACAAGGATCGTGCGCCAGAAGCCTTTAAATCTGACGCCCTTTTTATTGATTAGAAGAGCCGCCAAAATGCCGAAAATATAGCAGGTGAATGTCGCGAGGACAGCCCAGACGATCGTCCAGATCAGCACGGGAAAGAATGTTCCCGATAAAAGATCGTTGCCCCAGAGCATATTTTTGAAGTTATCAAGTCCCACCCAATCAAACAGGTTTCCGGGCGGCTGATGCGATTTATCGTAGTTTGTGAACGCGATCAGCACCATGAAGATCAGCGGCAGGACAGTGAACAGCAGTATTCCGATAAGCGGAAGCGACATCATTGCGACATGAAACCGGCTGTCGCCGAGTGATATTACATCCTGTATAAAACTTTTAGCTTTTCCGCTTGTTTTATATTCACGCCCGGCGGTGCGCGCGCCCCTGATATTCGCGCGGTATAAAAGCACAAACAGCACGGTTATCGCGGCTGTCATAACGCCGTATATCAGCATCAGCATGGAATTGTCGCCCGCAACCGTCACATTAAAGCCGAGTTCGGGGTCGTAGACAGTCGTTTGCTCCTGTGTTCCGAGCGTTACAAGTCCGCAGAGCGATGAGAAACCGAACATCAGCATATAGACGATATACGCTATCTGTGCCGAAAGATACAGCAGTCCTTTAATATACTGTTTGTATAAAATTTGGCTGCCGCCCATTATAAAATACGAAAGTTTCATCGTTTATTTTGCGAGGGCTTGTTTCACCATTGTCCGGAGTTTTGGCTTCAGTTCGCTGTCGGGAATATTGCCGTTGAAGCAGTCGTCTGTGAACGATTTAAACGCTGTCCAATACTTGCTTATCTGCGGTATCGACGGCATCGGAACGGAGTTTTTAAGCTGGCTGAGCGTTGCGCCGACCGTTTTATCTGCAAGGACATCGTTGCTGTCGGCGACTGTTTTGTTGACAGGCAGTAAGGCACGGTCTTTGAAGCGCTTGAGCTGGTTTTGCTCGCTTGTCAGGTGCTGAGCGAGTTTCATTGCGGCGGCGGGGTCTTTGGTCTTTGCATTGACAACATATACCTTATAGCCCGCAAACGATTTAAGAGGCGCGGTGTTGCCGCCGATCGTAACGCTCGGCAGAGCTGCAACGCCGTAGTTATCGCCGAGCGCTTCTTTCATTGCGTCTGCTTTCCACGGCCCTGTGACATAGCTTAAAAGCTTGCCGCTTTTGATTTGTGCAAGCGCTTCGTTTTCGTCGCAGTTTACAACGCCCTGCGATTTGAGCGATTTGATGAATTTTGCCGCCGCAACGCCGTTGTCGCTATCGAAGTCGCAAGCGGTCGAATCGTCGCCGTTTTCGCCGAAGAGAGTGCAGCCTGCGGTGAAGAACACCGAGGAGCCGTAGTAGCCTTCTTTAAAGTTCATGCCGAATTTGTAGACTCCGCTGTCGGTTTTTTTGGCAAGAATTTTGCTGAGATCTTTCGCATCTTCATCGCTGAGCATCGACTTATTATAATAGAGAAGGTATGTCTCCGCGGAAGACGGGAAACCGTAGAGTTTGCCGTTGTAGGTCGCGGCTCTCACCGAGCCTTCGGAACATTCGTTTTCGATTTTTTGCTTGTAGTCGCCCGAGATCTCATAGATCGCACCGGCTGAAACGAGCGAGCCGATCTGATCGTGGCTCACCGCAAAAACATCTGCCGCGGCGTCGATGTCTTTGAGCGCTTCCTCGGCGGCTTTATCCTCGCCTGTGACCTTTTTTTCGATATCGTTTTTGACATCAGTGTAGGCTGTTTTAAAGCCGTCGATCATTTCGCCGAGCATCGTCTGGTCGTCGGACGAGCCCCAGAGGGAGAGCTTTTCGGCGGCGGTCGAGCCGCGCACCAAGCCGCTTGATTTGTCGCCGCAGGATGAAAGCGACAGCGCAAGCGCGGCGGCGACTGCACCGCAGGACAGTTTGTATAGTGTTTTACTAAGCCGGTTTTTCATAAAATTCGCCTTTCTTTTTTAAAATTTTAGCTTTATGCGGTTATAGTGTGCCACAAAATCCGAATTTAATTCGTACGGCAATGCTGCCGCTGCCGCCCGACAGACGGTTATGCACAAAAAAGCCTCCCCTTACACAGGGGAGGTAAAAAGATATATCATAACCGTTGGTATAGTAAACACAAAACTCTCTCAATATCATAACCTCACATCGGCGGATTGCAGCCGTTGTCTCGGGGTGAGCCTATGCCCGCAGTAATTTGCACAAGAACACAGCTTCGGATTTAATGCAGATTTTTCCGCTCGTAAAACGCTTTTAAGCGGTTGGAGAGCGTGGAAATAATCTGGAAATCCGTGTAACACAGTTACTCTGCCGGCGGCAATGCCGCAGATATGCCGCGGGAAGTCTGTGCGGTGGGGTACAAAAAATGCCCGACAAGAAATTAGCCGCTTGTCGAGCATTGAAGGTTAGTAAATATGATAACCGATTACGGCAAAGCAACTTTGTTGCCGGCATGCCAACCGTGGCAACGGGGCATAGGCGAGGGGAAACGTGATTGTTTCCCCTTAGGCACAGCCGATTTGCCGTACCGAATAGGTGCGGTAGGCTGAATTTGTTGCACGACTTGAAGTTGGGATAGTAAATCGGGTGTGCTTTGGTCAAGCGGAACGCTTGTGATTTCTTTCGTACATTTCTTTTTCACAAAAGAAATGTACCCCTGCGGGAGCAAAAAGAAAAATTGTGCAGATTTTAACGCGGTGAGCTTGTGCAATAGGATAGAAAAAGCTCGACAAGAAGTTAGGTTCTTGTCGAGCATTAAAAGTTAATCAATATGATAGCTCCCCACGGCATATCTGCGGCATTGCCGCCGTTTACAGAGATTTGATGACTTCCTTGACAGTGTTCACGATAATATCGCAGCCCTGCTCGATCTGGTCATCGGGCGTTGTGAGCGGCGGCATCAGCTTCAAAACATTATCGCGGCGGCCTGCCAGCTCAATAATAAGTCCGTTTTCATAGCACTTGTGACAGCATTCTTTCGCAATACCGTCCTTAATTCCTGCAAAGTCGATTCCCATGATCATGCCGATACCGCGAACTGCAAGCCTGCCGTCAAACTCCGAAAGCTCGTTCATACGCTCGCTCATCAGCTTATGCTTGCGCTCTACCATTGCGGTCATATCGTTCTTCATCGAAAACTCGATAGCCGCCTTTGCGCCTACAAACGCCGGATTAAATCCTCGGAATGTGCCGTTATGCTCGCCCGGTGTGAAAATATCGAGTTCGGGACGCACAAGCATAAGTGCCATCGGGAATCCGCCGCCGCTGATCGACTTAGAAAGAGTCAGCATATCGGGGACGATGCCTGCACGCTCAAACGAGAAGAACGGACCTGTACGCCAGCAACCGATCTGGATCTCGTCGCAAATAAGTAAAATGCCGTATTTATCGCAGAAAGCACGAAGCTTCTGCAAAAATTCGATCGGCGCAACATTGATACCGCCCTCTGCCTGCACTGTTTCAAGAATAACAGCCGCCGGCTTATCGATGCCCGAATGGTCATCGTTCATGATCGCTTCCATATATGCGATCGTGTCAAATCCGGCATACTCCTTCGAGGGGTACGGCAGATATGTTGTGTTATAAAGCGGAACACCTGCGCTGTTGCGGATAGCGCTGTCGGAAGTGACGGACATACTGCCCATTGTCATACCGTGAAAACCGCCGGAAAATGCAAAAATACCGCGGCGGCCCGTGTTCTTTCTGGCAAGCTTGAGCGCGGACTCAACAGCATTTGTGCCGGTCGGGCCACAGAACATGATCTTGTGATTCATGCCTCTCGGCTTCAAAATATTCTCTTCAAAGCTCTCAATGAACGCCTCTTTCGCGGTCGTGTGCATATCGAGCGCATGAATAATTCCGCCGTTTTTAATGTATTCGACAACAGGGTCGATAATGTCGGGGTTGGCGTGACCGTAGTTCAGCGCGCCCGCTCCCGCAAAGAAGTCGAGATGAGTTTTGCCGTTCTTGTCGGTGATGACCGAGCCTTTAGCCGTCTCGAAAGTATCGGTAAATTTGCGGCAATACGAACGGACATTGGATTCATATTTTTCAAAGGTATCCATGCGATAATCATTCCTTTTAGCGGTTGTCTTTACCTTTGATTATACCCCTATTTCCCCTATAAGTCAATAATAAAGTTACGTTGGCACCGCTCCTTACGATGAGCACAGCTGTCGAGAAGTGACCGAGGAGTTGTTTTATAACTGTCATATTGTTTGGCGACCCCTATGAGGCGGCAAGCCGCACAGACTTTCTGCGGCACATTCGCGGCATTGCCGCCGTACTGCATACTGAGCCGGTAAAGGCAAAACCCCGCCGAAGCGGGGTTTTGTTGTGTCAGTTATTCAGGCTGCTTACAGCGAAGAGATCATGACCTTAAGAATGTAGAGATCGATAGCATTGATCTTTCCGTTCTTATCGACATCTGCTGCCTCACGCTCTGCTGCTGTGCCGATAGTGTCGTGCGGGAATGCAATGATCTTCTTCATGATGAGAACATCTGCTGCGTTCACAACGCCGTCACCGTTGACATCGCCGCGAACTTCGGGAGCCTTGGTTGTGGTAGTTGTTGTAGTCGGAGCTTTTGTTGTGGTGGTTGTTGTAGTCGGAGCTTTTGTTGTTGTAGTAGTGGTTGTAGTCGGGTTAACGACCGAACCGCCGCCTGCTTTGACAGCCTCAACATCGCCGATCGTGAACGAGCAGCCGCCGAGGGTTGTCGAGCCGTCCTGAGCCTCAACACGGATCTGCTGATGATCCATGCCGGCGAGCTCTGTTGCCGAAATTCCGAAATCGGAGAGAAGCAGTACATATTCAGCCTCTGTGCCGATTGCCGCTGTGATCGGTTTAATGCAGGATTTCCAAGCCTCCGGCCAGTCTTCCTTGAGGACAAACTTAACTCTCAGCGGAACATTTGTCTTTCCGACAGAGTTAACCGTGAGCTTAAATCTGATACCTACGACATCGCTTGTTACAACGCTTGAATCAGCCTTGCCCCATGAGTAGTTCTGATACTGCCAAGCATCACGTGTCCATGTGGTGGTGAGTTTGCCGTTAGCTACGGACTTAACACCGCCGCCGTCAACCTCTTCAGGTGATCCGCCTTCCCAAACAGCGATAGTTGCGGGCATATAAACGCCTGTCGATACATATTCGCCGCCGGACGGAGCTTTTGTTGTTGTGGTGGTAGCTGCCGGTTTTGTTGTTGTAGTAGTGGTTGTAGTCGGGTTAACGACCGAACCGCCGCCTGCTTTGACAGCCTCAACATCGCCGATCGTGAACGAGCAGCCGCCGAGGGTTGTCGAGCCGTCCTGAGCCTCAACACGGATCTGCTGATGATCCATGCCGGCGAGCTCTGTTGCCGAAATTCCGAAATCGGAGAGAAGCAGTACATATTCAGCCTCTGTGCCGATTGCCGCTGTGATCGGTTTAATGCAGGATTTCCAAGCCTCCGGCCAGTCTTCCTTGAGGACAAACTTAACTCTCAGCGGAACATTTGTCTTTCCGACAGAGTTAACCGTGAGCTTAAATCTGATACCTACGACATCGCTTGTTACAACGCTTGAATCAGCCTTGCCCCATGAGTAGTTCTGATACTGCCAAGCATCACGTGTCCATGTGGTGGTGAGTTTGCCGTTAGCTACGGACTTAACACCGCCGCCGTCAACCTCTTCAGGTGATCCGCCTTCCCAAACAGCGATAGTTGCGGGCATATAAACGCCTGTCGATACATATTCGCCGCCGGACGGAGCCTGTGTTGTTGTAGTGGTAGCTGCGGGTTTTGTTGTTGTAGTTGTAGTCGGGTTAACGACCGAACCGCCGCCTACTGTGATCGGAGTGATCTCATAGTT
>CAKSQZ010000024.1 GCA_934486895.1 uncultured Eubacteriales bacterium | reverse complement strand
GGTGAGCCTATGCCCGCAGTAACTTGCACAAGAACACAGCTTCGGATTTAATGCAGATTTTTCCGCTCGTAAAACGCCGTTGGCACGGTTGCCACGCCGCGGGGAGTTCGTGCGATTGGGCACAAAAAATGCCCGACAAGAAGATAAGTTCTTGTCGAGCATTAAAGGTTAGTAAATATGATAGCCGATTACGGTATGCCCACCGTGGCAACGGGGCATAGGCGAGGGGAAACGTGATTGTTTCCCCTTAGGCACAGCCGATTTGCCGTACCGAATAGGTGCGGTAGGCTGAATTTGTTGCACGACTTGAAGTTGGGATAGTAAATCGGGTGTGCTTTGGTCAAGCGGAACGCTTGTGATTTCTTTCGTACATTTCTTTTTCACAAAAGAAATGTACCCCTGCGGGAGCAAAAAGAAAAATTGTGCAGATTTTAACGCGGAGAGTTTGTTCTGTGGGTTGTCTTTTGTACCCGACAAACGGTTGAGCGTGCAGAGCTGCCGGCAAGATATTACGAATACTATTGAAAGGAAGCTTTAAAATATGAGAAAGAAGCAATTCAAAACAGAATCCAAAAAAATGCTCGATATGATGATAAACTCGATCTACACCAATCGGGAGATCTTCCTGCGCGAGCTTATCTCCAATGCGTCTGACGCGATCGACAAGCGCAGATTCCGCGCTCTTACCGAGCCTGAAACAGGTCTCGACAAGGATAAATACCGCATTAAGATCGACCGTGACGAACAGGCGAGAACGATCACGATAACCGATAACGGTTGCGGTATGACCGCGGACGAGCTTGAGAAAAACCTCGGCACTATCGCAAAGAGCGGTTCGCTTGACTTTAAAAACGACACAGACGCGCCCGACATCGATATAATCGGTCAGTTCGGCGTCGGTTTCTATTCGGCATTCATGGTCGCTAATAAGGTCGTCGTCGAGAGCCTGGCCGTCGGCGCAGACACCGCCTATCGCTGGGAGTCCGAGGGAGCGGACGGCTACACGATCGATGAGTGCGATTACAATGAAATCGGCTCGCGTGTGACGCTTTATCTCAAGGAGGACAAGGAAAACGAGGATTATTCCGAATTCCTGCACGATCACACAATAAGACATCTTATCAAAAAGTATTCCGATTATGTCCGCTATCCTATCGTTGCCGATATGCAGACAAGCGTTAAGGCACAGGACAGCGACGAATATGTTACCGCGACTGAGGAAGAGACGCTCAATTCAATGGTGCCGATCTGGCACAAGGCTCAAAACGAAGTCACCGACGAGGAGTATAACGCGTTTTACAGCGAAAAATTCTTTGATTACAATCCGCCCGCAAAGGTCATTCGCTTTAAATCGGAGGGCACAGTCAGCTTTGAAGCGCTGCTGTTTATCCCGAAACGCCCGCCCTTTGATTACTATTCCAAAAACTTTGAAAAAGGGCTTTCGATGTATTCGAGCGGCGTTATGATAATGGAAAAGTGCGCCGAGCTTCTGCCCGATTATTTCAGCTTTGTGAGGGGCGTTATCGACAGCGAGGATTTCACTCTTAATATCTCGAGAGAGACCTTGCAGCACGATCATCAGCTTAAAGTTATTGCAAAAGCTGTCGAGAAAAAGATCGCAAATGAGCTTAAAAAGATGCTCAAAAACGAACGTGCCGAATACGAAAGCTTTTTCGACAGCTTCGGCGTTCAGCTTAAATACGGACTTTATTCCGATTTCGGTGCACATAAGGAGACTTTGCAGGATCTTCTGCTCTTCAAATCATCGTTTGAAGATAAATATGTAACATTATCCGAGTATGTTTCAAGAATGAAAGAGGATCAGCAGAGCATTTATTATGCCTGCGGCGGCTCGCTCGCTGCCGCTAAATCCCTGCCGCAGACAAGCGCTGTTTTGTCCCGCGGTTTCGAAGTGCTTTACCTAACCGACGAAGTCGATGAATTCACACTTAAAACGCTGATGAAATATAATGATAAGTCATTTATGAATGTCAGCGCAGATGAGCTTGATATTGCTTCCGATGAGCAAAAACAGGCTCTTAAAGAGAAAAACGAAAAGCTGAGCGACCTGCTTTCATTTATTAAAGAGAGTATCGGCGAGGTCGCCGCCGTCCGTTTCTCGGCAAACCTCGGCGAGCACCCTGTCTGCCTTTCGAGCGAGGGCGAGATCTCGACCGAGATGGAGAAAACTCTCGGCAAAATGCCCGGAGACAACAGTATCAAAGCGCAGACAGTGCTTGAGATCAATGAAAGCCACCCGATCGCCGACGTTATGGCAAAGACCTATGAGAGCGATAAGAAAAAAGCGGGAGAGTATGCAAAGGTGCTCTACGGCATGGCAAGACTCATCTCGGGGCTTCCTATCGATGATCCCGCAAAGCTTTCCGAGCTTGTGTGCGGGCTTTTGAAGTAGTAAAATCAGCAGGTTATCTCGTTTTCAAGCTCGCCCTTTTTGTAATCGGAGAAGTTGCCGAGCGTTATCTGTGCGATCGACTGCATGGCTTCCCTTGTGAAAAACCCCTGATGAGAGGTCACAACAACATTCGGAAAGCTCAGAAGGCGGGAGAGTTCATCGTCTTTAGGGATCTCGTTTGAAAGATCTTCAAAGAAATAGTCCTCTTCCTCTTCATAAACATCGAGTCCCGCGCCGCCGATAACGCCCGATTTCAGCCCGTCGATAAGCGCGGTCGTGTCGATAAGTCCGCCCCTTGATGTGTTTATGATAAAGCAGCCCTTTTTCATAACGCTGATAGCGTTCTCGGAGATAATGTGGCGTGTGTCGAAATTGAGCGGACAATGCAGCGATATAACATCGGAGCGCTCAAAAAGCTCTCTCAGCCCGACATATTCATAAGGAAAACGGGGGTTTTTATAAGCGTCGTAGGCAATGACATTCATCTTAAAGCCCTTGCAAATATCACAAAAAAGACTGCCGATCTGCCCTGTGCCGATGATACCGGCAGTCTTTCCTTTCAGATCTGTTCCGCAAAGTCCGTTGATATTGAAGTTGTTGTCGCGCGTGCGGATATATGCGCGGTGAGTCTTGCGGTTCACCGTCAACAGCAGAGCCATGGCATATTCGGCGACTGCGTCGGGCGAGTATTTCGGCACACGCGCCACTTTCACCCTGCCCTTTGCCGCTTTGAGATCGACATTGTTGTAGCCGGAACAGCGAAGCGCTATCAGCCCGACTCCGCCGTCGCACAGCCGGTCGATCGTTTCAGCCGATACATCGTCGTTCACAAAAACGCAGACGGCGTCGTAGCCCGTCGCAAGGCTCGCCGTGTCGGGCGAGAGCTTTGATTCAAAGTATTTGACTTTGTATCCGCTGTCTTCAAAAAGCGGATCAAACCAGGTCCGGTCGTAGGGTTTTGTATCGAAAAACGCTATCTTCATCTATAAATACTCTCCTTTTGTTAGGTATTATGTTCGTTTTTGAGCGGAAAAACTCATCATCGGCGAATTTTTTTGAAAATAGAAGATGAGCAAATAAGAGTATTTCAAAGAAAAACGGAGAAAACAAGAGATAGCAAAATCTAAATTAAATTTTTTAAAAAATTCGCTTGACAACCGTATCCCTTTGTGGTAATATAATAGTCGCGATTAAATCAAACGGAGGAAAAAATAATGTCAACTTATATGGCAAAAGCGGGTCAGATCGACCGCAAATGGTATGTTCTCAACGCTGAAGGCAAAGTCCTCGGCAGAGTAGCTGCCGTTGCCGCTGATCTTCTTCGCGGCAAAAACGAACCGACATTCACACCGCATGTAGACTGCGGTAATCATGTTATCATCATCAACGCCGATAAGGCTGTGCTCACAGGCAAAAAGCTCGAGCAGAAGTATTATCGCCGTCACACCGGTTATATCGGCGGTCTGAAGGAAGTTCAGTATAAAACGCTGATGGCTACCCGCCCCGAGCTCGCTATGGAGCTTGCTGTTAAGGGTATGGTCCCGGATAACACTATCGGCCGCAAGGCTCTCACAAGACTGAGAGTTTATAAGGGTTCTGAGCATAAGCATGAGGCTCAGAAGCCGGCTGAATACACATTATAAGAAGGGAGACGGAACTATTATGTACGAAACAAAGCCTTATTTTTACGGAACGGGCAGAAGAAAGAGCTCCGTTGCCCGCGTTCGTGTTTACAACGGTACAGGTAAGATTACAATCAACGGCAGAGATATAGATAACTATTTCGGCCTTGAAACACTCAAGTTCATCGTTCGCCAGCCGATCGTTCTCACAGACACTGCCGACAAGTTCGACATCGTCTGCAATGTAACAGGCGGCGGTATCACAGGTCAGGCAGGCGCTATCCGCCACGGCCTTTCGAGAGCTCTTCTCCAGTATGATGAAGAACTCCGTCCGGCACTCAAGAAGGCAGGCTTCCTCACTCGTGATCCGAGAATGAAAGAGCGTAAGAAATACGGTCTTAAAGGCGCTCGCCGTGCACCGCAGTTCTCAAAGAGATAATCGGTGTCAACCGAATCGAAAAAACCTCTGCATTACGCAGAGGTTTTTTGTTAACTGAGATTATTGATTGTCTTCCTTTAGATTTTCAAGCGCAACTCTGACCGCCTCGACAACAAAAGCAGTGAATGTACAGTTTTGTCCCTTAATTGCGGTTTCAACTTCTTCTATTATATCGTTCGGAAATCTGATGCATTTGTTTGTTGTGGGCGGAATTGAAGGTATTTTAAACTTTTTCATCTGTTATCACCTCTGCATTGATATTGTATATCAAAAATTATTTGCAGTATGCATAACAAATGTATTGCAATTTTAAAATATCTGTGATACAATTAAGGAAAGAAACAAGAGATTGTTTCAAATTTATCCAAAGGGAGATTTAAAAATGAAAAAAGTATTGTCAGCAGTAGTATCACTTATGCTTGTCCTGTCGCTCACTGCCTGCGGTGAGACCGCACAGACCGACAACGCCGCAGCAACAGCGACACAGGCGACAGAGCAGAGCGCGACCGAGACCACAACGACCGCAAAGTGGAAGAAGTTTCTCGATGAGTATGAGAAATTTGTCGATGAGTATGTCGAAATGCTGAAAAAGTACAAATCCGACCCGATCGCCATAGCCGGCTCGTCTGAGTACGCTGAGTTTCTTGAGAGATCGAAAGAGTTTGAAAAGCAAGCGGAGGAGCTTAAAGATGAACTCGGAACATCGCCGGAGGAACTCAAAGAATATACTGAACAGCTCGCAAAAATTTTAGATAAATACGCTAAGGCAGGCAACTGAAAAAAACTCCCGGGACTTTATGATCTCGGGAGTTTTTTTTATTCAAAATTTTCTTGTTATACGCGTGCGGATAAGGTGCACTCTAATTTCGGGGTGATAGAGTGAACGGCAAAAAGCAAAAACTCGGCAAAATGCCGATCGATCCGCTCGACGAAAGAGAACTGTTCGATAATGATTTTGCGGTCGAATCGATGACCGAATGCACCGGACTTATTCCGGCAGGACAGGTGTCCGCCGCCGAGGCGGAGTCGTACAGCGAGATCTACGATATCCCGATCTCGCAGGTGCGCTGCGGCGGCTGCGATACGGACGGGATCAAAAAATGAAGTAGCAGGCGGCGGCGGTCAGGATCGCCGCCCCCGCGCCGCACGCAAACTTTGTAAGCAGCGGTGTGCGCGGTGTTTTGCGGCGTCTGCCGCACTTGCGGTTAAGATCCGCATTGTTCACATATCTCTTTGCTTCTTTAAAAAGCTTTTCGCTGTCGAACAGCGCATATTCGGGTTTCACAAACAAAATCGCTTTATCGAAGTATTCGCTTTGCAGATCATGCACTTCGATAATGTTTTTATTAACGCCCTTTACCATAAATAAAACGCTCCTTTTGTGTTTTCTGAAAATACTATTGGAGCGTTTTGCGCGGTTTATTCAAATAAAAAACGGAAAGAATTATTTCTTTCCGTTTTTAAAAACATTCTTATCAGTTTAAAATATAGATCTCAACATTTCTTCTGCCGAAGTTGTAGACCTCGCTTCTGGTGTAGAAGAACAGGTCGACGACTGTGGAGCTGTTGTAGATAAATCCGCCGGTGTCTGCCGCGATAGCGTAACCGTAGTTGTATCTGCCGTCCGAAGAGCGGATATACATCTTTGTTCCGTAGGGGATCTCGCGCGGATCGACCGCAACATAACCCGGCTGAGGCTTAACGCCTGTCGAAGTAAGACCGGTGTTGTATTCGTCATAATAAGCGGTGCCCGAGCCTGTTATCTTCTTCGAGTAGGAAACAGGGATACCCTTGTCGTCGAGCAGGATAGTCTTGCTCGGGGTGAGCGTCGAAATGCAGGAAACATTCTTGCCGCTGGAAGCATAAGCGACCGCGCCCGAAATGTTTGCCGCTGTCTTAACGGTCTTGGAGGAACTGCTGCTTGTGCTTGTTTTCTGGCTCGTTTTCTGACTCGATGACTTTTTCGCAGTGGTTGTGGGAGTTCCCGTCACCTTATCAAGTTTCTGCTCGATAAGCTCGCTCTTTTCGACCTTGCCGTTTACGAGCTTATTCTTGTAAACATGGGTGACAACACCCTTTTGTCCCTCTTTAACAGCGCTGTCGTCAAGCTTGTCGTTAGACTTTGCAAGCTTTTCATAAGCAGCGCGGTCAAGCTCTTCTGTTTTTGAAACAGTCTTGTAGCTGACTCTGTCGATACTGACCGTCATACCTTCGCTCACAGGCGCTGTCAGCGACAGGCTGACAACATCGTCCTCCCCGAGGGTGACGCCCGCCGTGTCGAGTGCATCTGCAACATTGGTCTGCAAAACGATCAGATTTTTAGCATTGCCGCCGTCATTCAGTGTGATCTCGCAATTGCGTGTCACTGTGAGCACATAATTCGATGCGCTCTTTTGGGAAAGCTCTGCGGTATCGTTTTTGTCGAGCGATATACCGCTGCGCTTTAAGATCTCGTCTTTATTAAGCACCGAGTAGCTGGAAAAGCTCTTCTTTGCGCTGCCGTCTGTTACAATGTAGTTCTTGTTGGCGGAAGATACGATGCCGAAGCCCGAAACTGCAATGATCGAAACAGCGAGCATAAGCGCAGCTGCCACAGAGATCCGTCTGATAAAAATGTTTTCTGATGAGGCTGAGTGCCTGAGGGAAGCGCAAGCGCTTCTTATCTCATTTACCGGTTTCATCAAATCACCTTTCTGTCTTTGTTTTTTGATTAAAAAAATGTAATCAATTAAAAATCTGTAACCATTTAAGGTTTGCGTGTTTGCGGCGGGATCCCCCCGCGACGTTAAAGATTATATGCAGTTTTTCCGATAAAGTCAAGCTTTTAGGCGAATTTTTTTTCGTTGAAGGTCACAAAATTTAGTGACTTGAAAGCAGTTACAAAGGTTACAAAATGTAATATTTAGCCCAATTTCGAGCTTTTTTGACCTTTATTTCGCATAGGTGTTTGTGCATATTGCCAAAAACGGGGCTAAAATTTAAATAACGCCTGAAAACCGCATAACCATGCGAAATAAAGGCGTTTTTGATGCCGAGTTCAGCAGTAGATTATCGTCAAGTTGCACATTTGGGTTACATAATATTATATTTATGTAACATAAAACGCTTCAAGCCGACCCTTACCTCGTAACCACTATATTTAGTGTTAAGACAACGAAAGTAAAAAATGGGTTCAGAATGTACAATATTTATATTAAATTTTGCCAAAAGAATTGCCTAACATCAAGTTTTTGTTGCAATTTGCACTCAATTAGTGTATTATATATAATGTATTGTATTGGATCGCTGAATTACAAAATAAATAAATACGAGGAGGAGTGCAGACGCATTAAAAATGCGGCTGCTCAACGCAAATGGCAAAGAAACTAACGTCAACCCAGATCGCAGAGCTTCTGAAAGAAAAGCTCGGCACGCGTTACGGCGTCAAGCCGGAGGACGCAACGGACAGACAGCTTTACAAAGCTTGTTCGATGGTCATCAAAGATATAACAGATGAGAATTTTAATAAATTTTCCGATAAAGCCGAAAAAGAGGGCAAAAAGCAGGTCTGCTATCTGTGCATGGAATTTTTGATGGGCAGATCGTTTAAGAACACTCTTTTCAATCTCGGCCTTGAGTCGGCTTTCTCGAGAGCACTCAAGTCCTTCGGAGTTAAGCTTGAAAACCTCTATGAGCTTGAGCCGGACGCAGGTCTCGGCAACGGCGGCCTCGGCAGACTGGCGGCCTGCTTCCTTGACGGTCTTGCCTCTCAGGGCATTCCGGCATACGGCTATTCGATCCTTTATGAATACGGTATCTTCAAGCAGAAGCTTGTCGACGGCTGGCAGACCGAGATGCCCGATTTCTGGCTTCCCGGCGGCAAGGTATGGCTCAACGACAGACCGGATGAAGCGGTCGAGATCCGTTTTGACGGCAGAATAGAAGAAAGCTGGGACGGCGGCTACCATAAGGTAGAGCAGGTGGATTACACACCTGTTATCGCCATTCCGCACGATATGATGGTCGAGGGATACGACGGTAAGGGCGTCGCAGTGCTTCGCCTTTGGAGCGCAAAAGCACCGGGCTTTGACATGAAGCTGTTTAATGAAGGCGATTATCTGCGTGCAATGGAGCAGAATGCTATGGCTGAGGTCATCAGTAAGGTGCTTTATCCGTCGGATAACCATATCGAGGGCAAATCGCTCCGCTTAAAGCAGCAGTATTTCCTGGTTTCGGCTTCGATCTCGGATATTGTTCAGCGTTATCTCAAATCGAATGCGGATATGCACTGCCTGCCCGATAAGATCGCTATTCATATCAATGATACTCATCCGGCTCTCGTTATCCCCGAGCTTATGCGTATTCTTCTTGACGAATGCGGTTTCGGCTGGGACGAGGCTTGGCACATTGTCAACCGCACCGTGGCTTACACTAACCACACAGTCATGAGCGAGGCGCTTGAGTGCTGGCCGGTCGATCTGTTCAGCGAGCGTCTGCCGAGGATTTATCAGATCGTCCGCGAGATAGATAACAGACTTCGCAGAGAAGTCTGGGAAAAGACACAGAATGTAGATTTTGTTGAGAGAACCGCGGTTATTTCCAACGGCGTTATTAAAATGGCCAACCTTTCGGTTATCGGCGGCCACTGTGTGAACGGTGTTTCCGAGCTCCATTCGGAGATTTTGAAAGACAGCCTGTTCAGCGACTATTATTCGCTCTATCCCGAAAAGTTCACCAATGTCACAAACGGTATCGCTCATCGCAGATGGCTGTGCCAGTCCAATCCCGGACTCACAAAGCTGCTCGATGAAACTATCGGCACAAAATACAAGTCCGACGCTTCCCGCCTTATCGATTTCAAAGGCTATGAGAATGACAGTGCGGTGCTCGAGCGTCTTGAGAAGATCAAGCGCGAAAATAAGCAGCGTCTTGCGGATTTTGTCCGTCGCACTCAGGGTCAGATCATCGATCCGGATACTATGTTCGATGTTCAGGCAAAGCGCCTGCATGAGTATAAGCGTCAGCACATGAACGCAATGCATATCATTGCCGACTATCTTGCGATCAAGGCAAATCCTAACGGCAACTTCACACCGAAGACATATCTGTTCGCGGCAAAGGCTGCTCCGGGCTATTTCCTCGCAAAGGACATTATCAAGCTTATCAACAACATTGCCGATATGATCGATAAAGATCCCGATGTCAAGGGCAGACTGAAGGTTGTGTTCCTTGAGGACTATCGTGTGACTCTCGCTGAGATCCTTATGCCGTCGGCAGATATAAGCGAGCAGATCTCGCTTGCAGGCACAGAGGCTTCGGGCACAGGCAACATGAAGCTGATGATCAACGGCGCTGTAACGCTCGGCACTGAGGACGGCGCCAATGTCGAAATTCACCGTGCAGTCGGCGATGATAATATTATCATCTTCGGCATGCTGGCAGATGAAGTTGAGGCACTCAAGAGCAGCTATAATCCGAGATCGGTCTATGAAAACGATCCTCTGCTCGGTCAGATCCTCTCAATGCTTTCGGGCAGCTCCTCGCAGCTTTATACCCCGAGCGTTGCAAGCACCTTAAAGAATGTAGATACCTATATGGCTCTTAAGGACTTTGCCGCATACTGCGACGCACAGAAGAAAGCGACCGAGCTTTATAATGACCGCGAGCGTTGGAACAAGATGTCGCTTGTAAATATCGCGTCCGCAGGCATCTTCGCTTCCGACCGCGCTATCCGTGACTATGCGCTGAATATCTGGCACATTAAATAATAAGAAAAGCAAAAAAAACACTCTGTATCGAACAAATGATACAGAGTGTTTTTTATCGTTTTAATTTTAAAATCCGAACAGATTAGGCACAAGATAAGTCAGCACCGACATTATGACACCGGCTGAAAGCACACCGAGCGTAATGGCAGGCACCGAGTCTTTAAGCCGCATATTCATAAATGAAGCTATCAGCGCACCTGTCCAGCCGCCTGTGCCGGGCAGAGGTATCGCAACAAAGCAGAAGATAAAGATTATCTTGCCCCATCGGGTCTTGTTTTTAGCGTCCTCGCTCTTAGTCGCGGCTTTTTTCTCAAACCGCTCAACAAGACCTTTTAAAATGCCTTTGCGCTTCATAAACTCGAATATCTTTTTGATAAACAGCAGAATGAACGGCAGCGGCAGTATATTTCCGAGCAGACATATCGGGAAAGCAAGCGTCCAATCGATATGCAGGATCGCCGCCGCAATAAGTCCGCCTCTGAGCTCGAGGATCGGCAAAAGCGAGATCAGAAAAACGATCAAAACAGGCGGTATTCCGATCTGTTCAAACCAGCCTGTCACAGTGGCGGCAAGCCCTGTTTCACCTGCCGCATCGGCAGCCATACTTGTTATAGTTTCTGTCATAAAAGCCTCCCGCTTTATTTTTTGAAAAGGTTTCCGCCGTGGCAGTCAATAGCCGCAATCAGCGGAAAATCCTTGAATTCGAGTTTTTTAATCGATTCGCAGCCGAGATCGTCAAATGCGATGACCTCGCAGCTTGTTATACACTTGCAGGCAAGCGCGCCGGCACCGCCGACAGCGCAAAGATAAACAGCGCCGTTTCGTATGATCGCGTCACAAACAGCGTCGTTTCGTTCGCCCTTTCCGATCATACAGCAAAGCCCCAGATCGAGAAGTCTCGGTGCAAAAGGATCCATTCTGCCGGATGTCGTCGGGCCGCATGAGCCGATCGGCAGTCCGTTCGGCGCAGGGGTCGGGCCGGCATAGTAGACAGCCGCACCGTCGATCGGGATCGGAATCGGCTCACCGCTGTCCAAAAGTGCGATCATCCGCTTGTGTGCCGCGTCGCGCGCAGTGTAAACAACGCCCGAAAGCAACACCCTGTCTCCCGCGTGAATAGTTTTAGCCAGCGTTTTCAGCTCGCTTGTGTTGATCTTATGTTCCATTTAAAGCTCCACCTGCTCGAGCGCAGCGATTATAGCGTCCTTCGACCTTGCCGTGCGGACAGCTTCCGCCGCTTTTTTCGGCTCGGCTTTCGGTTCGGCTTTCGGTTCCGCTTTTTTCGGCTCTGCCGATGCGGCCTCTTCTTTCGGCTCATCTGCAACACTTTCCGCTTCATCGGCCGGCTCTTCGGTCGGCTCCGGGCTTTCGGCGTCCGCATCGGTTTTTACCGGTATTTCCGCCTTCTCAAAGACGATTTTTTCCGCTGGCTCTTCCGAGATAAGCCGATCGCGCTCAAGCTCTATTATTCTGTCGGCAAGAATGCTCAGCTTCTCCCTTGTTTGATCGAGGGCGTCGCTCAGCTCGCGGGTGCGTTCATTCAAAAGCTCGCGCTCGGCTTCGAGATGAGCAATAGTCGCCTTAGCCTGCTCGCTTGAGAGCTGCTTTTTGAGCTGATCATTCTCGCTTTTCAGCTTTTCAATTCGGTCAACATAAACCGAAAGACGGGAGTTATATTCCTTCATCAGCGAATTGATAAAAGTCAGAACGTCTGCTTTATCATATCCGCCGAATGTCTTTGTTCTGAAATTCATATCCATAATCAGAAATTGATCTTTTTGCTGATATACTCTTCGAGCTTATCGATCTCAACAAGCTCCTGCTCCATTGTGTCGCGGTCGCGTACAGTGACTTTGCCGCTCTCCTCCGACTCGAAATCGTAGGTTATGCAAAGCGGAGTGCCTGCCTCGTCCTGTCTGCGGTAACGCTTGCCGATACTGCCCGCATCGTCAAAATCGACACAGAAGGTCTTTGCGAGAGAATCTCTGATCTCAAGAGCTTTTTCGGAAAGCTTCTTTGAAAGCGGCAAAACGGCTGCCTTGATAGGAGCGACTGCCGGATGGAATCGCATAACAACGCGGACATCGCCCTTGTCGTCTGTCTCCTCATCGTATGCCTCGCAAAGGAGCGCAAGCGCCATACGGTCAGCGCCGAGCGACGGCTCGATAACATAGGGAAGATACTTTTCGTTGGTTGTCGGATCGAAATATTCAAGCGACTTGCCCGATGTTTTCTGATGCTGGGTAAGGTCGAAATCGGTTCTGTCGGCAATGCCCCAAAGCTCGCCCCAGCCGAACGGGAAGAGATACTCAAAATCGGTCGTTGCGTTGGAATAGTGCGCAAGCTCCTCTTTCTCGTGATCACGCATACGGATATTTTCATCTTTAATGCCGAGATCGGCGAGGAACTTTCTGCAATAATCCTTCCAGAAAGCAAACCATTCAAGATCTGTTCCGGGCTTGCAGAAGAATTCAAGCTCCATCTGCTCAAACTCGCGGATACGGAAGATGAAGTTGCCGGGAGTGATCTCGTTGCGGAACGACTTACCGATCTGAGCGATACCGAACGGAACCTTGCGGCGTGTCGTGCGCTGAACATTCGCAAAGTTTACGAATATGCCCTGAGCGGTCTCGGGGCGCAGATAGATCTCGTTCTTGCTGTCCTCGGTCACACCCTGGAATGTCTTAAACATAAGGTTGAACTGACGAATATCGGTGAAGTTGCTCTTGCCGCATTCGGGGCAGACAATGCCGTTTTCCTTGATATAATCGCTCATCTGCTGATTTGTCCAGCCGGCGGGGTTTGCGCCCGACGCCTCAATAAGTTGGTCTGCGCGGTGACGGGTCTTGCATTCCTTGCAGTCCATCAGTGGATCGGAAAAGCCGCCGACATGGCCGGAAGCGACCCAAACCTGCGGATTCATCAGGATAGCGCAGTCGAGACCGACATTGTGCTCGCTTTCCTGCACGAAACGCTTCCACCAAAGCTTTTTAACATTATTTTTAAACTCAACGCCGAGCGGACCGTAGTCCCACGAGTTTGAAAGACCTCCGTAGATCTCCGAACCGGGGTAAACGAAACCTCTGCCTTTGCAAAGAGCAACGATCTTTTCAAGCGTTTTTTCACTGTTTTTCATATAACGACCCTTCCTTTTGAAACGATATATACATTTATAATCAGTATACCATACCGCCGTCGTTTTGTCGAGAGTTTTTTTAAATTGGAAAACGTGGGACGGATATACCGAAAAACACGCTCTTTGTAAAAAATGTATTGACAGAACGGCAAATATATGGTAATATAACAATAGAACGGATAGTCTTCGTTTTATTGCCACTAAACCGGAAGGGGGAAACTGTATGAAAAAGATAGTATCTTTAGTGCTTGCACTCTCACTTGCGGCGATGTGCGCCGTGTCGTATGCCGAGTCGCCGGTCTACGCGGATGTCAACGGGGACGGAGTTTTTAACCTTATGGATATCAGGTGCTTGGTGGAATATATTGCAGCCGCAGAAGCTGGTGAACTGTCGGCCGAACAGTTTGAACGTGCGGATATCAACAAGGACGGAAAAATAAATCTTACGGATATGAGGGCGGGGGTTGAAAAAATGGCCTCAGAACAAGATCAGATCGTTACCACCTCCACCGTTCCCTCGACCGTAAAGGTGTTGTATAACGACTTTGCAAAATTGCCTGTGCGCGATATACTCGAAACCTATAAGGAAACGCACTCTTTGCAGGATAAGGATGTAACAATGAAGATCAACGCAATGTTTGACAACGCCGTTATCTGCGAATTTAAGTATTCGGGTATGGTCTGCGCGCCCGGTCCGTGCGAATATGTCATCAAGGGTAAAGACCGCGATTACACGCTTTATTTCGATGATTGGAAATATTCAAACCACCCGATAGCCTATCATGACGGTGAGATCTCAGGTGTCTACGGTGCTTATATAAAAGGCTGGCTTACCGACAGCGATCTTGAGATCCTTGAAAAGTATGTTTTCCGGCTCTCTCCGAGGGGCATTCAGTACAGAGGCCCCGAATCGATCACTACCACTACCCGTCGCACCACAACAAGCACTACGACTGTATCGGGAACAGGAACGACCGCAACGACAACATATATACCGATGCCGACAGTGATCCCGATATATTGATCTGTAAGCGTTAAGTAACCCGACAAAGCCCTGCGTATTTTGAAATACGCAGGGCTTTTGCACTGTGAAAATGCGGTTGACAGTCGGGTGTCGATTTGATAAAATAACAATAAGGGAATTTACTTGAAAGAGGGGCTGCGGCTTGACAAAGCTGCTTTTGAAGCTTTTTTTGAAGAACGGCGATCCGCACGATGTTCAGACAAGAAAACGGGTCGGAACGCTTGCGGGCTGCTGCGGCATTGTACTCAACACATTTTTGTTTTTAATAAAGCTTGCGGCGGGCGTTATTTCGGGCTCGATCTCTATCGTGGCGGACGCTCTTAACAACCTGTCGGATGCAGGATCTTCGGTCGTCACACTGGTGGGAAGCCGCATTGCCGCCAAACGGTCGGACGATGATCACCCGTTCGGCCACGGCAGAATGGAATATATCGCAGGGCTTATAGTGTCGTTTATCGTTATTTTGCTCGGCTTCGAATTGTTCACAAGCTCGGTAGGCAAGATCTTTTCGCCGGAAAAGATAAGCTTTTCGTGGCTGAGCGCCGGAATACTTGTGCTCTCATTGCTGATAAAGCTTTGGATGTGGAATTTCAACCGCACACTTGACTGCAAGACAGATTCGGCGGTGCTCAGAGCCGCGGCGGCGGACTCGCTTTCCGACTGTGCCGCGACGACTGCCGTATTGCTCGGATTTGCTGTCTACTATTTTGCGGGCGTGCAGGCGGACGGATATATCGGTGTGCTTGTGGCGGTGTTTATTATGATAAACGGGATCCGCTCGGCGAAGGAAACGATCGATCCGTTGCTGGGCTCGCCGCCCGATCCCGAGCTGATAGAGGGCATTCGGAAAACGGTGCTGTCGCACAGCGATATTATCGGGATCCACGACCTGACGGTGCATGACTACGGTCCGGGCAGGCTGATGATCTCGCTTCATGCGGAGGTGCCGTCGGACATTGATATAAGACGCGCACACGACACGATAGACATTATCGAAAAGCAGCTCGGCGAGAAGTTCGGCTGCGATGCGACTATCCACATGGATCCGATCGATGTGAACGACGAGAGGACAAATCTTCTCAAGGCGCAGGTCGAAAAGGTCGTCTTTGCGATAGATGAGCGGCTGAGTATTCATGATTTTCGCATAACTGCGAAACACACCCACACAAACCTTATCTTTGATATTTGCGCGCCGTTCGGCTTTTCGCTGACAGACGCTGAGCTGACCGCGCTTTTAAAATCAAAGATCCACGATATTGACGAGAATTATTTTGCGGTGATAAAGGTCGATCATGAGATCATGCCGCACGAAAGGAAGAGTAGTTTTGGCGGAAAAGATTAACGAGGCATACGAAAAACTGCGCGAATATGTTTATCGAAATGAGCTTGAGCGCAGAGAATGGGCGCATGAGCGCTGGGGCCATGTCGGCGGCAGGGTCTTTAAGATAATGAAGGTTTTAATGCCGGTAATGTCGGTGGTGTCGATCCTTTTCGCTGTTTTTTATGAGATGATAAGAGACGCGCAGACTTTCCTCTCCAAAACAGGCGGGCTTTCTTATGAGGCGGCGGAATCGACATTCGATCTGTATATCGTTATCGTATATTGCGTTTTGATAGTCACTGTGAATGTTCTGCCGTTTGCAAAAAGAAGCCTGCGGCTTTTTTCCGAGATCGCCTGCTCTGCGGTGACTGCGTTTTTCTGCGTCTATCTTCTGACTCAGATGAACATTGCGATGCCGAACGGGCAGTATAAAACAATGCTTTGGATCGTGATCGGTGTCGGAGCGGCACTTATCGCTGTTTGCCTTGTTGCGGCGGTGATCGAGATCGCCGATAAGCGGAGCCTGAAGCAGTCTTTTGAGAATACGCTCTCAAGGCTGACTGCCGAATCCGGTGAGCTGACAGATGAAAGCGAGTATCCTGCGCTCATTGAGGAGTTTTTGGCGAAGCAGGAAAAGATCACGCCTGAAAAACGCGAAAAGAAATTCCGCAAGCAGGCAAAATAGGCGGCAGCGAAACCGCTATTCCGGCGGCAATGCCGCAGATATACCGTAATCGGCTATCATATTGTTTGACATTTAAAGCCCGACAAGAACGCGTCTTCTTGTCGGGCATTTTTTAAACTCTTTTGCGGAAACTCAGTGCGGCGTGCCCTCCTTGTCAACGGCGGCAGACGGTATTTGCGTTTTGAGCCACGCTTTATATTCGGTCGGGCTCAGGCCCATCATCTTTTTGAAAATATGATTAAAGTAATTCTGACTGCTGAATCCGCTCATATTCGAGATCTGCGACAGCGTGTAGTCGTCCCTGAGAAACAGCTTTCGGGCATTCTCAATACGAACACCGTTTATGTATTCAGACGGCGTTTTTCCGGTAAACTTCTTGAAATACTTGAAAAACGATGTCTTACTCATAAAAACATTCTTATAAAGCTGCTCTATGTGAATCTCCTCGGCAAAGTGATTTTTGATAAATTCGGTGACTTTCGCTATCTCGTCCGTATAATCCTTTTCAATATGATGTCTTTGTATTGTGCCCCCGTTCAGCAGACGGTGCAGCTCGGAGAAAATACTCATAAGCGATGCATTCATCGAAAGAACATTAGCACTGTTCGACAAGTCCTGCACCGAAAAACCGCTCACAGCCACCGCAAACAGCTTCTCGGTCGTAGGTGCGTAAACGCAGGCGGGCAGTGGAAAGATATACTCCTCCTCAAATCTGAAGCTCGAACATTCAAAATGTATACAGAAGCATTTGTATTTGCCCTCGCTGCTTCGTGTGTCACCGGGCTTCACAAGCAAAACATTGCCCTTGCGGTTTTCATAAGCCTTGCCGTTGACATAGGAAATACCGCTGTCTTCAAGATAGTATTCAAGATGATATTTCTTAAGCTTTCGGGTCTCGTTGAGCGGGATCCTATGCTTAGCTTTTGTTTCCGGAAAACGCTCGTATGTTCCGAAATAACTAATGTTAAATAATTCGTTCATTTCCTCACCACGCAATACGCGAACTATATCTTAAAACATTCGGCACAAAAAATCTTTTCAATATGGATTATTTACATATATAATAACATATAGGAAGCTCCGTGTAAAGGAGGAAAACGGGGTAAATTTTTAATTATATTATATAGATTAAAGGAGAGGTACATAATGAAAAAGGTATTGGCGGTTATTATGGCTATTGCATTAATCGGTTCATTGTTTGCTATTGCTCCGGCATCTCAGGCGGCAAATGATGTAAAGTACATTGCTCTCACCTTCGATGACGGTCCGGACACGAGTGAGACGGTTAAGCTTTTGGACAAGCTCAAATATTACGGTGTTCCCGCAACATTCTTTGTTATCGGCAACAAGATCAACGATCAGACAGGTCCTGTTGTTAAAAGAATGATAGATGAAGGACATCAGGTCGGCTCCCACAGCTACAGCCACACCTGGATGGGAAGCACCACAGCTCTTTCTAAAATTCAGGAAGAATGGAACCAGTCGGTTGCGGCTATTAAGAAATACACAAACAATTACGAACCTACGATCTGGCGCTGGCCGAATCTTGCGGAAGCCAACTGCTGGGCAGAATTCGGTATTCCCGCTTTCGGCGGAACAGGCTGCAGTGACTGGAACGGCGGCGGCTCGTCTCAGCAGGTTATCGAAAACACTATCATAAACAACGCTGCCGACGGTAAGATCTTCTTGAATCACACCGCAACAGGCACCTCTAAAACCACGGCCGCTATGGATAAGGTTATTACCACATTGCAGGCGAAGGGTTATGTTTTTGTAACTATCGATCAGCTTTTCGCGGCTCAGGGCGTAGCTAAGGATTGCAGCAAAAAGCGTTGGGAAAGTGTACCGAGGAACCCCTCCGGCACAACCGTAACGCCCACTACAAATACCACTAAAACAGCTGCGTCTTCCGCAACCACCACAACAACGCAGCCCAAGCCCACAAATCCCGACGGAAGCGGATACGCTCCCACGGGAACACTCATTCCCGCACAGATAGATTCATGGCAGGGCGGCTCACCGGATGACGGCGGCAATCGCTCGCTGAACGGCGATATGATAACCGCCTCCTGGAGTTCGAGTGCATGGCAGTATCAGCAATACGGCTGGGCGAATGTTCAGCGGTCCGCGGTAACAAATGAATCGGTCGGTATCAAGTTCCGCTTGAGAGTTGATTCGGTCGGAAAGTCGAATGTTCCTCTGAGAATTAAGTTTGTTGCAAAAGAGGACACCACAAATATGTGGTACACTTGCATAAAACCGATCACGGTGTCGGTCGGTACAACAGCGACTTATGTAATGCTGTTCTCCGATATCAAAGCAAACGGCACAGCTATCACGGCAGGCGGTATGAAAGAGATCGATCATACTCAGATCAGAGTCGAATCACAGGATGAATCCACGGTCCTCGGCGGTATGACCTTCAGCTTCTCAGGTGTTGAGGCTGTCAAGGTGGACAGCGGTTCCCCTGCCACAACCACAACCACAACTACAAAGACTCCGGTTTCAACCACAACCACCACAAAAGCTCCGACAACGACAACAACAACGCAGACACCCACACCCGGCAACTACGTATCGACAGGTGTCTACCTGCCGGCAACAGCAGCTGCATGGAACGGCGGTGCCCCTGAAGAAGTCGAAGGCGGCGGCATAAAGACC
>CAKSQZ010000023.1 GCA_934486895.1 uncultured Eubacteriales bacterium | reverse complement strand
CCTCAAAGACCGACTATCTCGTTGCAGGCGAAGCGGCGGGCAGTAAGCTCAAAAAGGCACAGTCGCTCGGTGTTAAAATTCTTTCCGAGCAGGAATTTGAAAAACTTTTGCACAGTGATGAATAAAATCGATCCGCACTCTTTATATTTCATAGTAAATGTGTTATAATCCTTAGTGCAGATGTTCCCCGCCTTTACAAGCGGGTTCCATACGGACTTTCATTGCCGAAAGTCTAAAGAGCTTTCACTCCTTTACTCCGACTAAAATCGGCTATTAAAAAGAAAGGCTTGGTTAGTTTGATGCTTCATGCACGAACCGACAGCAGCAAAAACACCGCTGCCGGCTACATACTCGAATGGCTCGATTCAATAGTGATTTCGATTTTCGTTGTCATAACAATGTTCACATTCTTTTTCAGCATTGTCAAGGTCGACGGTTCTTCAATGGAAAACACAATGTTTGATTCCGACAGGCTCATAATCTCCGATTTCTGCTACACCCCGAAAAACGGCGATATTGTTATAATCTCAAGAAACTACGATAACCTTGAGGCCGACGATGAACAAAATAATTTCAGCGAACCTATCGTCAAACGTGTTATCGCGGTCGCAGGGCAGAGAGTCAGAATAAGCGACGGCAGCGTTTATGTCAACGGCGAAAAGCTTATCGAGGATTACACGACCACACCGACCGACAAGCGCCAGCTTGAAGGCGAGCAGACTGTTCCCGAGGGCTGTATTTTCGTACTCGGAGACAACAGGGCAGTCTCGCACGACAGCCGGATGCTCGATATAGGAATGGTAGATGAAAGATATGTAATGGGCAGGGTGCTTTGCCGCTTTTTGCCCATGTCGGAATTTAAAATTTTTTAAAAATTTAAAAATTTTAAATTTATGCTTGACAAAATTTAATGCTGTGCTATAATAAATCCATAAAGAACAAACCTATGATTAAGAGTAAGTAGCGTTTCTTTCTTGATCCAAAGAGAGTCGGCGGCGCTGAAATGCCGATGTTCAAGCGAAATGTGAATGGGCTTATGAGGGTGACCGAAAGCGTTTTTGCGTTAGTAGCAGTCAACGGGGTCTTGCGCCGTTATCAGGCAAGCTTATATCAATGGTATAAGGCAGAGCGGATACTTCAGTGTTATCAACTTGGGTGGTACCGCAGGATATGTTTGATCCTGTCCCTTGAATTTATTTCAAGGGACAGTTTTTATTTATAAGGAGAGTATGCTATGAAGATTTTAACCAAACGATGGCGGGTGTGCGATTGACCGTCTGAAACCATATTTTTTAAAATTAAAGGAGAAAATTATTATGAAAAAGTTTTTAGCAATCGTTATGGCATTCGCACTCGCACTTTCATTCGCCGCTTGCGGCAGCACCGACTCGCAGAGCTCGGACGCAAAATCGGATAAAACATACAAGATCGGCATTATTCAGTATATGAGCCATCCCTCGCTCGATAACTGCTACAACGGCATTAAGCAGGGACTTGACGCAGCGGGTATTAAATACGAGCTCGATTACCAGACAGGCTCCGCCTCGGCCGCAGATACCGACTGTGCTAACTTCGCGAAGAACATGGTATCGTCAAATGTCGATATGATCTTCGCTATCGCAACACCTGCCGCGATCTCGGCATACAACGCAACAAGCGGAACAGAGATCCCCGTTATCTTCTGCGCTGTAAACGATCCGGTAGCTGCAAAGCTTGTTCAGTCGAACGAAACTCCCGGCGACCTTTGCACCGGCACTTCCGATGTATTGAATCATGAGGCCCAGGTCAATATGATCCAGGCGCTCCAGCCCGATGTTAAAACGATCGGTATCCTTTACACAGCTTCCGAAGTAAACTCTGTCGCAAACCTTGAGAAGTTCAAGAAGGTCTGCGATGCAAAGGGTATTAAAGTCGAAGCCTCCGCTGTTCAGAGCTCAACAGATGTTCCTTCCGCAGCAGACGCTCTCGCGGCAAAGGTAGACTGCATCAACAATTTCACGGATAACAATGTCGTAAACAACCTCACCTCTGTCCTCTCCGCTGCCGATAAGCACGGTATTCCGGTCTACGGCTCGGAAGAAGAGCAGGTCAAAAACGGCTGCCTTGCTTCCGAATCTATCGACTATGTTGCTCTCGGTGCCGCCACAGGTAAGATGGGTGCCGATGTGCTCTGCGGAGCAGACATTAAAACAATGAGCGTAAAAGAAGTGTCGGACACAAAGCCTGTTATCAATAAAGCAGTGCTCGACTCCCTTAAGATCACACTCCCCGAAAGTCTCAAAGACGCTCAGACAGTAACAAAATAATTAGCTAAAGGACAAAACTGATGATAGATTTTTTAAGCGCCTGCGATGTGTTCTTGGAAACCGGTTTCGTGTTTTCAATAATCGCAATGGGCTACTATGTTTCGTTTTACATTCTTGATTTTCCGGATCTCACCGTCGAGGGTACATTCCTCGCCGGTGCGGTCGTCTACGGACTTATCTGCCATGCGGGAATAGATCCGTTTATCGGCGTGCTCCTCGCGTTCATTGTCGGTGCGCTGTTCGGTAGCCTGACAGGATTTCTGAATGTAAAACTCAAGATCCGCCCGCTTTTGTGCGGTATTTTGGTATCGACATTGCTGATAACAGTTAATCTTGTCGCAACATCTGTCGGCATGAGCGGCGATTTCACCGCCCAGAGCGATACATCGATCTCCTACGGCAGAACTGTCGAAACATTGCACGACGCTCCTATCTTCAGTTTTATCCCCGCAAAGCTTTCATCGGTCGGGAATATCGGGCTTCGTGATCTTGTGATATTCTTTGTGTTTGCTCTTATCTGCAAGCTGTTGCTCGATTTCTACCTCAAAACCAAAAACGGTTTGCTGCTCAGAGCCGCGGGCAACAATCCGCAGTTTGTGAAAATGCTTTCAAGAGATCCCGGCAAATGCAAGATAATCGGTCTTGCAATAGGCAATGCATTTGCCGCAGTCTCAGGCGCACTTTATACACAGATCAACGGAAATGTCAATCAGAGCATGGGAATAGGCACAATAGTCATCGGACTCGCATCGCTTATCATAGGAACATCGCTCTTGAAAAAAGTGCGTTTTATGAAAAATACAACAAAGGTCATAATCGGCGCAGTCCTTTATCAGGCCGCTCTGACAGTTGCTCAGCGGCTCGGCGTTCCCAGCGCATACAACAAGATGATCATGGCGGTGCTGTTCACTCTCGCATTGCTGCTTTCTAATAAGTTAAAGCGCTCAAAAGGAGGTGCGGCAGATGCTTGAGCTGAGAAATATCAATGTTGCCTTCAATAAAGGCACAGTCGATGAAATGACATTGTTTGACGGCTTTGATTTCAAGGTTCAAAAAGGCGACTTTGTATCAATAGTCGGCTCAAACGGTTCTGGAAAAACAACGCTTTTGAACCTCACCTGCGGCACTATTATGCCGGACAGCGGCTCTATCATCTTCAAGGGCAAGGATATCACCAAGATGAGCGAGCATCGGCGTGCGAAAACGATCGGCAGAGTTTTTCAGGATCCTCATTTAGGCACCTGTTCAAACCTGACTATCTTGGAGAATTTTGCGCTTGCCGATAATAAACACGGCAGATTCAGCCTTGCTCCGGCGATAAATAAAAAGCGTATCGATTATTATAAGCAGCTTGTTTCCGAATGTAAAATGGGGCTTGAAGACCGTATGAATGTCAAAATGGGCGCTCTTTCGGGAGGTCAGCGCCAGGCGGCAGCTCTTATGATCGCCGGTATGACGGATATCGAGCTTCTCATTCTCGACGAGCACACAGCCGCACTTGATCCCAAGTCAAGTGAAAACATTATGCGTATAACCGATGAAGTTGTGCGCAAAAAAGGGCTCACAGCACTCATGGTAACGCATAACCTGCGCTACGCTGTGGACTACGGCAACCGCCTTGTTATGATGGATAAAGGCAAAGTCGTGGTCGACAGATCCGCAGAGGAAAAGCAAAACACCACAATAGAGGATGTTTTATCGGTCTTCAATAATATCAGCATAGAATGCGGCAACTGATAAAAATTCAGATAGTAGACACAGTAAGGATTAAGTCAAGCAAAATATATCATAAATCAAAATATCATTAAAAAAAAAACGACGCAGATTATCTGCGTCGTTTTCGTGCAATGTATTTCTTTCCCTCTTCGGGACAAGATTACTCGGAGATAGCTTCAACAGGGCAGCCTGCTGCGCAAGCACCGCAGGAAATGCACTTATCAGCATCGATCTCGTACTTACCGGCACCCTCGGAAATAGCGTCTACCGGGCAGCCTGCCGCGCAAGAGCCGCAGGAAATGCACTCATCAGAAATTTTGTAAGCCATTTTTGCACACCTCCGTTAAATTTTGATTTAAAAGACCTATTCGATCTTTTATGACATTATAACATGAAAAACTCGACATTGCAACATATTTTTTTAATATATGTATTGAAAACCGTTATTTATTTTCAGGCAGATTTTTATTCGGTTTTTTGTCATCTTTCTGGGGTCTGTTTGGTTTTTTGAGCACTTTTACCTGCTTAGAATCGTAAAAAGCAAATTTGATCTCGTTTTCGTCCTCAAATTTCACTTTAACTCTGCCTTTGAGTAATTCGACATCGGCAACAATTCCGACACCGTCGGGTGTCTGCACCTGCGCTCCGTGCCTCGGCATGCGCTTTGCAAGATAGTCATACGATTCCTGCTCATACTTCAAGCAGCACATAAGCCTGCCGCACGACCCCGAAATTTTAAGCGGATTTGGGGCTAAACCCTGTTCTTTTGCCATCTTGATCGAAACAGGCTGAAAATCATCTAGAAAACGATGGCAGCAAAACGGTTGCCCGCAAATACCGATTCCGCCGAGCATTTTCGCTTCATCTCTAACACCGATCTGACGAAGCTCGATCCTTGTGTGAAATTCAGAAGCAAGATCGCGCACCAATTCTCGAAAATCAACTCTGCCGTCGGCGGTGAAATAGAAAAGGATCTTGTTGCAGTCGAAAGAGTATTCAACATTTGTAAGCTTCATATTAAGCTTGTGATTTTCGATCTTTTTTGTGCATATATCGAAAGCACGCTTTTCCTTTTCGGCATTTTCGCTGATCGTCTTTAAATCCTTGTCGTTTGCCTTTCGAATAACTTTTTTCAGCGGCTGAACTATAGATTCGTCGGAAACCTGCTTGTTTTCGATCGTCACAGTGGCACATTCGATTCCTTGAGCGGTTTCAACTATGACTGTATCACCCTTTTCGGCAGTGATGCCGTTTGGGTCAAAATAGTAGACTTTTCCGGTGCCTTTAAAGCGCACCCCGATTATCTCGGTCATAAAATACTCCTTTATTTTAAAGCGCCCTTTTCAAGTCGGCGCAGAATATCGTTGTAATAAGCGGAAGATTTCCGTTTCCTTCAATCCTCTGTAAATACCTCCGCACAGCGTCTATCATTCGCATAACGGAAAGAATACTGAGCCTTTTTATCAAAGCGGCAGTTTTATCGTCTGTCGGCTCAATGCCCGGTGTGAGCCTTGCAATATAAACATCGCGCAGAACATTCAAAGCATTCTCGGCAACAGCCTGTGCATCGACAGCTTTTGAATACTTCTGCATAAGATCCAGCAGCGTAAGCTCGTCTGAAAAAACCGCAGTGTAGATAAGATCGAGCGCCTCACTGCCGTCATCGATATGAGCATCGCCCGCTTCGTTGAAAGTAAACGCAACGCATCTCGAAAGCACCGTTTCAAGCAAATTCTCGCGCGAAGGACAGCAGAGAATAAACACCGCGTATTCCGGCGGCTCTTCAAGTGTTTTTAGCAAAGCGTTCTGACATTTTACAGACAAAGTGTCGGCTTCAAAAATAATGTAGACCTTTCTTTTGGCTTCGTTCGGCAGTATGTATGCGTCCGAAAGAATGTCGCCTCTCACAAAGTCTATGCTGTACCGTCCGTTTTTATCGGGACGGCGCACGGCTATATCGGGATGAGTATGTGCATCCGCCTTAATGCAGTCGGAACAAACCATGCACGGCGGTTCATCCGAGCTGCACACAGCAGCGCGGGCAATGTCATACGCCGCCTGTTCCGGTGCGTTTTCAAGCAGGATCGCATGAGGTATCCTGCCGCTGTCGATGACGCCTTTAAGAACTTCTTTGGCGTCCATTAAAACTTTTCAAATCTATCGACATCAAGCACAAACACAGTTGCGCCGCCGACAGTGATCTCAACCGCAGGCGGCAGAAGATCGATAGCGGAAGTCGAAAGATCGGGCATGAGCTCCTTGCGCTGCTGCGAATTGTTTTTGATACATTCGAGAGCACCCTCGAGCTTTTCTTCCTCAACACCGATCAGGAACGTTGTGTTTCCTGCCTTGAGAAAACCGCCTGTTGTGGCAAGCTTTGTCGAATAATATCCGTGATCTCTGAGCGAATCCGAAACGGAAGACGCATCGTCCTTATTAACAATGGCAATGATAAGTTTCATATCAAAAAATCCTTTCGGTTGTATATATATAATTGTATCATGTTCGGTTGAAAAAAGCTACTGTTTTTTATTCTTTAACGACCGATATACTGCTTTCTCCCGACAAAATAAGCCGGTTTATCGCATTTTCATCTATAATTTCGCCGCAGACGACGCTTGCAGTCCCGGGCGGACAGCAGAAAATATTTTCGGCAGAGATCCTGCCCGTCGCTTTTGAAATGTCCACCGTCTCGCTTTCCGAAAACATTGCCTGTCTCAGGCTCATCGCTCTTTTCGGGAGAGTAAACATATCATATTTCGCAGCGCTTGCACATTCACATTCACCTATTGCGCTCTCAATGCGTTTAAAATCGCGCTCATCGTGAAAGACTGTGAGAATCAGCACAATGTATCTCCCGTCGCACATCTCGGGTTCAACACCGTTTCTGCGGAAAATATCGGCACATTTTTCGGCATTTTCTCCGAGATCAAGCGTTAGCCGTGTTGGATCGCAAAGGCCGCCCACCGTGCGTATCCCGTTTTGATGAGCCGCAAGTTTCAGCTTTTGAACACGGTCTTTAAGGGCAGAGAACAGCTTGTCGCTTTCATCGCTTTTAAGAAAATCTCTTGCGATGTCAAGCGAAGCCATTATCGGATAAGACGGGCTTGTCGAACCGAAAACAGACATATTGGATTTTGCTTTGCGATAAAGCGCGCCGTCCTTTATCTGAAGATATGCGCCGCCTGTCAGAACGGGCAGTGTTTTGTGCGCACTGTCGGCAGACATATCCGCACCGAGCGTGATCGGGTGAAGCCCGAATTTGATAAGATGAGTGCCGTGAGCATTGTCAACAAGCAGCTTTGCGCCATGCATGCGGCAAACCTCGCTTATGCTTTTAATATCGCTTAGCGCTCCGTAATAGTTCGGCGAGGTCAGAATAATAGCTTTCGCATCCGTGCCGATAAGTGCGTTTTCAATATCAGCGGCGTTTATCCTGAAATCGTCGTTTTCATCGGGCAGAACAAACCGCACATCGGCGCCTATAAGAGCGCAGGCGTTCAGCACCCCTGCATGCACATTTCTCGCGCAAACAACAGTATCGCCGTCAGAAGCGGCAAGCGAGAGCATAGTCTGAATGGCAAGCGTACAGCCGCCTGCCGAAAACAGCGTTGCTCCGCTGCCGAAAACCTCCTTGCAAAGGCTCTCGGCTTTTAAGATAACTCCGTTCGGGCGATAAAGCTCATCAAGCCCTTTGACCTCGGTCAGATCATATTTCATAAAGCCCCGATACTCTTTCGGCAATCCGCCTTTTCCGCTGTGACCGGGCGTGTGTGCTCTCGTCATATCGCGCTCAGCGTATTCTTTTATCATATCAAAAAGCGGCGTATTCATCAGTAATTCATCCCCGCAACTGTGTTGCTGTCTGCAATAATGCGTGCTTTGAGTTCTTCTTTTGATCCGAATATCATCTCAGGGCGGATAAACGAATAAAGCTCAACCGTCGGATTTTTGCCGTACAGTCTGCCGTCGTAATCGAAAATGTGTGTTTCCGCGCGTAAGACATTGTTCTCAACAGTCGGAGTCACGCCGATGTTTGTAATGCTTTTAAAGCGTTTGCCGGATATAATCGTTTTTGAGGCATAAACACCGAATTTAGGTATAACAAAGCCGTCCTTCCAGCTTTGATTTATTGTGGGGGTATTCATCATATCGGTGCCGAGATGAGCGCCGTGAACGACCTCAAAATCAAAACAAAACGGTGCGGTAAGCCATAAATTTGCTTTTTGTATCTCGCCGCTTTCGATCATCTTTCTGATATTTGTCGAGCTGACGGTTTCGCCGTTTTTCAAAACAGGCGGCACGATCTCGGCCGAGATCCCCAGCTCTTCACAAATATCGCTGAGAGCCTGTGCATCGCCTGCGGCGTCTTTTCCGAAGCGGAAGTTAAATCCGCATATGAGCATTTTCGCATTAAACTTCTTTTGAAGCAGCAAAACAAAATCTTTCGGGGAAAGATCTTTGACATCGCCGAATTTCGGCGCAATGCAATATTTCATGCCGAGCGACTCGAAAACGCCGCGCTTTATATTTTTCGGCATTATAACGGGCGAGTGAGACGGCGGAGCGTCAAAAGTGAAGACAGCAGGGCAAAGACCGCTGTCTGTCGCCTTGCCGATAACAGCTCTGTGACCTGTGTGAACACCATCGAAAGTGCCGATAGCAATAGCCGTATTCTCTTTAATAAAGCCGTTTTCAATGCTCTCGATAACTTTCATCACTCACACCCCCGTACCGTCAGTTCATAATGCATTTCGGCAAGATCAACCCTTGCTCTTTGTCTTTCTTTCCGAGTCCCACAAAGCCGTTTTCGCTGTAAACTCTGAAATATTCGCCGTCGCCGTGCAGTTTCATTCTCGCAGCGAAAAGTCCGCCGCCGTTTCTGAAAAGGCGTTCCTGCGGCAGGGAAATATCCGCACTCGGATAATTCATAACGGCAAAGTCTGCAGAGTGAACAAATTCGTCCTTATCCCCCTGCAAAAACTCTTCAAAATCAACGCACTGCGAAATATCGAACCCGCTCGACTGCGTCCGCTCGAGCGATGACATCAGCGCGCCGAAGCCGAGCCGGTCTCCTATATCTGCGATCAGCGTTCGGATATATGTACCCTTGGAGCAAAGCACATCAAGTGTGCCTTTAGATCCGTCAAACTCGAGCAGTTCAATGGAAAACACCGTGATCTCGCGGCTTTTCACTTCCGGAGTGATACCCTGACGCGCAAGCTTGTAAAGCGGAACGCCGTTTTGCTTGATTGCCGAATATGCAGGCGGAGTCTGCTTGATAACGCCTGTGAACTCACAAAGCAGTTTTTCTATGTCCTGTCTTGAAACAACAACATCGCTGTTCGACAGTATCTTGCCGGTGCAGTCGAGTGTGTCACTCGTTTGCCCGAGCAAAAAGCCTGCGGTATATCTCTTTTTTGCGTCTTTGTCTAAATCAATAAAACGGGTCGCGCTGCCCGTGTAAACAGGAAGCACGCCCGAAGCAAGCGGATCAAGCGTTCCTGCGTGCCCCGCCTTTTTAACACCGAGTTTTCTTTTAACCGCCGAAGTAACGCTGAACGATGTTACTCCGCTCGGCTTGTTTATCAAAACAATCCCGTTCATTTTACCTCGCTGAGAACTTTTTCAGCCGCCGCGATCAACTCCGCTGTCGCACTTTCAACAGTGCCGCCGACTGTACAGCCTGCTGCTCTTGCGTGGCCTCCGCCGCCGAACATAGCGCAAAACTCCGATGCGTCGAGAGGAGCGTGTGTCCTGACAGAAACACGAAGTGCACCGTCTTTCTGCTCGCGCAGGGTGATGCCGATAATAACGCCTTCTATCTGCCTAGGCAGAGAAGTGATACCCTCAAGTTCATCTGGCGTTGCGCCCGCTTCAATGCAAGCCGACTGCGGAATAGCAACAAATGCTCCGCGGTCATCTGAAAATGTCTTTATATTTTCATATACATATCTTTCGATCTTAACTCTGCCGATCGACTTTGTTTCAAACATAATGCGGTTGATATTTTCAATATCCGCGCCTTTTTCAATAAGATCGGCCGCAATAATATGTGTTGTTGCAGTCGTGTTTGAAAACTTAAAGCAGCCTGTGTCCGTTGCAATACCGGTGTAAAGCGCATTCGCAATATCTTTATCGATCTCGACACCGAGCTCGTTTATCAACTTAAAAATGTTCTCGCAGTTAGCGGCCGAATCAAAAACACAGTTTTGCTTTCCGTAGCTTGTGTTGGATATGTGATGATCAACAACAAGATCGGGAATAGTATCACGATATCTGTCGCCGAGCATGCTCTGATCGGCAACATCGACCGCAACGATAAATTCAGGCTCAAACTTTTTGGATCTGTCCGCTATCTCGGTCATATATCCGTACTTTTTCGGAAACTCGTCCGTGCAGTCGATACAACTGCGCTTGCCGAGCTGATCCAGTGCCATAGCCAACGCAAAAGCGGAACCGATCGTGTCGCCGTCAGGCGAGCGATGACACAGTATCAAATAATTGTCGTTCTCTTTTAAAAGCCGTGCCGCTTCATTCAGCGTTATCGCTTTCATTTTCGTCCTCCTGCTGAGTGTATGTGAAATCTTCAATTATCCTTGCGATCTCGCTTCCGTGTGCAATAGAATCGTCCGCGATAAATGAAAGCTCAGGCATTTTACGCATTTTGACCGCTCTCGACAGCTCACGCTTTATATAGCCCGAAGCACTTTTCAGACCTTTAACCGACTCTTTCGATTTCTCAATGCCCTCAAAAGCGCTCACATATATCTTTGCATACGACATATCGCCCGAAACCTCAACTCTCACAACAGAGAGCAGCGGTGAGATCCTCGGATCTTTGAGTTCGCGGAGTATCGAGGGAAGAGAACGCTTAATATCCTCGGCTACTCTGTCTATTCTGTGTGATGACATAAAAACTGCCTTTCCTCAAAATCAGTCCTGATATTCTTCGATAACAAACGCCTCGAAAATATCGCCTTCCTTGATATCGGAGAATTTCTCAAGTCCGATACCGCATTCATAGTTTGTGCCGACTTCCTTTACATCATCCTTAAATCTTCTCAGAGAGTCGATCTTGTCTTCCGCAACAACGATACCGTCACGAACGACGCGGATTTGTGATGCACGGGTTACCTTGCCTTCAAGCACATAGCAACCTGCAATAGTTCCGACGCTTGAGATCTTGAATGTGCTGCGGACTTCAATACGGCCGAGCTGAACTTCTCTGAACTTCGGCGCAAGCATACCCTTGATAGCCGCTTCGATCTCTTCGATGCAGTCATAGATAACGCGATACATTCTCATATCGACGCCGCCCTCTTCCGCAAGATCTCTTGCAACGGGATCGGGACGAACATTAAAGCCGACAATAATAGCATTCGATGCTTCTGCAAGCTTAACATCGGATTCATTGACAGCACCTACGCCGCCGTGAATGACCTTAACTCTGACCTCTTCGTTTGAGAGCTTCTCAAGCGACTGCTTAACAGCCTCAACAGAACCCTGAACATCGGCTTTAACAATGACTGAAAGTTCTTTCATCTCGCCCTGCTTGAGCTGATCAAACAGGTTGTCGAGAGTGACCTTTGTGTATTTGCTGAACTGCTCCTCTTTCTGAGCGGTGCGGCGCTGATCGACAAGCTCTCTCGCAAGGCGTTCGTCCGAAACAGCGTCAAATGTGTCGCCTGCCTGCGGAACTTCGTCAAGTCCGGTGATCTCAACAGGAACGGACGGGCCGGCCTCTTTGACCTTTTCGCCCTTATCATTGAGCATAACTCTGACTCTGCCGACAGTAGTTCCGGCAACAAGAATATCGCCTGCGTGCAGTGTTCCTTTCTGAACGAGCAGAGTGGAAACAGGTCCGCGGCCTTTATCAAGACGAGCTTCGATAACAGCACCCGAAGCCTTTCTGTCGGGATTTGCTTTAAGCTCCTGCATTTCAGCAACGAGCAAAACGCTCTCAAGCAGCTTGTCGATGTTCATACCGGTGTGAGCCGAGACAGGCACACAAATAACATCGCCGCCCCACTCTTCGGGAACGAGCTCATGTTCTGTGAGCTGTTGCATAATGCGCTCGGTGTTGACACCGGGTTTATCCATTTTGTTTATAGCGACGATTATCTGAACACCTGCGGCTTTAGCGTGGCTGATTGCTTCGATAGTCTGCGGCATTATACCGTCGTCCGCAGCAACAACCAGGATCGCAATATCGGTTACCATAGCGCCTCTCTGGCGCATGGATGTAAACGCGGCATGGCCGGGAGTGTCGAGGAAAGTAATATTTTTTCCGCCGACATTAACTCTGTAAGCGCCGATATGCTGCGTAATACCGCCGGCCTCAGTCGATGTGACGCTCGATTTTCTGATATAGTCGAGCAGGGAAGTCTTACCGTGGTCAACATGGCCCATGACAACGACGACCGGATCTCTCGGCTTGAGATCTTCTTCTTTGTCCTCGGCAGCGTCCATAATACGCTCTTCAATAGTAACAACAACTTCTTTTGTTACCTTAGCGCCGAGCTCGGTTGCAGCGATCTCAGCGGTATCATAATCGATCGTGTCATTAACGCCCGCCATAACACCGAGCATCATCAGCTTTTTAACGACCTCAGCGGCAGTCTTTTTCAGACGGGAAGCGAGTTCTGTGACGGTGATCTCATCGCCGACTGTTATCTCGATCGGGCGAGCTTTTGCGCGCTCCATACCGAGTCTGCGAAGCTTATCCTGCTCTGTTTCACGCTTGTTGGAGCGGTGGCCTTTCTTATACATCTGGGATTTCTGACGGATCTTCTGCTTTTTCTGAACAGAGTCGGCATATTTCGATGAAGACCCCATCGTATCATATTTTTCATTGTATTTATCAAGATTGACATTTGAAACTCTGGTGTCAACACGGTGCAGCTCTGCCGTGTGGACAATAGGATTGGAATCATGATTTGTGTTTTTGTTTTTGCGCGCAGGTGCGGCAGGAGCGCTCTTCTGCGGCTCTTTAACAGTCCGCTCTTTCGCCGCTTTGGCAGTCTGACTCTTCGGCTCTGCTTTCGGTTTTTTCTCGGCAGGCTTTCGTTCAGCCGACTTCGGCTCAGCTTCTTTGACAGCGGGCTTTTCAGCCGCGGGAGCTTTCTTTGCAGACTTTTCGGCAGCTTCTTTCTGCTTTTGCTCCATAGCCAGCTTCTGAGCCTCTAAAAGCTGCTTTGCGATCATTTCCTGCTGGCGCAGCAGCTCTTCCTGCTTTGATATTTTTTCTTCTTTGTGGCGTCTTGCACGCTCTTCACCCTCGGCAAAATAGCTGTCAAAGCTGTCCACCGAGTTTTTTTGTGTCATAGCATCAAAAACATAGCTTGCTTCATCATTGCTGAGAGCAGACTGTGTTTTGTACTGCGTATCGGAATTGTATGCCGAAAGCAGTTCGATAATGTTTTTTGCGCTGACATTAAAGTCTTTCGCAATATCGTTGATCTTAAGTTTAGCTGCCAATATAATCAATCCTTTCTTACTGTCCCGTCTGCCGTCTGCCGATCCTCCGACCAAAGCGCACAGAGCTTTTTCGCTATGCCGCTGTCGGTCACCGCAACGATCCCTGTCTTAGAACCCACGGCATTTGATATGTCAAACATACTGTATCGGCTTTGTATGATCAGCACGCCGGCTTTGCGTGCATGAAATTCAAGTTCCTTGAGCGTTTTTTTGGAAATATCCGAGCACACGACCACGACTTTCGCAGTCCCATTGAAAATACAATCTTTAGCTTTGTCAAATCCCAAAGAGGCGAGTCCCGCTTTCCTTGAGATCCCGAGCATCGATAAAAATCTGCTATTCATCGTCTGCGCCTTTCAAAAGCTCGTCATAGATCTCGTTTGGTATCATCGTCTGAAAAGAACGCTCGAGCCGCTTTCCTTTGCGGGCCGACTCAATACACTGCCTGTTATGGCAAATATATGCGCCTCTGCCTGATTTCTTACCGGTCAGATCCACCGAAAGCTCGCCCTCTTTGGAACGAACAACACGCACAAGCTCCGATTTCGGCTTCATCTGCTGACAACCTATGCACTTTCTCAAAGGTATTTTTTTAACGTACATATATGCGCTCCTCTCAAAGCACGCTCAATTTTAAAATTATTCTCCGTAGTATCCGCTTTCCGGACGAATATCGATCTTCCAGCCTGTGAGCATAACGGCGAGTCTTGCATTCTGACCCTTGTTGCCGATAGCAAGCGAGAGCTGATGATCCGGAACAGAAGCTCTGCAGGCCTTTTCCTGCTCGCTGACGATCTCAACATCAACAACCTTGGCAGGGGAGAGAGCTTCTTTGATAAACTCGCACGGGTCGTCGGAATATTTAACAATATCTATCTTCTCGCCGCCGAGCTCCTCAACAATGTTTTCAACACGGGTGCCTCTTGCGCCGATGCACGCACCGATCGGGTCAACATCGGGATCTTTCGACCAAACGGCGATTTTTGTGCGCGAACCGGGATCGCGCGCCAGCGCCTTTATTTCAACAGTACCGTCGAATATTTCGGGCACTTCGCTTTCAAACAGGCGTCTGACAAGACCGGGATGAGTGCGCGATACAAAAATTCTGATCTTAGCATCGTTCTCGCCGCGGTTTGCGTCAACAACATAAACCTTGATCTTCTGATTTTCGTGCAGCTCCTCGCCCTCGATCTGCTCTTTCTTCGGAAGAACAGTCTGACCTTTGCCAATCTCGATTGTGACATTGCCTGTTTTATCGTCGATATTGATAACGGTTGCAGTCGCGATCTCACCGCGCTTCGACTGAAACTCACGCAGAACAATGTCTTTCTCGGCGTCCTTAATGCTGGAACGGAACACATTCTTTGTGGACATCGCAACGATTCGACCGAATTTATCGGAATCAACATCTATCTGAACGATATCGCCGACCTGAGCGTCGGGCTTATATTCTCTCGCCTGATCAACAGTAAGCTCTTCACAAACATCTTCAACATTTTCAACAACACGCTTAACAAGATAAATGCGGAATATCTTTTTCTCAACATCGATCTCGCATCTGACGATATCGGCGTCATAATATGCACGCTTGCCCGCTTTGGAGATAGCGTCGGCGATATTATCAGCAATATATTGCGCCGGGATATCCTTTTCCTTTTCCATCAGAGCCAGCGCTGCGAAAAATTCTGCGTTTTTGTCGATTTTCTTAGCCGATTTTCTCATATATACCATCCTTAATTATATTTCGTCGTTAACAAATACTTTTGCAACGGCGGATCTTTCAAATTCTTTTTCTAACTCATCCTGCCCGATCTTGATCAGCGTACCGTCAAATCCGAGCAAAATCCCGCTGAATTCCTTAACACCGTCTATCGGACGAATAAGACGCACCGTAACGCTCACACCTTTAAAACGCTCAAAATGCTCAGGCTTAACAAGCTCTCTGAACAATCCCGGGCTCGAAACCTCAAGGAAGTATTGTTCCTTGATAATGTCGGCGTCGTCGAGCGGCTGATCTATCGCGCGAGACATACGCTCGCAGTCGTCAATATCAACTCCGCCGTCCTTGTCGATAAATATTCGCAAAAACCACGATGCCCCCTCTTTGAGATAACGAATATCCCAAATGTCAAGATCGAGATCTTTTGCTATCGGGGAAACGATCTGCTCGACTTTTTCAACTGTGCTTTTCTTGTTTGCAGCCATATAAACCTCCTTTTAGGCAAAAGAGCTTAATACAGTTGAAAGAGCGGGTTGCCCCACTCTTTCAGAATAAAATATCTTACTATAGATAATGTTACCACACAGTCGCGTTAAATGCAAGTATTTTTTTCAATCTTTTCTGTATTTTTTGATTTATTATATATAATATGTATGCGCTTTAACAAACTGTGTTGCAAAACAACTGCCTGTTCCGAGAATACGACAGAGAAATGCCCCCAAACTATTGTTTGTTGAAATACAACAAAAACAAAACAGGTTTTTGTGTAAAAATTCAATAGAAAGCTTTTTTGCCACGCCGTATAATATATGTATATGGTATTAGTCGGTAGTTTGGGTTTTTCACGTTTTATCAAATGCTTTTGGGGGAGTTTGTGCAATGAAAAGATTAAAAAAACTTATTAGTTTCGCCCTTGCGCTCAGCGTGCTGTTTGGCTTGACAGCGGTATCAAATGTAACCGCAAGCGCCGAATTCACTCAGAGTTCATATGCATTCTCGCAGAATATGACAATCGGCTACAACATCGGCAACTCGTTCGACTCGGCGTTCGGATCGTCGGCAAACGAATGTAATTGGGGCAATCCGAAAATAACGAAAGAGCTTATTCAGTCTGTTAAAAACAAAGGATTCGATCTTATCCGTATACCTGCGACATGGGGCTATAAGATTGATTCAAAAGGCAATTTTAATGACAACCGAGTTTTTGCAAACCGTGTGAAGGAAGTTGTGAAATGGGCTTATGACACAGGTGCGTATGTAATTCTAAACACACATCATGAAATGTCTTGGCTTAACACATTTGACGCTATAAAAAACAAAAAAGGAAAGATCGACAATTCAAAGCTCAACGCAATGCTGAAAAAGTACGGAATGCTTTGGAAAAACATCGCAAGCGATTATAAGAGCTACGGCGAGCGGCTTGTTTTCGAGGGCTATAATGAAACTCGATCAAGCGAATGTACTTGGACGGCAAATTCAAGTGACCAGAAGATTCTGAATAAGATCGGTCAGAAGTTCATCGACTCGGTTCGCTCGACAGGCGGAAACAATGCCAAGCGCTATCTTCTCACCAACACATTCGGTGCCGATTTTTCGCTCAATGAGATTAACAACTATAAGATTCCGAAAGATCCCGCAAATCATCTTTTGATTGGCGTGCATACTTATGATCCGCACATACTCTGCTTCCAAGCCGGCGAGAACGGCAACACATCTGTTTTCAAGCAGTCGGTATTCAATTCATATTACAATAGAATAATGCCGGCGATTGAATCCAAATTCCTCAGCAAGGGATATGGTGTTATTATCGGCGAATTCGGCGCTGCAAATAAGAATAACGACTCCGACCGCATCAAATACGCAAAAGCGGTTGTAACCGTCTGCGCTAAATACGGCGTGATTCCCGCATGGTGGGATAACGGCGTTATCAGTAAAGGCGGTTCCAATAAACAGGCCTTCGCACTTGTGAGCAGAAAGGCTCCGCACAAATGGGTGAAAAATAATATCGCTTCGGCAATGGTGAAGCTTGCAAATAAGCTGGTGCCGTCCCGTCCGACCCGCGGCCAAAATTTGCAGACAACCTCCAAAACAACATCTAATAAAATCACAATGAAGAGCAAGGCGACAAAGAGCTTTTCAAGACAAATATCAGACACAACCACAGTTAAAACCGGCAAAGCAGTCGTCCGCAACGAATATACAAAAAAGACAGTTAAAACAAAAACCAGAACCATTGTTACAGACTATTACACCAAAGGCTCAAAAGTTAAAACAAGAAAAACCAAAACAATAGTCACTAAAACCACTGTGTATTCCTCGCGTTAGCGGATTATTAAAAAATCACAGGCCGATTGAGGCGGATAAAAGGCAGACCGAACAGGGATTTGTTCGGTCTGCCTTTGTGTTATACTCGGATTTCTTATTATATGAAAGGAAAATAAAAAAGCCAAAAAACGAAACATGTATTTGTTGAAATACGACAAAAAAACAAAGAAATCTTTGTAGGAAATTTCAATGGAAAGTTTTTCGATCTTGCCTTATAATATATATGCAATCTGATATAGGTCGGAAGTTCGGGTTTTAGGCATTTTCGGCATTTTATCACATGTTTAAGGGAGGAATTTATCCAATGGAAAAGTTCAAAAAACTTGTCAGCTTGGCGCTCGCATTTTGTGTGCTCTGCGGCTTGGCGGTAACGTCAAGTACAACTGCAAGCGCTGAATTCACCCAAAGCTCGTACGCATTTTCACAGAATATGACGATCGGCTTCAACATCGGTAATTCACTTGATTCTGTGCTCACATCGACCACAGACGAAACTTATTGGGGAAACCCGAAAATCACACAGGGACTTATTCAGGCAGTGAAAAACAAAGGTTTCAACGTAATTCGTATTCCTGTGACCTGGGGCTTCAAGATCGATTCAACAGGTAACTTCAAGGACAACAGAGTTCTTGCAGAGCGTGTTAAAGAGGTCGTTAAGTGGGCTTATGACACAGGCGCGTATGTAATCCTCAACACTCATCATGAGATGTCGTGGCTTAATACTTTCGTCTCAATTAAGAATAGCGATGATGAAATTGATCAGACAAAGCTCAACGCTATGCTCAATAAGTACGGCGTTCTTTGGACAAACATCGCCAATGACTATAAGGGCTACGGCGAACGCCTCATTTTCGAGGGCTACAACGAGACCCGTTCCGCAGAAGGCACTTGGACATCTGTTTCAGACGACCAGGTAGTTCTTCAGAAGATCGGTCAGAAGTTTATCGATTCTGTTCGTGCAACAGGCGGAAACAACGCTAAGCGTTACCTCCTCACCAACACCTTCGGCGCAGGCTTCTCGCTCAACGAGATCAATAACTACAAAATCCCGACCGACCCGGCTAACCATCTTATGCTCGGTGTCCATACCTATGATCCGCACAGCCTCTGCTTCAGAGACGGTGAAGGCGGCACAACATCCGTATTCAACCAGTCAAGCTTTAATAGTTATTACAATAAGATGATGCCGGCTATCGAGTCGAAGTTCTTAAGCAAGGGCTACGGTGTCATCCTCGGCGAGTTCGGTGCCGTAAACAAGGATAACGATACAGACCGTATCAACTACGCTAAGGCTGTTGTAACATCTTGCTCTAAATACGGCGTAATCCCGCTTTGGTGGGGCAACGGTGTTATCAATAAGAACTCCTCTAAAGACGCTTTCGGCCTTGTGAACAGAAGAGCTCCTTATGAGTGGACAAAGGACAACATTGCAACAGCAATGATCACACTTGCTAATCAGCTTGCACCGTCCCGTCCGACACGCGGCGAAGTTATTACACCTCCTATAACACAACCCACACAGCCCACATCAACTACAACAACAAAAAATCCCGGGCAGACAACAACGGTTGTATTCACCGATTGGACAGGCACTATCGCCCATGTTAAGACAGAGGGCTGGGGCACCCATTCCACAAACCTCACATCTATGCCCAACGCTGTAACACGCGCTAACGGCATGCTTTACATGAACACCAACGGCTACACCTTCGATTCTCAGCTCGTTCAGGTCGAGATGAGCCTTGATTCCGCACAGGTTGCAAAGGCTATCGCCGCCGCTAAAACAACAGACGGTTATCTCTCGGTCACAATCAAGCTGAACTCTATGAGTGTTCCGACAGGTACGTCGACCTCTTGCAACTTCAGAATTTACTGCTTCAAGGGTACTGATTGGCAGAACTCGATCGACATTGTCGGTGCTAACGACGCTACTCTTACGGTAGGCAACAGCACAACGGTTCGTTTCCATATTGATAACCTTGAGGGTATGGTTCCGGATACAATAGCTGTCAATGTAATGAATGAGTATTATAACGACGGTATCACAGGCGTAAGCTATGAGATGTCTTCGATTACTGCTCAGCAGAGCGGAGGTTCGACCCCGACAAATCCGCCCGCTTCGTCTACAACTACCACTACCACAAAATCGACAACTAAGCCATCCACACCGACAAATCCGCCGCAGCCCTCTTCTTCAAGAGTTATCGATTGGGAAGACGGCAGCCT
>CAKSQZ010000022.1 GCA_934486895.1 uncultured Eubacteriales bacterium | reverse complement strand
TCTTGTAGGCGATCTCGGTCTTTTCGGTGCGGTACTTGATACCCTTTGAAGAAAAGTTCATCGAAGCCACAGCAATACTCGCATCATTAGATACATACTCTGTTCCGAAAAGTCCCGATACGATTTGAATATCGTTTGTTATTTCAACATCGTCTGATCCGTATTCATTGCAGAGTGCGAGCTTCTTTTCGCTTATAGCGTTGAGCAGTTCGTCCGAGCTCTGCGCCGCAATGCTCAGCTTGCCGTCAACATAAAGCCCAAATCCGCACTCGTATTCCGAAAGCAATTTAACAGCGCTTTCATAAACCATATCGCCGCTCTCAACAGCGCTCAGAGGCGCCATCTTGAAGCCTGATTCAATCTTAACACTGCCTGTCTTAACAGTGTCGTCCAGCTTCTGCTGAACCGCTGCCGCTTCGGCAGTTGTTGCGGTGTAGCCGATGTGTTTGCCGCTTGTGCTCGTTATCTCGACAGCTCTTGTCATTGTCTGAGCGTTCGCCGAGCAAGCAAGCAGAGAAACCGCAAATGCAAAGCTAAACGAAAGAGAGATCAGCTTGTAAAAAAGTTTTTTCATTTTTGTAAAATTACCTTTCAATTTGAAAACATAAATTACAAATTTGTAATCTATGTTTGAGATTATAGCACTATTGTTACAAAAATGCAACCTTTTTAAACTAAAAACAGCGTATTAACTAAAATACGCTGTTCAAAATCATATATTTTTCACAAAAGCATCAATAATTCAGTGTGTCGGGGAAAACTTTTTCCAAAATTTCATTAAAATCCGCCGCTTCTCTTTTTGCGTTTTTAAGGTCGTGTTCAAGATAATTTCCGCATTCGACCGCGCTTGCGCCGGGGATTTCGCCCTCATATTCCGCGATAAACGCAAAGGCATCCTTTATCATCTTAACGGCGTCGCTGTCGGGCAGATCCTTGGTGAGAAGATAAAAACCGGTGCGGCAGCCCATCGGGCCGAAATAAATAACATTGTTTTGAAATTCGCAGCTTCTTGCATAAGTTGCAAAAAGATGCTCGATCGTGTGGAGAGCGGGCACTTCAAGATAGCTTCCGCAGTTCGGTTTTTTGAGCCTTATATCGTATGTCACAATATCGTGATCAACTCGCGAGATATACACACCGGGATAAAGCTTTGTGTGATCCACCTGAAAGCTCGCTATTTTTTTAAGCTCATTCATTTTCAAGTATTCCTTTCATGTTATGGTGCGGGTATTCATCGGCAAACACACCGCCTGCCGCCGCAGTATCGATCTCGCCGATAATTTCCGCCGCCCGTGTTTTCGATTTTTCGTAAAGCTCGAAAAAGCTGTCATCGCGGGTGTTACCGTCGTTGTCCGTCCAATCTGCCTTTTCGTAGTTCGAATAGTCCCAGACCCCGTCCTCCATAAACGGATGAATAAAGTTTGAAACCGTTCCCCTCATAAGGCAGATCGTTTCCGCGATACGCACAAGAAAACGCTTTATTCCCGTTTTGTCGGTTGCAAGGCGTAGATATTTTCGGCAGTCACGATATGCCTTCTCGCACTGCTTTTCGGTGAACTCATCATCGGAGAAAAGACGATTTATAACAAATGTCATGATTCCGACAACGGAGCCGAAGATCTCGCTGCTGTCAAGCGGAACACAGTTTTTCAGCCCAAATTTTCCTGCGGTTATTCCCATCTTGTCGCGCACCATGATAACATCGAGCGAATGTTCGATCAGAACATGCTTGTAGATCGGGTTTTTGCGGAAATTCTCCGCTTTGATAATATGGTCCTGCACAAAGTAGACATAAGGGTGCGTTGTCTGATCGAGCGCAAAATGACAGGCAAAGCCGTAGGTAAAATACTTTGCCGCTGTATCGTTCGGGTGCCGATTTAAATATTCGCAAAAAGCGCCGAACATTTTATCCGTGCCGACAGAGTGAAGTGCCGTTCCGATATTTCTCACACTTCTGCCGCTTGTGCTGAGCATTTTATAATAGTATAAAAAATCAGGTCCTATCGCGCCGAGCGAAACAGCGTCTTTATATTTATCATTTTCGGCGTTTTTCGGAACCGATTCCGTCGCATGAAGAAAATGTGTTATCTGAGCCGGCATAGCTTACGAGTTTTTATCCACAGTGTGGAACTTTTTAAGATTTCCCGTTTTGCCGCTTCGTTTTTCAAGCTCGGCGTAAAGCTCATCCACCGAAACACCCTGTTCGACCATAAGCACGGTCAGATGATACATAAGATCAGAAAGCTCAAGTACCAGCTCGCGGTTATCGCCGTTTTTAGCGGCGATAATAGTCTCGCTGCACTCTTCGCCGCATTTTTTGAGTATTTTGTCGAGTCCCTGCTCGAAAAGATAGCAGGTGTATGAGTTCTCGGCTTTCTCGCTTTTGCGTGAAAGCACTGTCTGATATAATGCCTGTAATGCGTCCATTTTTTATTCTCCTTCTTTATATAGCGTGCGGTAAAAGCAACTGTGATTTCCCGTGTGGCAGGCGGCTCCCGTCTGCTCAACCGTAACAAGCAATGTATCGCAGTCGCAGTCGTAATCTATGGTCTTTATCTTCTGAAGATGCCCGGAGGTAGCACCTTTGTTCCAAAGCTGTTGCCTTGATCTGCTCCAAAACCATGTGTAGCCGCTCTCGAGCGAGCGGCCCAGCGATTCGCGGTTCATATATGCGAGCATAAGCACTTCTTTCGTGCCGTATTCCTGCACAATAGCCGGAATAAGCTCCCCCTTCTCAAAAAACTTGTCAAGCTGTGTCAAAGCTGATCACCTCCGACAGATATTGCGTCTTTAAGCGAAAGCGTTCCTTTGTATATAGACTTTCCGCAAATAGCTCCGTGCATACCTATTTTCAAAAGCTTTTTTATGTCGTTTATATCATTGATACCGCCCGATGCGATTATATCGCAGCCGACAGCCTCGCAGAGCCTTGAAAGCTGCTCTGTGTTCGGGCCGCTGAGCGTGCCGTCGCGGTTGATATCGGTGTAGATTATCGTCCCGACGCCGATATCCTCCATTCGCTTTGCAAGGTCGATGTAATGTATCTTCGAGCCGTCTATCCACCCCTCGGCAGCGGCATATTCGTTCATTGCGTCGATACCGACAGCAATCATGCCGCCGTATTTCGAAACCGCCTCTTTGACGAAATCGGGATCTTTTATAGCCGCCGATCCGAGTATCACCCGACTGATCCCTCGCTCAAGATAAAATTCGACTGTTTTCATATCCCTGATACCGCCGCCGACTTCAACCTTGAGTCCGCTTTTTTGAGCAAGCTCACAGATAATGCCGTGGTTTTTGGGAGATGCGTCCTTAGCGCCGTCGAGATCGACGGTATGCAGCCATTTTGCACCCGCATTCTTAAATGAAATCGCCGTTTCAAGCGCATTTTCCGCAACCTTGCAAACAGTGCCGAAATCGCCCTTTGTCAACCGAACGCAGTTACCGTCCTTAATATCTATCGCAGGTAGAATTATCATAGTCTGTCCTTTCATTATCTCAAAGCGAGCCCTTTGTGCTGAGCGTGCCGTCCTGCGGTGTCACAGCAGCTTTCAGTGCATGAGCCAGCGCCTTGAAAAGTCCCTCGATCTTGTGGTGATCATTTACGCCGTAAAGACATTTCAAATGCAGTGTTATCCCTGCGTTGAGTGCAAGCGCGCGCATAAACTCCTCAGTCATACAGCAGTCATATCCGCCGCACGCCTGATTTTGAAACATAGCGTCAAACACTAAAAACGGGCGGTTTGAAATATCGAGCGAGCAAAAGCAAAGCGCTTCGTCCATCGGAATATAAGCGCTTCCGTATCTTGCAATACCCGACTTATCTCCGAGAGCCGCAGCCACAGCCTGACCGAGCGCAATTCCGGTGTCCTCAATTGTGTGGTGGCAATCAACAAAAAGATCACCTTTGGTTTTAAGAGTCAGCCCGAATCCCGAATGTTTCGCAAGGGCTGTGAGCATATGATCGAAAAATCCTATCCCCGTGTCGATATTTATCTCTCCGCCGTCAAGGCAAAGCAACACCGAAATATCTGTTTCCTTGGTTGTTCTGGTGATCTCAGCGGTTCTCATAAAAAAACTCCTCCAGTGCCGAAACAACGGCGTTATTTTCATCCGCAGTGCCTGCGGTTATACGAATAAATCCGTCAAAACAGCGGATAAGCACACCTTTTGTCTTTAAAAATTCATAGATATCTTTTGCCTTGTCGGTAACAACAGTCACAAAATTCGTGCATGGCTTTATCACCCTGCATTCATTCGGCACTGCTTTTTTGACACCCTCATAAAGTCGATCGCGGAGTTCGATCAGCTGTCTGTTCGCCGAGCGGATATACTCTTTATCATTTAGAATAATGCTTGCGGCCTTTGCCGATACCGTGTTTACGTTGTATGGCGAGCGGACAGTGTTCAGCACACTCACAAGCCGCTTGTTTGAAACGGTGATACCGACTCTCAGTGCGGCAAGTCCGAGCATTTTCGAGCAGGTGCGAAGTATCATCAAATTGTCGTAGTCTTCAACTTCATTCATCAGCGACTGATCATAAAAGTCCATATACGCTTCATCCAGCACAACAAGACACCGAACATTTTTAATAATTCGCCTGACACTGTCGCGGTCAAGTCCGACAGATGTCGGATTGCACGGATTTGAGAAGATAAGAAGCTGTGCGTTCGATTCGTTTGCGGTTTTGATAACTTCATCGGGGTCGATCACAAAATCTTTCTTTTTGATCGATATAACATTCAGTCCGCAAACCTCTGCATAAAAGCGGTACATCGAAAAATCCGGCTCAATAACGCAGACCGACTCGCCCGCATCGCAAAAAGCGTTTATAATAACCGAGATTATCTCGTCCGACCCGTTTGAAGCGACAAGCAGATCAGGATCGATACCGTAAAGCTCGGCGTAGCTTTCCCTTATGTTTTTTGCGGCGGGATCGGGATAGCGGTCGAATTCAATATCGTCTATCGCCGCTTTGATCTTCGCTTTAGCCGTTTCGCTCGGCAAAAACGGCGATTCGTTCGCATCAAGCCGAATTGGAAAATACTCGGTGTGCGGAGTATACGGCGTCATATTCTGAAGCTTTCGTGGCAGGGAATACATCGTCAACCGTCCTTTCTGACGATAATGGAATTCGCATGAGCGGTGAGTCCCTCGGCGTTTGCAAGGCGAATAACATCGTCTGCCGCCGCCTTGAGCGACTGCTCTGAGTAGTTGATATATTGCATCTTCTTTATAAACTCGTCTACCGAGAGCGGCGAGAAAAATCTCGCTGTGCCGGAAGTCGGCAGCACATGATTAGGGCCGGCAAAATAATCTCCGAGCGGTTCGGGCGAGTTGTTGCCGAGGAATACCGAACCGGCGTTTTTGATCTTTTTCAGTGCAGCCATCGGGTCTTCAACACAAAGTTCCAAATGCTCCGGCGCAAATTTATCGGCAAGCCTCAGTGCATAGTCAATATCATCGCAGACGATTATCGCGCCGTAATTCTCGAGTGATTCATCGATAATATCCTTTCGGCTTAAAGCCGCCGACTGCCGTTCAAGCTCTGATAAAGTATCGTTTGCGAGCTTTTCGTCGGTCGTTATCAAAATTGCGCTTGCAAGCCTGTCGTGCTCAGCCTGCGACATCATATCCGCGGCAAGATATTTTGCGTCGGCACTCCTGTCCGCGACAATGAGTATCTCGCTCGGCCCTGCGATCATATCGATATCAACAATTCCGAAAAGCAGTTTCTTGGCGGTCGCAACAAAAATGTTGCCCGGACCGACTATCTTATCTGCTTTTTGGATCTCGTCCGTGCCGAAAGCGAGCGCCGCGACAGCCTGTGCGCCGCCGCAGAGGAAAACCTCATCTACTCCCGCGACCTTCGCCGCGGCAAGAATATCATAGTTCAAAGAGCCGTCTTTAGGCGGCGGGGTCACCATGATGATTTTTTCCACCCCTGCGATCTTCGCGGGAATAGCGTTCATCAGCACACTCGACGGATAAGCCGCAGTGCCGCCCGGAACATAAATTCCGACACATTCGAGCGCCCGCACGATCTGACCGAGCAGAGAACCGTTCTCATCTTTCATCTCAAAGCCGTGCGGAAGCTGATTTTTGTGAAATGCCCTTATGTTTTCCGCCGCCTTTTCGAGCGATGATAAAAACTCTTTATCGCATTTGTTCAAAGCGTCGTCCAGCCATTCGTCCGGCACACGGTAGCAGGCAGGCTCGGCACAGTCAAACTGCGAGGTGTATTTTTTAACAGCGCTGTCGCCGTTCTCGCGGACATCACTTATAATGTCACCTACAATAGCTGTGACCTTGCGGTCGGTCGATTCGCCTCTGCTGCGTATTCTATTAAAAAATTCAATATCCGAGCCGTCGCTCGATCTGATTATCTTAACCATTTTCAAAAACACACTCCCAAATAGATTTTATCATTCTGCAGCCGCTTTTTCAAGTCCCGATAAAAACTCTTCTATCTCGGCTTTTCTCATTTTCAGTGCCGCAACATTTACAATAACTCTTGCCGAAACGGGCATGATATCGCAGACAACGCAAAGTCCGTTTTCCTTGAGCGTCGTTCCGGTTTCAACAATATCTACAATGCCATCCGCAAGCTCGAGCAGGGGAGCGAGCTCAACCGAACCCTCAATTTTGATTATCTGAACATCAAGCCCCTTTTTATCGAAAAACGAGCGTGCCACGCGCGGATATTTGCTCGCAATAGTTTTGGCGTTATGACCTGAGAAAAAGTCCTCTCCCGCTTTTGCCGCAAGCGCAAATCTGCACTTGCCGATACCGAGATCAAGCACCTCATAGTATTCGCCCGGATATTCCGCTATAGTGTCCTTTCCGACAACGCCTATATCGCAAACTCCGCGTTCAACATAAGTTATAACATCGGCGGCTTTCGCAAGCACCGCTTCATAATCGTCCCCTACAGGCAATATCAGCTTTCTGCCTTTGTTTTCGAGTGCCTCGGTGTCAAGCCCCATTTTTTTGAACAGCCCGACCGAGTTTTTTTCAAGTCTGCCCTTGGTGAGGGCAATGCGTATCTTTCTCATTTTGAAACCTCCGTCAGCGTAACAGTGTCCGAACAGACAGCAAGCTTATTAATACCGCGGCGAAGCGCATATTCCTTTGTTTGACCGAGCGTGTCAAACACACTGTTTTCGGCGATCAAACCGTCATTTGCACACTTTTCGCAATAGTAAAGTGCTTTTGTCTCAAAGCCGTTTTCGGCAAAAACGATAATATCGGGAGCCGGCACAGCCGCTTTTTTGCTTTCGACTAAAAGCTTTGCCATCTCGTCGTTTTGCACAGCAAAGCCGATAGCCGGCAAATCCATTCCGAAGTGCGAGAGCATATCATCGTATCTGCCGCCTGTCAAAACAGTGATACCCGACCCCTCTAAATAACCTCTGAGCAGTATGCCCGTGTAGTAGTTGTTGCTGTGTACAAGTCCGAGATCAAGCGAGATATGCTTTGCAATATCGGTGTTTTCAAGCTCTCTGAGAAGCTCGCCTACATAGTCGAGCGATTCGCTTCCGATACCGCCGCAAAGCCCGTATGCCTCGTTTAAAACATCCTTTGAGCCGAACAGCCGCGGCAGTTTCATTATCGTTTCGGCGGCTCGGTTGCCTTTCATCGGGCTTAATAATTCGTCAAGCTCAACATAGTTTTTCATTTCGATCAGCGAACGGATCCGCTCGGTCGTTTCATCGTCTGTTCCGAGTGTGCGGATAAGCGACTTAAAGAATCCCGCGTGTCCGATCTCGATCTTGTAGTCCGTCGCACCGCAAACGCTGAGCGCTCTCGCCGCTGTCATAATTATCTCAAGGTCGGCGCGTTTTCCGCCTGCACCCAAAAGTTCAACACCCGACTGCGTGCATTCGTCGCGTCTGCCATTCATATGCGGATTTATTTTAAAGACCTTTTCTGTATAGCAAAGGCGATAAGGCGGAGTTTGATTTTGAAGTCTTGTTGCCGCAAGCCGAGCGATAGGCAGAGTTATATCCGGTCTGAGTGCGAGCAACCTGCCGTCGCTCGATACAAGCTTATAAACACGCTCAATCGGAATGACCTCACCGTCAGCCGTAAAAACATCGAGATACTCGAGTGCAGGCGTCACAACAGGGTGATAGCCTTTCTTGTAAAACAGGCTGTTCAGCCTTTTTTCGATCTCGTTTTGAGCGGTACTTTCTTCAAAAAGGTAATCCCCGAATCCTTTCGGAGTTATCTTGCTGTTTTTCATGCCGTAACCTCCATACACTTTAGCGTGCTACTATGATAACACAATAAATCAAGTTTGTCAACCCATAAAACAATAATATTAAATTTAATTCGGAACAAAGCTTGCGAACAAATTTATTTTAATTATAATATAAATCGGTTTTCAGAGCAAGAGTTTTGATAATAAAAACGCTTTTGAATTTTCTTATCAAAAGCGTTTTGTCTTTAAATATTCAGTTCATCGAGTGTTTTGCTGTAGGAATCAAAAAACTCCGCCATAAAAATCTCAGCTTCTTCGCAGTCAAGATCGGCTATCGTACGCTCAATCGCGCGATATGCGCTGTCAAATTCGCCGTTACCCATCTTGTGCTCTTCCGCACATTTAATGAGCGCAGAGATCTTGTCTGCCGCCTTGACAAGCTTCAAAAGTTCATTGTCGGCGTGTTTGAAAATCGGCTCATAATCCGCTCTCATATCCTCGGGAAGCATTTCAAGCAACCGTTCGTTTGCCGAATTTTCAAGCGATTTGTAAGCGCCTTTTAAAACAGCATTGTGATACTTAACCGGAGTCGGCATATCACCGGTCAGAATTTCAGATGCATCGTGATAAAGAGCAATAACAGCGGCTTTATCAGCATCATAACCGCGTGAGAGCCGGCGGTTGCCTATAACCGCGAGCGCATGGGCAATAACAGCGACCTCATGCGAATGCATGCTGAGATTTTCACTCGAAGTATTACGCATCAAAGCCCATCTGTTGATGAATTTCATGCGCGAAATAAATGCGAAAAAACTATTCATCGCCGGATCAGTCCTGACCTTCCTCGCCTGCCATTGAGTGATTGGTCGGGGCGGTAGTTGTCGGAGCCGGCTTCGTCGGAGCCGGTTTTGTCGTTGCCGGACGGGTCGGCGCTTCGGTCGGCTTTGCGGTCGTAGTCTCGAATTTATAGGTGTTGTATTTGATTTTGATATTCGCAAACTCAGTGACTTTCTGTTTTGCGGCTATCGACTGCTCAAGAACCTTTTCAGGATTGCTGCCAGACTCATAAACTTCCTGAACAACGATATTCTGATACATAAATCCGCTCTTGCAAAGCTCGATAAGCGCTTGTTCGCGACTCATTCCTCTGACATCGGGAACTGTGACTGTGCCGTTGCCGATGCTGACAACAAGCGTTATCGCCGTGCCCTTATCGACCTTTTCTCCTGCGGCAACACTCTGCGAAAGGATGGTGCCCTTATCGGAGTCATCTGTTTTGCGCTCAAGCGTGATTTTGAAGTTGTTGTTGATCGCGATCATCTCGGAATCCTCGTCTGAGCCGAGCTGGGATGCATTGAGATTTTTGAAATTCGGAACAACGACTTTGTTTTTATCGGCTATCTGCTTCGACCAGTCCGGTTCTGTTGCGGAATTGGTGTAGCCTGTTGTTGTCGGCTGAGCACTGTTGCCGCTAAAGACGGTCTTGCTGAGTATCAGCAAGACAATCGCCAGCACAATAACCGTTATAGCAGCGGCAACGGCGATATACTTTTTGTTGCTGTTCTTTTTTCTTCTGTGTGTCGATGCGGTTCTTGCTTCCGCTCTCATCGACTGAGCCTCTCTGCTGCGGTTGACAACATTCGGAGCGGCGCTGAGTTCATCGCGGAAATCCTCGATCGACTGAGTGCGGTCGCTCGGCAGGATCTGAAGCGCGTCTGCAAGTGCGCCGAGCGCATAAGCCGGAAGTTCCTCTGCAATTTCGGGCGGAATGATCATTCTGTCGTTAGTGACTCTCTCGGCTGCGTCGGGAGGCGGAGAGCCTATTAAAGTGCGATAGATAACGGCAGCAATGGAATAAACATCTGTCCATGCACCGGAGTCGCCGTTAAAGCCGTATTGCTCGATAGCAGCGTATCCCTTAAACAGTTCGGGCGAAAGATCGGTTCTCGCAGTGCGAAGATCCGAAATGCAAAAGCCTGTGAGTCTGAGCTTTCCGTCTCGACCGATAACCATTGTCTCGGGCGAAATCCCGCGGTGGACAACACCCACCGAATGAAGTGAAGAAAGCGTTGAGAAAACAGGCATAAACAGTCTGCACATCTGCTCAAAATTAAGTCTGCCGCCGTTTCTCACAAGAAAGTCGCGCAAAGTGATAGTTTCAGCCGCCTCGCTTACATAATAAGCGGTATCGTTCTGCTCGAAAATATCGTAAACAGGGAAGATAGCGGAGAGATTCCTCATTCTCGCAAGAACCCTTGCAAGCGCTAAAAACTCGTTCTTGTGTGTCACAAAATTATCAACATGCTGGTCATCTGTAACAACACTGTCACCGCTACGCGTGCAGATCCCTTTCGGAAAAAATTCGCGGATATGCACAGCGCTGTCAAGCTCGGTATCGTAACCCATATAGGTAACGCCCTCGCCGTTGGCGGAAAGCACTCTGCCTACACAATATCTGTCTTCAAGCACTGTCTTGATGCTGAGATGATCACTGCTGTTGGGAGCGTAGTCATAACCGCAGTGAGGACACTTAGCGTCGTCTGTTTTCGGACGCATACAGCCGGGACAAAGATGATCCAAATTTGTCATAATAGCCTCCAGATTATAAGTGATTGAGGAATTTCAGCGATTTATTCCTCCGGAAGATTTTCAAGGTTGTGCCAAACATTCTGCACATCATCATTATCTTCAAGCATATCGAGCAGCTTCTGCATTTTAGTAAGAGCCTCTTCATCGTCGATATGTGTGAAAGTCGCGGGGTAATATTCTGCCTGAACGGTCAGAAAATCAGTGTAGCCTTTCTGCTCGAGAGCTTCTCTCACAGCGCCTATCGAGTTCGGATCGGTTATTATTTCGAAAACACCGTCGTCGGCGTTGAAATCATCCGCTCCGCATTCCAAAGCGTCCTCCATAACCTTGTCCTCGTCAAGTCCCTCGCCGTCGATAGCAATGTATCCGCGGCGGCTGAACATAAACATTACCGAGCCCGGCTGGCCCATATTTCCGCCGCACTTATCAAAGTAGTGGCGCAGATCACCTGCGGTGCGGTTGCGGTTGTCTGTCAGACATTCGACAACAACAGCAACTCCGCAAGGGCCGTAGCCCTCGTAAACAATCTCTTCATATTCGGCGTTAGAGCCCTCGCCGGATGCTTTCTTGATAATACGCTCGATGTTATCGTTCGGAACATTGAGCGATTTAGCTTTTGCAATGCAGTCTTTCAGTTTGGAATTAGAGTTGGGATCGGGGCCGCCCTGCTTTACAATGACCGACATCTCTCTGCCGATCTTTGTGAAGATCTTTGCTTTTGCGGCGTCATTAGCGCCTTTTTTGCGCTTGATATTGTTCCATTTTGAATGTCCCGACATAAAAACATACTCCCTTACGGTTTAATACAATTCCCGCCGTTTAAAAAGGCGGTTTTAGCAATAAAATTTTAGGCTAAAATAAATTATACCATATTGATCTTTGCTTTTCAATAGCGAATTTCAATTCAAGCCTGCGGTATTTGCCGATCATTTAAACTGTTTCGGGATCATGGAATCGTCGAACTTTGTATAGTCGTCGGTCTTCATATCTCTGTAAAGTCCGAAGACGACCTGATTTTTTTTGCCGTCATTCCTGCAGCTTTCAACAATGATATTGTAGTCGGTCGAAATGTAAGTGTAGTTGTCGCCGTTGGTATATTTCAGGCAGGCAAGCCCGTTGTATTCCTCTGGCTTAGGCGATTTATCCTTGTTCTCGATTCCGTCGGTGCTGAGAAGAGCCGAAAGCGACTTTTTAACTATCTCATCCGCAGTGTTATAGTGGTTAACAGGCTCTGTGCCGTATTCATCGGAATCCTGCGCATTCTTTGTGTATTCGTCCCAGCCGTTCGATGCCTTGTGGTAATAGTGCATAACGGTGTCGAGATTGTTCCAGAAAAACAGCTCGTCTCCCACTCTTGCCGCAACATACTCTGTCGACTCGCTGTCGAGATAATTGATATAGTAGTTGCCTTTGAGAGTCGGCGTGAGTGTACTGTCTTTAATACTTGTCATACTTTCGGTGAGCCCGTTATCGCCGCACGAAGCAAACGAAAGACAGCAGATAAGCGCCAATAAAGCGCAGACGATTTTTTTCATTATGATCATTCCTTTGATTTGAATTTTATTCTTTCAAAACCTTATCGGTCTTATGTCTGTTGTTGTATAAAAACATCGCAACGCCCGAAAGCGTTATAACCGCATAGCCGCAGTAGCTGAAAAGATCGGGCGGCCGATCAAACACAATGTAGCTCAGTGTTGCGGCAAAGATGATCTGAGTGTAGTCATACACCGAAACTTCCTTTGCGGGTGCTCTCGAATATGCCGCCGTTATCGCAAACTGACCGCCTGCCGCAGAAACACCTGCGAGTATTAAGAACAAAAGCTGTTTTAAGGTCATCGGGCTGTATGCGAAGATAAGCGAGGGAAGCGATGCAAGGCAGGAAAACCCCGAAAAGAAGAAAACAATGTAAGAACCTCTTTCGCCTTTTGCGGAAAGCGCCCTCACCATTGTGTAGGCGGCTCCTGCTGCCATTCCTCCCATAAAACCGGCTATCGCAGGTATGCTCTCGGACAAAAAGCCCCATTCGGGCTTGATAATAAGCAGACTGCCTAAAAACGCCGTCGTCACAAAAACGACCTGTGCGGCTTTCAGCTTTTCTTTCAGAAAGACCAGTGAAAACAGCACCGCAAAAAACGGAGAAAGCTTATTCAGCATCGAAGCGTCAGACAAAACGATGCGGCCTAGTGCATAGAAATTGCAGAAAATTCCGATCGTTCCGCAGATAGATCTTCCGAGCAGCAGCGGCACACAGCCTTTATGCGGCTTAAAACCTCCGCCTTGCCGCAGCAGCATGATCAGTGCGATAGCAAACGCTACCGCATTTCTGAAAAAGCTTTTCTGCATTGTCGGAATATCTCCCGAAAGCTTCACAAACATATTCATCAGCGCAAAGCAAAACGCCGAAAATATCATGCATATAACAGCGCTGCCTTTGCGTGATATTTTAAATTTATTCATTAAAACATCGCTCTTTATTTATTTTCTGACTCTGATATAAGCGCCCGCCGAGAGCGGACGGGAATAGAATTTAACAGGCTCTGCGGCATATCTCGCGCATTCGAGCTCGTTCATATCCTTATCAAAAAGCGTTCCCGATTCGATCTCAAACTGCCCGAAAACAGGATCAAGCACATCGAGTGTGCCGGGATAAAAACGATTTCGCTGAGCAATGGTCGTAAGCCCGTCCTCGTGGCTTAAAACAACTCCCACAAGCTCATAATCCCTGATATATCCGCCCGAACCGTAGACCTGTCCGTCCTTCGGCTGCCCGAAGTAAAATCCGGTGGAATATTCGCGGTGGCTTATTTTCATGACTTCTTCTAAAAGCTCATCAGACGGATGATAATCGAATCCGGTTTGAGAAAATTCCGCCGCCGCTCTCGCATAAGCGTTTGTCACCGCAGCAACATAATATTCCGTTTTCGCTCTGCCTTCGAGCTTCAGGCAGTCGACCCCCGCCTTATACATCTCGGGCAGATGCTCGATCATACACATATCTTTGGCGTTGAGAATATAACTGCCGTTCTTATCTTCGATAAGCTGCATATATTCTCCCGGTCGCTTTTCTTCAACAAGATGATAGTTCCATCTGCACGGCTGAGCGCAGTCGCCCCTGTTGGGGTCGCGCCCCGTGAGATAGCTCGAAAGCAGACACCTGCCCGATACCGCCATGCATATTGCACCGTGAGCAAACGCTTCAAGCGAAAGCTCTTTCGGCGTTTTTGCTCTGATCTCGGCGATCTCTTCGAGAGAAAGCTCCCTCGCCAAAACAACGCGTTCCGCGCCCATTTCATAGTAGGCTCTCGCGCTCATGTAATTAACAATACCTGTCTGCACAGAAATATGCACAGCCGTGTTCGGCGCATATTTTCTGCACATCGAGATGACCCCGATATCGGTGACGATAAAAGCGTCTATCCCCTGAGCCGCGGCGTCTCTTATAAAATTGGGCAGTCTGTCGATATCGTTGTTTCTCGGCAGAGTGTTCAGCGTAAGATATGCCTTTGCACCGTGTTCATGCACGTAGCGCACACCCTCGCCTATCTCGTCTGTCGTGAAATTTGCCGCCGCCGCACGCATACCGAACTCGCGTCCCGCAAAATAAACGGAATCCGCACCGTAGTCAACAGCAACTTTAAGCGTGCGCAGATTGCCTGCAGGGGAGAGAATTTCCGGCTTAATAATATTGCTCATCAATACTCCCAAATACCTTTTGATTTAAGCTCACTGATTATCGAATTGTGTTCCGAAAGCGAGTTGGAATAATAGAATTTCATATTCTTATCGGTAACAAAATATGTCGCCGTGACAGACGTGTTCGGCTCAAATGCCGCCCTTATTGCCGCGGCAGACGGACTGCAAAGCGGTCCCGGCGGCAGACCCTCGTAAACATTGGTGTCGTATCTGCCGTTGCCGTAAGGGTAAGATGCCGTCGGCGTCGAGCCGAGCAGTCTCGGCTGATCCGTCCAGTTGAGGCGGTTGTAGAACACCTGTGCGACAGAGCTCATCTGATCGGGCGAGCCACTCGCTTCAAGCTCCAGAATAGAAGCCATAGTCAGCATTTCGTGAATGGTGTAGCCCTTGTCTTTAGCGGCTTTCTTCATGTCCGCAGTTATTATCTTGTCGGTCTGCGAAAGCATCTTGTCGATAGCGCGTTCCGCATTTTTAACACCGTCGGTGTCCTCTGTCTTTTTAAAGAAATTGTAGGTGTTCGGTGAGAGGTATCCCTCAAAACGGTAGTAGACCTTTTCGTTCGGGATCTCCGAAACAAAATCATAGCTGTAACTGCCGTTTTTCATAGCTTCGTTAAACTCGTTCTCAGAGCAGACCTCGTTTTTAACAAGCAGCGCGCGGATCTCATCAACAGTCGAACGCTCCGGTATCGTAACAGTGACCTCGGGAGCCTGAATACCTGCTTTTTTGAGAGCCGAAATAATTCCGTCATATCCTTGCGAGGCACGCAGTTCATAGTCGCCGTAGTTATACTGACCGTCCGCACCCGTGAGCTTGGAGTAGACACGGAAGATAAAAGGATATTTAATAACCTGCTTTTCCGCCAGAATTTCAGCGATCTCCTGAGTGGAAGAGCCCTCCGGGATCGTGACCCATTCGGTCTCGGGATTTTCAAAATTGAATCCCATAACATCGATCATCGCAATAAGACCGGCCGCGGCAATGCCGAGCGAAACGACGATTATCGTCACTGTCCAGATGATCGTTTTCAAAAGCTTTCTCGGCTTTTTTTCTTTCCTTCTCTTGCGGTGAGAGCCTGCGGCGTGTGTATTTCTGCGGCTTTTCATATCGCGCATCTCGCTGAGCGAAACTCCGCCCGTGAGCGGCTGCTCGCCTGCGTCGATCGTATCAATATCATCATAAATAGAATCATATTTTCCCGAATTGCTGCTGAGTTCGATGCCGTCATCCTCTTCGTCGGATCTCTGAGCGCCGAGACTAAAGCCGTTTTCAAGCGAAAACGGATCGGCTTCATCGTTTTTCTGTTTTATTTCGTCAGTCTGTTTTTCAATATTTCCGAGCGCCCTTGAAACAAGCTCGTCAATATTGAATTCATCATTTTTACCGTCCATCATTTATCCTCCATATCATCTCAGATATACGTACGATTAACATATTTTTCGGTAACAACAATATCCGAACGGCAGTCGTATCTGCCGTGGATAAGATTGTATTTTGTGCAGACAGAGTAGCAAATACCGATCGTCACACCGCCGTAATTGCATAAAAATCGGTCGTAGTAGCCCATGCCGTATCCGAGGCGATACCCCTTTTTATCAAAGCATATCCCGGGCACAATGCAAATACTGTCTGAAAAATCCTCAACCAGCTTTTCCTTTTGAGCCGAAGGCTCGTCCACTCCGAAAGTGCCCGGCTCCAGCTGCGAGAGCGATTCGATGTAGTAAAACTCCATCTTTCGCGTGTTTGGCACGCACCTCGGCACGGCAACACGCTTTCCGTCAGCCAGTGCGCGCTCTATAAGCCGCCGCGTGTCAACCTCGTCGCGCATTGAAACATAGCAAAGCACAAGACTGCATTCGCGATATTGATTGAGTTTTGTAATACGGTTTAAAATATTTATATCAAGTTCATCGCGTAACCTTCCCGTTATAGCCAGCCTCTTTTCCCGATAGCGGCGGCGAAGCGATTTTTTATACTCTCTTATATCGTTCATTTTTTGCACTGAATAGAATCATAAACGCTGTTTGCCTTGTGTTCTCCGGCAAGAGTTTTGCCGATCTCAAGAGCAAAATCGAAGGCAACTCCCGCACCCTTTGCTGTGATAAAATTGCCGTCATGCTCAACATATCCGCCTGTGACATCGGCGTTTGCGAGCTGTTCTTCAAAGCCGGGGAAGCAGGTCGCTTTCAGACCGTCGAGCAGGCCTCTGTGGCCGAGTATGCTCGGAGCGGCGCAAATAGCGCAAACAAGTTTCTTTTCGCTCACAGCGTAGCTTATAAAATCCTGCACAGTCTCGCTTTTCTCAAGGTTGAGCGTTCCGGGCATACCGCCGGGCAAAACTATCGCCTCTGCGTCGGAATATGTCTGCAGTTCGCTGTCGGCAATGTCCGCTTTGACGGTGATACCGTGAGAGCCGGTTATAAACTCTCCCCCTATTCCGACAGTCGTTACCGAAAGATCGCATCTTCTCAGAAAATCAACAGGCGCAAGCGCCTCGATCTCTTCAAAACCGTTTGCTAAAAAAATATAAACCATAAATACTCCTCTGCATTCATATTATAACATGGTACATATGTTCCCGTCTTTAAAGGCGGCGGAGACATTCTGTGGAGCCAAAGCTCTCTTGCACTGCTTGAAGTCTGTCGCAAACTCTGCCCCTTGCAGGCAAGGCAGAGTGTTACTCCGATTTAAAAACACCGCCGAGAATATCTCTCACCTTGGCGGCTATCTCGTCAATACCGAGCGGCTCCCCGAATTTAGCACATTCAACGATCGTCCACCCAAGCACCTTTGCCGAGTGCAAAGCCGCCTTTCTGCAACGGTCGAGATATTCGGTGTCTCGCTCGTGAATATCCTTTTTGCTTTCATCGTTTTTGTATCTTCCGCTCATAAGCCGCTGAGAGATCTCCGGCGGCATATCAAAAAATAAAACACAGTCGGGCTTCGGCAGACCGAGCTTATTAAACTCAAAGTCATAAAGCCAGTGAAGATAACCGTCTGTCTTGTTTTCCGGCAGCTTTGATGCCTGATGAATTGCGTTTGAAGTGGTGTATCTGTCCGCCACTATCGGAACGCCGTTTTCATAATCGCGTCCCCAGTCGCTCTTGAAGCCGGCGTATCTGTCCACCGCGTAAAACGACGACGCGGCATAAGCATTCACATCGTCGGGATGTGTTCCGAATTCACCGTTTAAATACATTCTCACAAGAGCGCTTGATTCGCTGTCGTAGTCCGGCAGTTTTATTCGGCGGTAATTTCCGCCCTTTTCATCTAAATATGAAGTGAACCGTTCAAGCTGCGTCGATTTTCCGCTGCCGTCAAGCCCTTCAAAAACGATCAGCTTACCCATTTTTAAGATACTTCTCTCTCATTTCTTTCAGCTTTCCGCAGCTCATCTTACCCTCGGGGCAACCGCCTCTGAGGCATGAGGGACCTGCGTATTTAAACAGTTCGGGCGCGACTTCTTTAACAAGTCTGAGCATTTCGTCCGCAACCGCTCTGATCTCCCATTGCGCACGGTTGCAGCAGCGGTGAGCAAAAAAGTTCATAAGACTTCTTGCATTCATTGTAACTACCATCTTGGTGTCGCAAGCGTTCGGCAGAACGAATCTCGCGTCCTCAATGGCTTTTTTCGATGCATTTCGTTTCGCGGTTTTTTCATCAATTCCGTTCGCTGTCATCTCTTTGAAGTGAACATCGGTTAGGATCTCGGCTATTTTGTCGTAATGTTCTTGACACTGCGCCATAGCCTTTTCATATTCCGCCTTTGCTTCGGCGTTCTTTTCGATCTCGGGCGGCATGATATAATCGAATGCATCCTTTTTAACATATCTTTGACTCTGAACCGAATATGAAGCAATCCTGTGCCGTGTTATCTGAGCCAGAAACGCTCTGGAAACACCCTCTATTCCAAATGTAAAACTTGCGTGTTCAATAGGACTTTCGTGACCTATCTCGGCAAGCATCTCGACAAAGCCTGCGGCTTTGTCGTCCGTCAGCGAGTCTTTAAGCTCGGTCACTCCGGACGGCGAATAGCACAGCTTAGCGGCTGCGGCAATCGTTTTTTCGGGCTCGGGCGTGTGAGCCAGCAGTATGACCTTCATTCTAACTCCTCCGTATTTTTAATTGCAGTGATCTGAATCTATCGTTGCCGCGGCAGGCAGAATGCGGTGAATTTGCGTAAGCATGACCGACATAACTTAATATCATTGTACCGTGCAACTGCACTCATAAGAAATCTGTGCATAAAACAGCACTATAATTATATCAAAAAATAAGCATCTGTGCAACAATAAAATAACCTTTTTTAAAATTCCACCGCAAAAACAAAAAATCGTTGAAAATTCGACACCGCTATGTTAGTATGTATAATGTATGGAATTTGAATCGGAGCAATACTTTGCTTTGTTTAAAATGAGCAGGTTTTGCGACAGGGTTCAAGCAGTGCAAAGGAGCGTTAAGCTCCTCGGTTTTTCAGAGGGGAAATCCGGATGTCCTCCGCCTCATGTTAACGGCAGAAGACATTTGCACTGAAATTATTAAGATTATTATGAGGGGTTGTGACTACTTTTGGGAAATAATATCAGCCGTGAGTATATAAAGCCTGCGGCAAGAGTGCGCGGAGGAGCCCGTGTCCCGCACTGTAAAAACACAGCCGAATGTGCAACTGTCGATATGACGCCGCCGAGATCGGTCGCGATAATGATGAGCCAGCATATCGGCGCGCCGTCGGTCGTGTGTGTAAAGCCGGGAGACCGTGTATGCGTCGGCACACCGGTCGGCGATGCGGCGGACGGATTGAGTGTCCCTGTGTATTCGAGCGTATCCGGTACTGTTAAAAGCATTGAAGACCGTGTTATGTCGAGCGGCTGTGTCAGCAAAGCCGTCGTTATCGAGGCGGACGGTGAGCAGACACCCGATGACACTATAAAGCCGCCTGCGGTCGAAACAGGCGAACAACTTACCGAGGCTATCCGCAAAAGCGGAATCGTGGGGCTCGGAGGAGCAGGCTTTCCGACTTATGTTAAGATTAAAGGTGCGAAGGATGCCGACACGCTCGTTGTAAACGGAGCGGAGTGTGAGCCGTATATTACTGCGGACTATCGCGAGATAATCGAAAACAGCGATGATATTCTCAATGCGGTCTACACAATAAAGCGGCTGATGGATATTAAAAATGTTATTTTTGTTATTGAAGATAATAAACCGCTTGCAATAGAAAAACTGCTCAAAGTCGTGTCCGACAGGCAGGACAGCGATAATTCCGTGCGCGTTATGAAAGTAAGATCGGTCTATCCGCGCGGTGCCGAGAAGATGACGGTCTATGCCGCAACAGGCAGAAAAATTCCGCCCGGAGGACTTCCTGCGGCGGTCGGCTGTATCGTTATGAATATTACAACGCTCGGCTCGATCGGAAGATATCTTAAAACAGGTATGCCGCTTGTCAGCAAAAGACTGACGATCGATGGCAGCGCCGTAGCCAATCCGATGAATGTCCGTGTTCCGATAGGTGCGAGTGCGAAAGACATTATCGATTTCACAGGCGGTTATAAAGCAGAGCCGAAAAAGCTGATCTTCGGCGGTCCGATGATGGGCTTTGCCGTGCCGAATGATGAGATCGTTGTAACAAAACATAACAACGCAATTTTGGCGTTTGATGAAAAATCGGTCGGCAAATCCGGCTATTCGGACTGTATCCGTTGCGGCAGATGCGTTAAAGCCTGCCCGATGAGTCTTATGCCCGCCGCCATTGAGCGCGCAGTGACTCTTTCGGATACCGATGATCTTTCAAAGCTCGGCGCAATGAACTGTATGGAGTGCGGAAGCTGTGCCTTTGCCTGTCCCGCAAAGCGCCCGCTCGTTCAGGTCATGCGGCTCGCAAAGCAAAAAATCAAGGAAGGCAGGGAGGGATAAACATGAGCAAACTTACCGTTTCGGCAAATCCGCATATTAAAAGCACCGCCACAACACGCGGCATTATGCTCGATGTTATATTAGCTCTGCTTCCGGCAGGAGCGGCGTCTGTTGTGATATTCGGCGTAAGATCGCTCTTTGTTATCATCACCTGCGTTGCAGTCGCCGTGATAAGCGAGTATTTAAGCCGCAGGATTATGAAGAGGGACTGCACGATAGGCGATCTTTCCGCAGTTGTCACAGGCCTGCTTTTAGCTTATAACCTGCCGGCAACGATCCCGCTTTGGATGGCGGCTATCGGCAGCGCTGTGTCGATAATCGTTGTAAAGCAGATGTTCGGAGGCATCGGCCATAACTTTGTAAACCCTGCGCTCATCGGCAGAATAGTGCTGATGAACTCTTTCACAAAAGCGATGTCTACATGGATGCTTCCGATGACATATCAGTCGGGCGCGTCCGATGTCGTTACCGGCGCAACACCGCTCGCACTTTTGAAAAACGGCGGCGAGCCGGCCTCGATCACCGACCTTTTCTTCGGTCAGACAGGCGGCTGCCTCGGCGAGACCTGCGCACTTGCAATACTCATAGGCGGTGTCTATCTTGTGATGCGCCGTGTCATCTCTCCGGTGATCCCGCTCTTTTTCGTCGGCACAACGGCTCTTCTTACTTTCTGTGCAGGATATGATCCGCTGTATGAAGTGCTGTCGGGCGGACTTTTGCTCGGAGCTGTGTTTATGGCGACCGATTATGCAACATCGCCCGTCACAACCAAAGGAAAGATCATCTATGCGATCGGCTGCGGTGCAATAACAGCGTTTATCAGAATTTTCGGTTCGCTTCCGGAGGGCGTTTCGTATTCCATTATCATAATGAATATCATAACTCCGCATATCGATCGGCTCACCCGTAAAAAGCCGTTCGGAGCAGTGAAGGAGGCGCAGGAATGAAAAATCTCAAAAATGTGCTTGTCCCCACTGTGACTCTGACTGTGATCTGCGCTCTGCTCGGCGCGGCACTCGCATTTACAAACGGGCTCACCGTAGATAAGATCGCCGCGCAGGACGACGAAAAGCAGAAAATCGCAATGCAAAAGGCGCTACCTGCCGATAAGTACACGGAGCTCGGCGAGCGTGACGGCTGCGTTATATATAAGGCTGAGAGCGGCTCGGAAACTATCGGTTATGTCGTCTCGTCGTCGCAAAACGGCTACGGCGGCAAGATCAGCGTTATGGTCGGCGTCTTGCCGGACAACAGCATAAAAAACATCGACATCGTTTCGTGTGACGATGAAACCGCAGGCCTCGGTCAGCGTGTTAAGGAGGACAGCTTTATATCGCAGTTCTCCGGCATAAAAGGTAAGGTCGAATTCGGTGAAAACGCCGACGCTGTAACAGGCGCGACCATTTCATCAAAAGCGGTGAGAGACGCTGTTAATAAAGCGCTCTCGGCGGTAGAAAGCGAGGTGACGGCAAAATGAGTCTTTTCAAAGAATTTTCAAAGGGAATCGTGCGCGAAAATCCGGTTTTGAGATTAGTCCTCGGCACCTGCCCGACTCTCGCCGTCACAACAAGCGCAATGAACGGTGTCGGAATGGGCCTTGCGGCAACGATTGTTTTGCTTGGCTCGAATATCGCCATCTCGCTTTTGCGGAATGTCATTCCCGATAAAGTCAGAATACCGGCATACATAACCATTATCGCCGCATTCGTGACGATCGTTCAAATGCTCACAAAAGCGTATCTGCCCTCTATCAACGATGCTCTCGGCATTTTCCTTCCGCTCATCGTTGTAAACTGCATCATACTCGGCAGAGCGGAAATGTTCGCATCTAAAAACAAGGTGCTTCCGAGTGCGCTCGACGCTCTGGGAATGGGCGTCGGATTTACCGCGGCGCTGCTTTTGATGGGCGGTATCAGAGAACTGCTCGGAGCAGGCACTATCTTCGGCATGGCTGTAACTGCGGGGCATATCGAGCCCATGCTCGTTATGACAATGGCTCCCGGCGGCTTCTTCGTGTTCGGTATCCTTGTTGCCTGTGCCAATAAGCTCGCTGTCAAAATGGGCAAAGAGCCTAAACAGAGCGCCGGCTGTGAAGCCTGCGGAATGTGCGGCGGCTGTGAAGAATGTGAAAAGGAGGCGCATGAATAATGAAAGGAATGCTTGTTATTCTTGTTGCGGCAATACTCTCCGAAAACTTTGTCCTATCAAAATTCATGGGTATCTGCCCGTTCCTCGGCGTGTCGAAAAAGCTTTCGACCGCGTTCGGCATGAGCTGCGCTGTAACCTTTGTTATGGTGCTTGCCACCGCCGCTACCTACCCTGTGTATGCGTATCTGCTCGAGCCGAACGGCCTCGGCTATCTGCAAACGATAGTCTTTATCCTCATTATCGCAACTCTCGTTCAGTTTGTAGAGATCGTGCTGAAAAAATATTTGCCTCCGCTTTATAATGCGCTCGGCATTTATCTGCCGCTTATCACAACAAACTGCGCGGTGCTCGGCGTAACACTGCTCAATTTCACAAAAGAACTTAGCTATACCGAGTCGCTCGTCAACTCGCTCGGCGCAGGTCTCGGCTTTATGCTTGCAATGGTGCTGTTTGCCGGAGTGCGTTCGAGGATCGAAGCGTCGCCCGTGCCTGAGTTTTTGAAAGGCCTGCCGATAACGCTTATCTCGGCGGCTCTCGTTTCGCTGTCGTTCCTCGGCTTTTCGGGAATTGCAAACAACCTGATTTCTTAAGGAGGCGGCGAAATGAATCCTATTCTGCTAACAGTGATAATCCTTTCATCTATCGGTCTTTTATCGGGACTGATACTCAGCATCGCCGCTATCGTTATGGCGGTCAAACGCGATGAGACCGCCGATATGATCGAGCAGATCCTGCCCGGCGCGAACTGCGGTTCATGCGGCTTTTCCGGCTGCAGCGGATATGCCGCGGCTCTTGCAAAAGGCGAAACCGATAATACATCGCTCTGTTCTCCGGGCGGCGCGGCGGTTGCTTCTGCCATAGCCGATGCGCTCGGACTTGAAAACAGCGGTTTTGTCGAAAAGCACGCGGTCGTCAGATGCCGCGGCAATAGCGAAAACACGCAGGACGCTTATGAGTATGACGGTCTTCCGTCATGCGCGGCAGCAAGCCGTTTGTTCGGCGGAGCGGGAGCCTGCCGCTATGGCTGTATCGGACTCGGCGACTGTGTCGGCGTTTGCGATTTCGGAGCAATAAAGATCGAAAATTCGCTCGCCGTTGTCGATACAGATAAATGCGGCGGTTGCGGAAAATGCGCCAAGGCTTGCCCCAAGGGTATTATCGACATCGTGCCGAGCGCTGAAACCTTCACGGTTCGCTGTGTGAGCCACGATAAGGGCGCACTCGTCCGCAAGATCTGTAAAGCGGGTTGTATCGGCTGTTCGATGTGCGTTCGCGCTTGCGAGCACGGCGCTGTCAGTATCAGTGATTTCTGCGCTCAGATCGACCCTGAAAAGTGTATCGGCTGCGGAAAATGTGTCGAAGTCTGCCCTCAAAAGTGCATAAACTGATTAAAAAAACACTTTTGCCCTGTGATTTTGTCGCAGGGCGAAATTTTTTTAAAAAAAAGAAAAAAAGGGGGTTGACAATGGAGGGGAGGTGTGGTATTATAATCTAGCACTCGCGAAACGGCGGGTTCCGAAGAGAGCCTGGAAATGGCTTAGATAAGGGATTTGCGAAAAGAGCGAGAGAGCAAAAGGCATCTTGAAAATTAAACAACGCAGAAGAAA
>CAKSQZ010000021.1 GCA_934486895.1 uncultured Eubacteriales bacterium | reverse complement strand
ACTGCTTAACATAATTACCCTCGTCAACAAAGACAAGATCCCGATAAGCAAAAGTCTCAAAGCAAAAGCGCTTGAGGCGTTTATGATCTTTAAGAGGAGGTAACAATATATGCCGGGTGTGATGAAATCTGCTTTTGAGCTTTTGATCAATGCATTTCAGGGCTTTCTGTTTATGTATTTTACTTTCGGGGTGTTTGAATACAAGGAAAACATACGCATTGACAAAAGGATTGCTTTTGCGATAGGGACCGCGGCTTATTTCATAACGGTGACGATTTTTAATTTCATAACCGTTTTCGAAGGTCTGGCTGCTTTCTCCTATTCGCTGATCGTTTTTATCATAGCGCTTATATTCCTAAAAGGAACTATCATTAAAAAAGCCGCAATGTCGATCGTTCCGACGAGTTGCATGGTGCTTACGACCACTGTGACTTTAATTATAATATCAGTTATATCGGGAGAGGATATCCACGATCTTATGTCGCCGAGCAATAATTATCGTTTTCTTGTGGTGGTTCCGGCGAACCTGCTGTTTTTCCTGCTTTTGCTTGCGATCAAACGAATCTTCAAACATCACAGCATAAAGCTGCCGCGGACAGAATGGGTCATAACGGCAACGGTTTTCTCAATATCGATAATTATTATCGCGCTGTTGTTTTCAATTTTGTTCGCGGGTGTCAACGGTATGGGCGAGTTTTGCATATGGATCATTGTTTTATTTGTAATTGCAATGAATATTGCGATTTACTATCTGCTCATTCCTCTCAACAGCCGTCATAAGATCGAGCTTGAAAATTCGCTTTTAAGGCAGGAGCAGATCTTTCAGGCGGAATCAATGAGGGAAGTCAAGAAGCAATATGATATTCTTCAGAAAACGCGACATGATTTTGCAAACAGTCTGCGTATCATTCAGACACTTAATTCAGAGCGCAAAAACGATGAAATAGACGCATACATCTCAAGATACATTGAAACTCAGAGCAGGGCGGTCCGCATTGTTTCAACAAACAACGAATATGTTAACGCGATAATAAACTCAAAACTCGCCGAGGCGACCGCCAACGATATTGAAACAAAAGTTTCGGTCATCTCAGATCTTGTTTGCCCTAACAATGTTGATATTTGCAACATTATCGGCAATATGTTCGACAATGCTATAACCGCCTGCAAGAAGTGTGAGAACGAGCGCCGTCTTGAGTTTAGTATTTCAAAAGATAACGCAACCACGGTATTTTTCATGAAGAATACTATCCCGAAATCGGTTTTAGAAGAAAATCCGATGCTTAAAACAGAAAAGAAAAATAAATCGCGTCACGGCTACGGTACAAAAATTATCCGCGAGACCGCCGAAAAATATCACGGTTTTGCCGATTTTTACGAGGACAACAACATGTTCTGCTGTAATATAATTATGCTGCTCGGGGATGAGCCGCATAGTAAATGAGCATAGCGAAGTTAACAAATTATTAATATTTTGCCTTTGTAAAGTTGTATAATATAGTTAAAAGCGCAGGTGCGCTGAAAAATATTATATCAAAGGTGTGTCATTATGAACAAGTTTGTATTGAACGAAACATCGTATCACGGTGCCGGTTCGATCAAGGCGATCCCGGAGGAGATAAAAGCCCGCGGATTTAAAAAAGCCTTTGTTGCTTCCGACCCGGACCTTATCAAATTCGGTATTACCAAAAAGGTAACCGACCTGCTTGATGAGGCGAAAATCCCGTACACCGTTTATTCCGACATTAAGGCAAATCCCACTATTGATAATGTTAAAAACGGCGTTGCGGCTTTCAAAGCCGCAGAAGCTGACTGCATTGTTGCGATCGGCGGCGGATCTTCAATGGATACTTCAAAGGCCATTGGAATTATTATCACAAATCCCGAATTTTCCGATGTCCGCTCACTTGAGGGTGTTGCGCCGACAAAGAATCCCTGTGTTCCGATAATCGCTGTTCCCACAACGGCAGGCACTGCCGCTGAGGTAACTATCAACTATGTTATCACCGATGTTGAAAAAAAGCGCAAATTTGTCTGCGTTGATGTTCATGACATTCCGGTAGTGGCTGTTGTTGATTCGGATATGATGTCCACAATGCCGGCAGGTCTTACCGCCGCAACAGGTATGGACGCGCTGACACACGCTATCGAGGGATATATCACAAAGGGCGCTTGGGAGCTTTCGGATATGTTCCACCTCAAGGCTATCGAGATCATTTCGCACAGTCTCAGAGGCGCTGTTAAGAACGAACAGACAGGCAGAGAGGGTATGGCGCTCGGTCAGTATATCGCAGGCATGGGCTTCTCGAATGTCGGTCTCGGTGTTGACCATTCCATGGCGCACACTCTTTCGGCTTACTATGATATGCCTCACGGCAAGGCTTGTGCTACTCTTCTGCCGACGGTTATGGCGTATAACGCTCCGTTTACAGGCGAGAAATACCGCGAGATCGCCAAAGCTATGGGCGTCAAGGGTGTTGATGACATGTCACAGGACGAGTACAGAAAAGCCGCTGTTGACGCTGTTTCAAAGCTTGCGGAGGATGTCGGTATTGTCTGCTCGCTCAATGGCGTTGTCAAGGAGGAGGATCTGCATCAGCTCGCGCTTGACGCTTATGCTGATGCTTGCCGTCCCGGCAACCCGAGAGACACCTCGGTCGAGGACATCGAAGAGCTTTATCGCAGCTTGATGTAAGTTAAACTAAAAAGGACTGTATCGAAAGATACAGTCCTTTTTTGATCCGGCAAGGCTTGCGGAATCATTTTTTCATTTCCATATACGGCAGCACCGTAAATCCGCCTTTTTTATAAACATGAACGGCATTTTCATTTTCCCGCTCGACTTCAAGACGGATAATGTGATCGCTGTACTTATCGCTTATAAAATCTATAAACCGGCTGCCGATACCCATTCCGCGGCAGTCTGCTTTAATATAAAGGTCCTCGATCCAGATGCATTTTCTGCCGAACTCCGTCGAGAAGCTTTTTGCCACCATTACATAGCCTTGTATCTCTCCGTCGTTGTCAAAAATATACCCCTCGAGATACGGGCTGTCGCCGAGACAAGCCTCGATATCGTTTTTAAATATCTCGTCCGATCCGTTTGTCCGCACCGCTTCCGATGCATAGAAAACTCTCATCATTTCGATAACGGCGGCGGCATCGTCAGCCGTCATCAGTCGTATAACCGAGCTCATATTTTCTCCTTTTCGGTGATTTATTTTAAGCTGTGAGATTATTCTATCATATCGCCGATATTTTTTCAACCGCAAAATGCAAAAGACGACCGCTATAGAGCGACCGCCTTTTTACTGCGTTATCTTACTTTTTCTTTCTTCTGCCTGACGCGGTGACAATAAGCGCGCCGCCGCTCAGTAACAGTGCCGCCAGCGAAACAGCAGGCACTGCCGTTCCTGTGAACGGTGTCTCTTTATCGTCGGGTGCTTCCGGAGCAGGCTCGGGATCAGGTTCTTTGGGCGTCAGCTTATCAATGATCGTGTCTTCCTTTTTGATCTCTTTTTCAGCATTTTCGTCCGCATAATACTTATCGCAGCCCTCGCAATACCAATACTCGATATTGCCGAATTCTTCTTCAGTCGCGGGCTTCGGATCAACATGTGTAAGCTTAGAGTGATTATCCCCGTCAAGCTCACCGTAAGGCTCGCCGCAAACATCGCACTTTGCTTTCTCGGTGCAGGTGGCAACGCCGCCGATATGCTGATCAAGAATGCCCACTGCTTTTTCCGCTTGGAAAACAAATCCGTCGGCTGTTTCGGCTGTGACAGTCACATTGAATCCGCTCTCGTCGGCGGGATATTCGCCGGCGCTGAGCAACGCTGTATACACGCCGTTGTTCTCGGTCGCATCGATTTCACTGCCGACATTTTCAAATTCATATCCGGAGATGATGAACCTGCAGTTTTCGGGGATCTCAAAGCTAAATGAATAATCCTGTGTGCGGCAGACCTTATCCGCACCGTTTATTGCGATAGTCGGGATAGCTTTCTTCTCTGTTTCACTGCCGCAGAACTTGCACTTCTGCCAATACTCACCGTTTTCACTCTGCCACTCATAGGTGTGACCGTCATTGACGGTGACGGTGATCTCAGTCACGTTGCCTGCCTTATCATAAACCGCTATTTTCTGCGGATGATCGGCAGGAGCAAGAGTGTAATTGCCGCTTTGATCGGGTGTTATCGGCTGCTGATTGACAATAACACCGTGAAGATTATTTTCGGTTATTGTGAATGTTTTTTGCTCGCAATAGGTTTCGCCGTTTTGAACGCCGACGATCTTCGGAGCTATGGAATCAAGCACGATATTGTTTGTACTGATATAATGTCGGTTGCCCTCGTCATCAGATAAGCGGACATAAACTATGCACTCGCTCTCGGGAGCGATCTCGAAAGGCTTATCATAAGCTTCAAAGCTCTTGCCTTCAAGCTGATCCTTTGTGTATCTTTCATTTGAGATAAGGTATCCGATATTGACTTTTCCGCTGTTGTCGGCAGCAGTAACCGTAACGGTCTGCTTTTGGTTGAAATAAAGCTTATTGCCTGATCCGTCAACAATATCGAGCCAGCTGTAATCGCCGATCTTCACTTCGCCTGTCGGCGTTTCGGTATCCTTCCACTTCTCGATCACATCGATACTGAGCCGTGTATCATCGTTCTTTGCAAGATCTGCAAAGGTCGTATCGGCGGTCAGAGTTATGTCATCGGAGATCCAGCCGAGGAAATCCCAGCCGCTCTTCGAGGGAGTATCGACATCGCTTAACACCTTATCTGTCCACTTATATGTCCGCTCGAACAGCAGCTCGCCCTTATCGGAACGGAATGCCGCCTTATATCCGCTGTTTTCCTGCCATACAGGATAAAGAGAAAGCGGAGCATTATCGGTGTAGGTCGCATCGAGAGCATAGTCGATATCATCACTGCCGTCGGTCTTAGTCCAGCCGATCTGCGTGTAGCCTGCGCGAGTGAATGTTTTGCCCTTTAATGTAAGGGTTTCGTCATACAGCTTATTGTCGCTCTGGATCTCGCCTGTGCCGTAAATTCCGGGATCATAGGAGACCGAATATGAATCGCGTTCCCACTGGGCTACAAGCATTGTCACATAATAAGGGACAGTTTCGCCGGGATAATAAAGATTATTATCATCGCCGCGCCAGATAAAGAAGCTGTCTGTATTGCCGTCCGGTCTTGTAAGACCGTCGCCCGACGGCGCTTTAAAGCTGCTGCCGTTTTTGACGATAATTTTAATATTATTCTTACTGCCGCCGAGTTTACCGCCGTTAAGATGCACTGTCACGGCTTTCAGTCCGTCTTTTCCGATATCATTGGGATTTGACGACACTTCAAGCACGGGGCGATAGGTCATCTCGGCGGTCGATGCAGCTGCAAGCGAACTCGACCATTTGCCTGCGGCGGTGTTGCCGCGAGCTGCCTTTTTGCCGGTGCTGCCTTCGCTGTCCTGTCCCCATGCGTATTTATCGGCAAAGTTTCTGATATAGCCCGGATCCTTATTTAAAATCGTATCCCAATCGTTGTTCGACGGTGTTCCGCTCTGTGTTGACGATACGGTCGTGTAATTGCTTCCTGCAGACGGCGCACGAAGCTGATAATCTATTTCTGCGCTCGAATAGCTTTTGCCGAAGATAAGGTTTGAGCTATTCAGCGTGTTCCAGCTTACTGAGTGTGTTAAATAATAATCGGAAACAAACAGGCTGCGGATATATGAGTTTGCCTTGGCATAAGCGGCGTCGGTGCTTACCGCCTTATCCAGCTTATAAGAATCGATCGTGCCTGTGTAGACAAACGGGGTGTAATGAAGCGACGGATCCGGAAGATCGGCATTTATAGTGCCGGGGATCGTCTCGCCTGACAGATCAAAATAATAAACCTGACCCGCAGAGAGGCTGAACTGTTCGGGCTTTGTCCACTGAGCTGTGAGCGTTTTCACAGAGGGCGGAACAGTCTCGCCCGGAGCATAGAGCTTATTATCGCTTCCGAGCCACATAAAATAGTTTCCGCTGTTTTCGGGACGGATAAATCCCTCATCGGTGGGTGCTTTATAGCCGTTATCATTGTTTACGATTATCTTGAGGACGCGGCGGTTGCCGAATCTTATATCTTCGCCGAGTTTTCCTTCGCCGAGGTTGAGAGTCACCTCTTCTATTTTGGTATTGGATCTGTTATAGGCTTCGAAAAACTCCAGAACAGGGCAAAAGGAACTGGAACCTCTAAGGTGTGCCTGATCGTGACCGTAGGTGATAGGATTGCTGGAATACCCTCTTATTGCGCGTGTATTGCTGTAGCCTGTGTCGGCATAGTCCTGACCCCATGAAGCATAATTGCTGTTAATACAGCTCTTAATGTATCCGCTGTTTTTTTTGCGGATCACATCCCATTCATTGTTTGAAGGAAAGCCTCCGTCGTTTTGATCCGAAGGGCGCGCGCCGACAGAAGGAGTCCTGATCCAATAATACAGATTATTAACACTGACTTCTTTTTCAAAGCTGTAGATCAGCTTTGCTGCCGAAAGCTCATTCCAGCTGACATCATCGGTTATTCTGAAATCCGAGATAAACAGAGGATGCTTATAGGCATACTCCTTTGCATACGCCTCTGTTTCCTCCGCTGTGGTGCAGGTGCCCGCCAATTCATAAGCGTCTATAATGCCGGTGTAGGTAAACGGCACATAGTGCAAAGATTTATCGGGCAGAAATTGATTCTTTGTGCCCGGGATAGTAAGGCTTGAAAGATCGAAATAATACGTCTCGCCCTCTTTGAGGTTGTAACGCTTTTCGAGGTCGATCCCGGTGTCTGCAAATGCGGCGTACGGCACGGCGCACAGTGCAACGCAGATAATGAGAAAAATGCTTAGAATCCGTTTTTTCATTTTATCATGCCTCCGATACATAATATTTCCCTGTTTTGCGGCAAAGCCCTGTTGCTTTACCGCCACGACTATTAATTAATCGTTCATTTATCTATATTATATCATGGTATTATAATAAATGCAATTGTGATTTATAAAGATTATAAAAATAATACACGCTGAAGATCACGCCGCCGACAATATCGGTCAGCCGGTGAACACCGCTGAGCTGCTGCAGCTTTTCATTAAACTCCATAGCCTTCACCTTTTTCAGCCTGCCTTAAAGGCTCAGCAAATAAAAATCGCAGTCTTTATAAGGGTGGCTGAACCGCATGGGAAGCTCACTTTCAGAAACCTTTTTAAATCCCGCTTTTTCATAGAATTTATGCGCTCGAGTCGTGTTATACGGCGTGTCGAGCATTACTTTTTTAATCCCGTTTTTCTTTGCAAAATCAAGTAAAACGGAATAAAGCTGTCTGCCGAGATGAACAGGCTCGCCCTGATACTTTTCATATACAAGTCGGATCTCCGATTCGGATCCGTTTTATCGAACGATATGTTTATTACACATTATAATTATTTGTCTGCGCAAAGTCAATCGGCGACTTAAAACAATTACAGAGAAGGAAAACAGGCAGCTTTTCAGCTGCCTGTTTTTATCCCCAAACCTCTTCGGCTATTTCTTTTACAAGCTTCAATTTTGCCCACTGGTCTTCTTCGGTGAGTTTATTTCCGATCTCGCAGGAAGCAAAACCGCACTGAGGACTCAAGCACAGCCTTTCAAGCGGAATATACTTAGAAGCCTCCCTGATCCTTTCGATGATCTTTTCTTTGTTTTCGAGCTTCGGCGATTTAGTGGTTATCAAGCCCAAAACGACCGTTTTGCCGTCTGTCGATCCATCAGTCTTTTATTCCGGCGAGTGCCAGAAATTTTTTATCGGACTGTATTGCGTGGGTTATAAATTCTCCGTCGCGAAACAGCGCGTAGGTCGTCACGGGTGCGGGCGCATTTTGAGCTGTCTGCTTATCTGTGATATGGATCGCCTTAAAGGGAATATTGTGTTCCCTTGCGGTCTCCTCCACTCTCGGCACCCAATAGTATGTAAACGGGCACTGATCGGTGTAGTACAGGACAAATCCGTTTTCGGCTGTGTTCGGATGTTTGGCGCAGTCCTTGAATTTCGGCGGTTCTGCTGTCTTTTCAAAAGGCAGGTACATAAGCGTGATTCCGCATTCGGATATATCTGCAACCGAGAAGCCTTTATAGGACATATATTTCGGATCGGAAAGAAACTCTCTTTTTCTGCCTTCGGATGAAAGAATACAAATTCCCTTTTTACCGCTAACTTCAGCATCGCGGATACATTCATTTAAAAGATCGTTTGAATATCCGTGGCCCTTCATGGAGCCGGCGATCCACAGACAGTTGATATAGATATATCCATCCGCCTCGATCGGTACCCATGCGTTTTCAGCCGGAATATACTCAATAAAGCACTTGCCGCGTTCCTCGCTCCGATAAAAAGTGAGCCCTTCATCGAACCGCCGCTTCATCCATTCCTTTTTTGCAATGCTTTGCTTGCCGGACATAGCACAGCAGATATGCTCTTTATCGATGTTTTCCTTTGTGATCCTGATATAATTCATCATTATTCCCCCTGCACACGACACATAGAGCAGTTATGACTATATTATAAATTCAGTGCCGCTGTTTGTCAAGAAAGTGAGAATTTTCATACATGCTTAAGTAATCGTTTTCACTGTATATATGTGTGTAAATGCGCATTGTTTTTATATTTTAAATCATAGCAAAGCTGCTTTTCCGGCTCGCCCGGATGCAAACAGCTCAAAAGAGTGTTGTCTCCTTAGGATTTCGCAGATTAAAAATGCAGATATCCCGCCTAATAAGGCAACAGACATCTGCACTGAGATTATATTTTATTATCAATGATTCCGTAATCCGCATAATTGAATATCGGCGCATCCTTATCCGGATTTATTGCGATTATAGTACCGCTTTGTCTGATCCCCGCAATATGATGAATTGCGCCAGAAACACCTACGGCAATGTAAACATCGGGACTTATTGTTTTTCCCGTTAGTCCCGTCTGCAGGTCATACGGAAGATAGTCGCTGTCTACCATTTTTCGTGTTGCGGCCACTCCCGCGTTTATTTTTTCCGCAAACTGCTTTATTGTGGGTATATATTCGCGGGCGCCGTAGCCGATTCCGACAATAATTTTTTTCTGCTCTTCTTCGGCTGTTCGCACTGTTGCCATTGGCGGATATGATTCACATTTTATTTTTGCGATAATATTTCCGGAACACGCAGGACGATACATATAAAGTGTTTTTCCGTCTGTTTCTAATGCAGTGCAGTCGGCACAAAGACCTGTATTCAAAAGAGCTGCGACCTGAGGTGCTGATGCCTTTGACGCTGTATCGCTTCCCCAAAGCACCGCATCGGGCTTTCCGATACGGATTTTTTCTGCAATTTCCCTCGGAGCACCCTGCTCGATAACCTTTATATTTTCTCCGACTGTTTTTGCAAATTCCATCGGGCTTTTGCCGACACACCAAATATTCTTCAGCTTGTTTTTGCTCTCTGAGGAAGCTGTTTTTTGTCTGCCCTTTTTCAAGCCCTCTTCGATTGCAGACATCAGTTTTTCCGGCGATATAAATTTGCAAATTCGTCTGTCGGAAAAATTTTCAAATGTTTTTAAAACTCGTGTCGGCGAGCCTTTAAGTCCGCAAAGCGAAATATCTGCTTTTATATCGGCTGCATTGAGTTTTTCCACGGGCGATGGTTTTGAGCGTATACTCGGAAGCCTTAAATTAAGACTTTTTTCAACGGTCAAAACCGCGGGTTCGGATATTATTCCTGTATTCCCCGATCTGTCGGTATAAAAAAGCCCTTTTTCATCCGCTTTAAGCGACATAATATTTGAAACAAGTTTAAAGCCCAGACGAACCGCCAATGACGGCCCTACCTGTCCCGTATCTCCGTCAACCGACTGTCTTCCGCAAAAAACAAAATCCGGATTCAGCATTTTTATCGCCAATGACAAGGTGTAAGAAGTGGCAAGGGTGTCGGCTCCTGCAAAAGCATTGTCGCACAGCAATATCGCTTTTTTCGCACCGAGCCTTGTCAAATCCTCCAAAAAGTATTGTGTTTTATCCGTCCCCATGCTTAAAACAATGACCTCTGCATTTTTAATACATAGTGCAGCTTCATAGGCACTTGCATCAAACGGGTTGATCTCGCCGTCTGTCGATTGCTTAACACATACTATGATTTTCATTTTCTACCTCGCATCGTATATGGGCGCCAGCGCATCGTGTATCTTTTTGTATTCTTCAAACACCTTGCGGTATTTTTCGGTATTTTCAGGATCCGGCACGGTTATGCTTTTAGGCTTAAAGCATTTTTCCACTGCATCGGAAGGATTCTTAAATACACCTGCCGCAATACCGGCAAGCATTGCCGATCCTAAAGACGAGTCGCTGTTTTCAGCGGTTTTTAAAGTGATCCCCAAAACATCCGCTGCCATTTTACGCCAAAGTTCTCCTTTTGTGCCGCCGCCGATCGCTGTGGCAACCTTTCCGTATTCTATACCCAATGAATCAAGCGCAAGCTTTGAATCGAGCATAGAGTAGCAAACGCCTTCAAGAACAGCTCTGGTGAAATGAGCTTTTGTGTGCGTTGCCCGAATACCGGTGAAACTGCCGCAAAGCATAGGATCCGCATAGGGCGTGAGTTCACCGTTAAGATAAGGATGGTATATCATTCCGTCACAGCCTATCGGTACGTTTGCTGCAGCCTTGTCCAGATCTTTATACTCTCCGCCGAAAGTATCTCTATACCATCGGTATGATGCGGCGCAGGCTTTTGTTGCGGTTCCGGGATACCAAAGCCCGCGTACTATATGTGAATAGTTGACAAGGTCGCGGTTTGGATACGGTTTATCAGTGATAACACAAATGCGGCCAGCCGTCGCGAGCTTCACGGTTATATCTCTCTTTTTAACCGCACCGGAAGCAAAAACCTCCATGCATGTATCTGTTGTGCCGCAAATAACAGGTGTTCCTTCTTTTAAGCCTGTCAGTCTTGCCGCATTTTCCCGCACACTGCCGACAACATCTGTAGGAGCGACGATAGGCGGCAAAACCGATACATCCAACCCGCAAAGGTCACAGAGCTCTTCGCACCAATTTCCGAGCGTGCAATCATATAGCATGCTTCCTTCTGCTTCGATATAATCCGTGCAGAAAACACCCGTTAAAAAATAACGAATATAATCCTTCTCAAAGAAAATATATCTGATTTTTTCAAATATCTCCTGCCGATTATTTTTAAGCCATAAAAGCTGCGGCAAAGTCCAAATAGTATCGGGTTTGTGAAATGTTTTTCGGAATATCTCTTCGCCATTTTCTTTTTTAAGCTGCTCCGCCTCGGCGCGCGAGCGCGTGTCGGTCCAATGAACGGCATTCATAAGCGGCTTAAAATTTTTATCGCAAGGCAAGAATGTATGCGTAGCGGAATCTATCGCAAGGCAGAGAATGTCCGAGGGACTTATTCCGGACTTTTTTAAAATTTCCGAAACATTTTCACAAAGTGCTTTTATCCAATCATCAGGTGACTGTTCGCAAGCATTTTTCTCCGGATAAAGAGTGGGATATTCAGCTGTGTTTTCCGATGCAACATTACCTTTTTCATCTATAAGCGTTGCTTTAGAGGCGCCGCCTCCGAAATCAATTCCGAAAAGATATTTCAAAGTATTCCCCGCCTTACTGTTTCTTTTCGATCCATTCATGGTCAGGATCGGAGCTTCTGTTAAAGCCCTGATGATCGCCTGCCATAAGCCATAAGAAATAAGTCCGGTAGCCGGGAGTTGCAACAGTTGTGTGATAACCATACGGAAATTCAACCAGCTCATCGTTTTTTACGCGGTACGCCTCATCAATACTTCCGTCCGACGTGTAAAGACACTGAACCGCAAATCCCTGTTTCGGATCAAAAAGAAAATAATAGATTTCCTCTGCAATACACTCTTTCGGCATATTGTCCTCGTCGTGCTTGTGAGGCGGAAATCCCGCCCAGTTTCCTTCGGTAACATAAGCCTCTCCGACAGTCAGGTGCTTTGCGTTGGAATTTTCGTCTATAATAAAGCTTGTTTCACGCTGATACGGTTGTTCGCCTAAAAGCTTTAACACAACATGGTCTTCTCTTAAAACCTGAGGCTCGGTTTTTTCGTTTATCGGTGATGCGCAAACCGCAATTTTTATATGGTCGATTGCGGTGATTTTAAGCTCCTGCTCGCGAGGCATATAAAAACTTTCGGCCTTTCTGTTTTCAAAAACAGTAGCACGGTTGCCTATGTTTTCCCATTTTGTAGTGTCGAATTCTACATTGCAATGCCCTTCAAGCATTATGAATGCAGTTTCTTTATCCTCGGTGAAATAGCTGAGTTGTTCTCCGCAATCAAGCTCTATCATGCCGAACTCAAGCATTTTTAACGAGCAATCGCCGATCTTGCTTATCGGTGTAAACCCTTTTTGAGGTTTGTATGTTTTCTTATAATTCATACCCATTCTCCTTTAAAAACTTTTTAACGGTTTCATAATCGGGAACACTTTCCCTCGCTCCCACGCCTGTGCATTTAAGAGCTGAGACGGCGCTTGCAAAATAACAGCACTTTAAAAAATCAAAGCCTTTTAAAAATCCTGCAGCAAAGGCGCCGTGGAAAACATCTCCCGCTCCGTTTGAATCGACGACATTTACAGGAAACGCAGGATAAACGGTAATGCTCGTCCCGTCGTAAAGTGTGCCGCCTTTTTTCCCTTCTGTTATAACGACAACTTCGGGATTATATTCGAAATACAATTTTTTTGCGGCAGCTTCAACCGTCTTCTCCCCCGTGATACCGAGGGCAAATTCCTCCGACGGGATAAGAATATCGACAAAAGGCAACAGGCTATCAACATTATCATAAATACCGCCGGCGTCATAGAGTACCTTTGTGCCGTTTTCACGGGCTATTTTTACCGCCTCTGCCGCTCCGGTTATTTCATTGCCGTCTATCATAAGCAAATCGGCATTTATTATAGCTTTTTTTTGCTCATTATTAAGCTTGAGCGGCGGCAAATCCCCCTTATCAAAGACACATGTTCGGCTTGATGATTCCGATGAAAGCCAGATAACGGAGGTGAAAGAACGAAAACCCGAGAGTATTTCGACATTGTCGGTTTTTACCTTGTATTTCTTGAAATCATCCAAAAGGAATTTCCCGCCTGCATCATCGGATAAGACGCCTAAATATTCGGTTTTTGCTCCTAATTTAGCGGCGGCAACAAGCCCTGTCGCGACAGGGCCGCCGCCGGCTTGTTTGACTTTGTTCGCACGCATCTTGGTGTCTTCTTTCGGAAAATTCGGAATTTCCAAAAGCGTGTCCATCACGCAAGCTCCGATACCTACTGCTTTATTCATTTTTATTTTGCCTTTCCGTCTGCACCCGTGAGTGCAATTTTCGAAAGCGCCAATTTTTTTACACTCTCGATCGGTTTTTTCATAAACAGATCTACCGCGATGCTTCTTTCGGGATCATTGAGACTTTCAAGCGTGCCATCCGCAAAAGCGCAGCAAACATCTGTGCCGATATTCATTTTGCGGATTCCTGCGTTTATAGCCGCCTTGACCTGATCATCCGGTATGCCCGAACCGCCGTGCAACACAAGAGGTATTCCTCCTGTTGCCTTTCTTATCGCAGCAATTCGATCAATATCAAGCTTAGGAGGCTTTTTATAATGGCCGTGCGCGTTGCCCACAAGCACTGCCAAACAGGTTACATCTACCCTTTTTACAAATTCGGCAGCCTCCTCGGGACTTGTAAATTCGTCCATAGCATCATCATTGACGCTGCCTATATGTCCGAACTCACCCTCGACACCGACACCTACGGCTTTGCAGCTTTCGGTTATATGCTTTGTAAGCGCGACATTTTCTTCAAATGAATGGGTTGAACCGTCAAGCATAATTCCTGTCGCACCGAGTCGCAAAGCCTTCATAACTTCAGCTTCGCTCGGGCCGTGGTCGAGATGAAAACAAATCGACACTGTTGCTTTTTTAGCGGCAGCCAGAATGGCAGGTGCCAAATAATAACCGACATATTCATTAAAAAGGCGAGGGTAAACCTGCATAATAACAGGGGCTTTTGCCTCTTCTGCCGCATCGAAAACTCCCATAACGGTTTCGGTGTTGTACACATTGAATGCAGGTATGCAATAGTTGCCCGATTCCGCCATTCCGATTATTTCCTGTAAAGTAACTAACATTATTTATCACCTAATATTAAATCTTCGATCGAAAGGATCTTTATTTTATCCTGCTTTACGGCTTTTAATGCGGTATATTCCGAAACACAAGCGGTAACGATTGTATTTTCGTGTATACTTTCGACATTATAAAGTCTGCGTGCGGCTACCTCGCTTATAACATCGGGGAGATATTCCGCCATTAAGATGTTTCCTGCCCAAACAGTTTCTCTGCGATTCAAAAGCATTTCGTGCAATGTCGCAAAAGCCTTGATTATTTCACGCGGTTCCTCGGTTTCCTCAAGGTCGCGCGAGAGCTGATACGGATCCTGAAATACAACCGTTTTTCCGGTATTATGCGGCTGCAATTTGCCGTTTTTTAAAAGATCGGCAAGGAACGAAGTGTATGTGACGGTATCCGCCCCGGTTTTGATTCCATATTCTTTATAAAGCTGTTTTACCGTTTTTGCATCGTTTGGATCATAAATAACAACTGTTTTATATTCTCCGAAGGTTTTTGACGCGACTTCCATTTGTTTCTTGGTTTCATCTGCCGCACCGATAAGAAAGTCCAGCTGGGAGCCGTCTGCCGGCTCATCTGCAAGCACTGTAAATTCTACGCCTGCTTTTTCGAGTACTTTTATTGCCTTTATCGCCTTTTCTGCCGCCTTATATCTTGCATCGACTCCTAAATATAAGAGCGTATCCGTTTTTGCGAAATGAGATGAAATTGCATTTTTCAGTTCCGCTGAAATTTCAGTTAAACCATAGGCATTACCTGTTTCAAGGCAATTGTCCACAAGCTTGTTTATATATTCGGGCAAAGCTCCCTCAAGCGCTGCCTTTAGTCTTGTTTCCTTTGTGAACATAACCGGATCCCAGCCCGTGACACAAACATTTACACAACCTCCGCAGGTGCAGCATTCGTAAATATTGTCCATTATTTCCGATAACTCAATCGCATTTCGATTCACAAGCGAAATTCCGAGAGCCCGTGCTCTGGCGGTGCTCCTTTCGTGTCCGGTGGCGTTTCCGATAGGACAAATATGATGACACATCCAACAAAAACGGCATGAATCAACATGTTGTTTAGCTTTATCAGATAAAATCATTTTCATTTTCCTCCCTGTTAAAGACCTAATTTAAACGGATTCATTATGCCGTTCGGGTCAAGCGATTTTTTAAGACCTTCAAATACCTGCATTGCCGGACCGTACTGCTCTTTCATCAATCTTCCGAGTTTAATACCTACGCCGTGATGATCGTTGACCACACCGCCGTGAGCAAGCGCGGTTCTTACGCCGCATGTCCAAACCGCCTGATGAAGTCGAAGAGCTTCAACCGGATCCTTTGGAACATCTTTTCCGTCAATTATAAATCTGTCGTAAACCATCGCGCCCCACTCATACCAGTGAGAAAAATGTGCTATAAACTTGGCCTGCGGGAAGTTTGCCTCTATTGCCTCTTTCATAGCCCAGTAGATCTCCTCGATTTTACCGTAAGGGGCTATTGTATCCATTGTTCCGAACATCTGCGGGATATCCATCATATAGCCCGGGTAGAAGAAAGTGATCTTCTCATCCCACCACTTTTTACCGTAATCGCTGCCCATATCCTCGGCGCCGTATTTTGCAAAAGTCCTAAGAAGAATTTTTTCTTCTACATCGACCATCTCCCGATCGCCTTCATACGCAATGTTCATAAATGCGCCTTTTTTCTCTACACCAACTATTTTCTTTATAAGCGATGCGGTTTCGGCCTCATCGTAAAGACGCATTACCGAAGGTTTGAACTTCTGAAGAAGCTCGCGTGCCGCCTTAAACGCACCGGTCATATCACGGAACAGGAAGCCGCGAAAACGACGCTCCTCCGGCTGATCAAAAATACGGATTTGAGCCTTTGTTATAATTCCGAGAGTTCCTTCCGAGCCTATGAATATCTGATTCAAATCAGGCCCTGCGGCATGTTTCGGAGCAGACGAGGTGTTGATTATATCTCCGTTAGGAAGGACAATCTCCATCTGCAATACCATATCGTCTATTTTACCGTATTTTGTTGAGCAGACACCTATGCCTCTGTGAGCCAAAAATCCGCCGACGGTAGAACAAGTAAGACTTGACGGATAATGCATTGTCGCCTTGCCGACTTCATTTGCCGCCCACTCGATATGCTTATAGATCGCTCCGGTTCCGCACTCTATGTACATACCTTCGGTGTTGACCTCGTATATTTTGTTCATGCGCTTTGTGTCAAGCAGTATGCCGCCGCAAACAGGGATAGCTCCGCCCTGTGTGCCGCCGCCCGCGCCCCATGTAGTCACAGGCAGCTTGTAGTAATTTGCGATCTTAACCACCTTTGACACTTCCTCGGCGTCTTTCGGGCATACAATTATGTCTGCTTCGGGCATGCGGCAGCCGCGATCCGCCCACATACGGGAAAGCCAATAGTAATCCACACTGTGGGTGACCCTGTCAATAGCACGGGTCGAGCAGTTTTCTTTGCCCACGGCATCTTCAAGCTCCGTTAAAATCATTGCAAATAAAAATTCGTTCATCTGATATTGCATTTCTCTGTCTCCTTTAAATTATTTAATTGTTTCGTCAACCTTAAGATCGGGGAAATACTTGCAGAATTCTTTTATTTCTTTTCGGTAATCTCCCTTCATTTCAACAAAATGATGGATGTACGGTCCGTCAAGCAATCTGTCCTCAACCGCCTGTAAATTCTCAAATTCACCCCATATATATGTACCGTGAGTCTGAGGACCTTCGGTGGTATGGCAAAGCAGCGGCAAAACCATGTAATCTCCGTACTCCTGATCTATACGAGCGACCGTGTATTCGCCGTCCTTTCCCCTGAGCCATACGCGCTGATTAACAAGGCGTGCTTTTGTGCCCTCCGCTTTTTCGCTTACGGGGAACGGTCCGCAATGCCATAAAAGCTCTGCATTTTTGTTCTCGGGGTGACGTACCGTAAATTCACCGAACAGCGGTTTTCCCTTGCCGAGCGTTGCGCTCTTCATAAGCACCATAGTCATAGCGCTGTGTATATCGCTCTCGCACGAAATCATAAGTCCCATTTCGTTAAGCATACCGTAGACTGCACAGGGAGCCAATCCGTCGAACATAATAGGAGTTGCGGTCCAGCATTCTGCCGAAATGACATCAAGATCAAATTCCTCAAAAAGATGCTTATACATAGCAGCCATTGTCGCCATAGGCTTTATGTATTTCGGTGTCAGATCGTCCAGCTCATAATTTTTGAGAAAATACCGCTCGTATTCCGCTATTTCATCGGCATAATCCTTTTCGGCAGATTTCATTCTCTGCTCAATGATCGCGAAATTAATGGCAATTATTTTAACGCCGAATTTCTCCATTAACTCGCTCTCGTTCCATATTACCGAAAAGAAAGGAGCGGGACGAGCACCTACCTGACCTATACGCAAACCTTTAAAGTTTTTGACCATACATGCAACACGAACAAAGCTGTCGAAGCCGCTTTTAAACTCGTCTGATTCAACGCGGCAGCAAGGCAAATGCGAAAACGGAATGTGATAACGCTGCATTTGGCGTGAAACGCCGAAAATACCGCACTGTGAATCTGTGGGTCTCATGCCGTCCTCATAATACTCATCATCAAGCGGCGCCCACAAAAGTACCGGCTTGCCGAGTGCCTTTGCTATATCCGCCGCTGCCTCTTCATTTCCGAAGTTGCAGTTGATAATAACCACGGCATCGACCTTTTCCGCCCTAAAGCGCTCTACCAAATCTGCCGCGGATTTATCGTCGAAAATAAGGTCGGCACATCCGAGTCCCCTGCTGTCCGCAAAGGTTACATTTTCGCTTTTAAAGTTTTTTTCTATGTAGTCGACGAATCTGTGACCGCGCTCCTCTGCAGAAACCCAGGTCAAAAAGGTTTTCGCAGGGCGGTTGGTCGTGTTGCGGCGCATAGGCACAAGGCCTATTTTTACATTGTAATCAAGCATTTTATCACTCCACTTATATTTATTTTTAATATTTCTGTATTACATAATTTAAAAAGCAAAAATAACTTAAAAACAAAATAAAGAATTTTTTATTTTGGGGTATCAAACGATAGTACGGCTGCCTTGCTTTATACTGCGGAAGAAACGCTCAAAATTGCAAGAATACCCATGCCCGCGGCAAGCGAGAGAACAGTTTGATAAATGCTTTTTATAATGTTCCGGCTATTTCGCCGATTTTTCATTCTAATCTAATTGTATATACAAAATTTATAAAAATAAATACTTAAAATATGAACGTTATTATTGCAAAAAGCGAACTTTATTATAACTTTTTTATAGAACTATATAATAATGAGGCTTTTCAGCGATTTAGCTTGCACTTTTCGTTATATTTTTTGCTGTTTTATTATCGACAGCGCCTTTCATAAAAAAAATCCGCGTTTTATAAAACGCGGATTTTTTATTTCGATTCACAGCGATATATGTTTGAGAGATTTTACCAAGCCGTACAATGAAACTATTAGGTTTTTCTTCTGCGCAGGAACAATTTTATCAGCTCGGAGAACACAACGACGCTGACTGCAACCGCAAAAAGCTCGAGCCAAACATTAAGGGGCAGCGGCACTGTGCCGAAGAATGCGCCTGCAAACTGAATTATGATTATCTGCAATACGAATGTGAGTCCGACAACAACAAGCATGAGCTTGTTCTTGAAAAAGTGCTTGAAGATGCTCTCTTTGTGAAGCTCGCGGCAGTTGAACGCATTGAAAAGCTGGAACAGTACAAACATTGTGAAGAGCACGGTCGGACCCTGTTCGGCTGCAACTCCGAGGAAATTGAAATAATACTGGCACAGGAACACGGCCGACATATAGACCGCGGTGATACCGATTCGGCAGAACATTGTTTTCGAGATGATGTTATCCTGCCTTGCTGTCGGGCGGCGGCTCATAAGATCGGAATAATTCGGTTCGAGTCCGAGCGTGAGTGCGGGCGGGCCGTCCATAATTATATTTATCCAGAGGAGCTGGAGCGCTGTGAACGGCGCTTTAAATCCGAGCAGGATGGAGACAAATACCGTTATGACCGAGGCTAAATTTACTGTGAGCTGGAAACTGATGAACCGCTTGAAATTTTCATAGATGTTTCTGCCCCACTCGATCGCCTTGACTATTGTTGCAAACGAATCATCGAGCAGAACGACATCGCTCGCTTCTTTTGAGACCTCTGTGCCCGAAATGCCCATAGCGATGCCGACATCGGCGTTTTTGAGCGCGGGAGCATCGTTGATACCGTCGCCCGTTACCGCGACGACATTACCTGCCGCTTTGAGCAGTTTGACAACACGCATTTTAACTGTGGGGGTGCTTCTTGCGATGACGGCGATCTTCGGCAGTGTTTTTGAGAGCTGTTCGTCGCTCATCTCTTCGATCTCGCGCGCTTCGAAAGCAATGCCGCCGTCTTGCAGCAAGTGCAGTTCGTTTGCTATTGCGGTGGCTGTTATGATATTGTCGCCGGTGAGGATCTTGAGCGCAACTCCCGCTTTGCGGCAGGAAGCGACTGCATCGTATACATCGGCTCTGAGCGGATCGGATATTGCGACAAAGCCGTCGAACGACATATCGGTTTCCATTTCACAGTGTGCGATCTCATCTTCATAATCACGCATTGTATCGAGCTGTTTATGAGCGAATGCGATAACGCGCATAGCCTTTTTCTCGGCGGCGATTATTTCATTTTGCACCTGTTCAAGCTCATCAGCCGCAACGCTGCACATTTTAAGCACACATTCCGGACTTCCCTTCACATAAGAGATAATTTTCCCGTCTACCTTGGAGATAGTCGTCATGTGCTTGAGTTCCGACGAAAACGGGAATGTATGGAGGATATTATGATCTGTTCTTTCGTCTTTATAAGACTTTCCGCTTTTACTCCGCGCCTTAGAATTTTCATAGAAATTGAGCATGGCGCACTCGGTCGGGTTACCGATAAACGAGCCGTCCCCTCCGATGTCCGCCGTGGTATTAAGGCAGATATTATGGATCAGCCATTCATCGTCTAAATCGGCGGTGTTTTCATGCAGGCGGTCGGTGTAGAATGAGCCGACTGTCATTTTGTTTTCGGTGAGCGTGCCTGTTTTATCGGAACATATAACATTGATACAGCCGATAGTTTCGGAGGCTATCATCTTTTTTACAAGCGCATTTTGTCGGGCAAGCTTGATAATATTTATCGAAAGCGACACTGCAACTATCGTCGGAAGGCCCTCAGGCACCGCCGCAACGATCAGCACTATGCTGGTGACAAATGCGTCCATGACGGTTTCAAGCTCGAGCGTGCCATCCAACGCGAACGAAACGATCTCAGAGATAAAAACGATAGCCGCCGCAATAATACCGAGCACGGTGATAATTTTACCGAGACGGGCAAGCTTTTCCTGGAGCGGTGTCGAGCCCTTTTCGGCGCCGCCGAGTTCCTTTGCAATCTTACCGAATTCGGTGCTGTCGCCCACTGCCGTGACGAGCATACGGCAATGGCCGTCGGTTATATATGTTCCGCTGTATATCATATTAGAGCGCATTGCAAGCGGTGTTTTTTCATCGATAAATTCCGCTTCGCTCGATTTCTCGACAGGGTGGCTCTCTCCTGTGAGCGCAGATTCGTCAGCACTCAGCCCTGCGCTTTCGATAAGTCTGCCGTCTGCCGGAACTTTATCGCCTGTTGCAAGAAGCAGAATATCGCCGCACACGATCTCGTGCTGACCGAGCATGACAACTCCGCCGTTTCGCACCGCTTTGACCACGGTGTTGTCGCTGATCTTTGAAAGCGCTTCAAACGCCTTTGCACTCTTGCCTTCCATTACAACGCTGATTATAACCGAAAGAAAGATCGCGACAAAAACGCCGATACACTCCAAAAAGTCGGCTTCTGAACCTGTTACGCTGCGGAAGATGTTGACCGCGAGCGCAATAAGGCCCGCCGCGATGAGCATTAAGATCATCGGCTCGGTCGCGGCACTGATAATACGCTTGAATACCGATTCGGGCTTTGGCCGTGTGAGAGAGTTTTCGCCGAACTTTCGGCGGTTTTCAGCCGCCTTTTCATCGCTGAGACCGTTTTGAATATCTGCGCCGAAATGCTGCGACAGCGACTTTTTTGACTGCGTAAAGTCTTTCATCTGTGCCCTCCGTTTTTAAAGAAAAATGACCCGCAATCGGCTCTTTTGCCGACTAACGAGTCAAAAAAATGAGGCTCGGGTACGGCGCAAAAGCTCCATACATGAGTCTCGTTAATTAAGACAAGCCAGACCGAACGGTCAGTTTGTTGACTTGCCACGCATATTTCAGCGCAAACTACTCCCTCAGCGTGGGTATTTTTCATTGATAAGGTGAGTATACCACACAAGCATTGAATTAGTCAAGGCTAACATTTATTTAATCAGCCTGTTCAGTTCATCGATTTTTTCTTTAGGCGTTTCGGGTGTATTGCTCAGCAGAAAATCGATACCGAGCTTTTGATATTTTTCGGTGCAGAGTTTTCTGAACGGCAAAAGCTCGATCTCTTCGACGCATGAAAATTTATCCGCTATCGCTTTAAGCCGCGAGATGTTTTGTTCATCATCGTTAAGACCGCTGATAATGACCTGCCTGAGCCTTGTCCTGACCCCCGCGCGCTCAAGCTCGCTCAAAAACATAAGCGGTTTTTCGATCGAACAGCCGACATATTTCAGGTAATCTTCATCGAGCGTGTACTTAATATCGAGCAGACAATAGTCGGTGAGCTTTATCAAACGGCGCACTTCGTCATTCATTATGCAGCCTGAGGTGTCAAGGCAGGTGTTTATACCGTTTTGCCGGCAAAGAGAAAATATTCGGGACGCAAACTCGGCTTGAAGAGTCGGCTCGCCGCCCGACAGCGTTATGCCGCCGAGCGAGCCGAAATACTCTTTAAATTTTATCATTTTATCGAAAACCTGCTCTGCACTGTAACTGTCGCCCTTGCCGGCATCCCATGTTTCGGGGTTGTGACAGCACACGCAGCGAAGCGGACATCCCTGCAAAAACACGATAAAACGGACGCCGGGACCGTCTAATGTGCCGAGCGACTGAAACGAGCTTACTCTGCCGAGTGTTTCGCGGTTCATCACATTACCTCATGGAATGTGCGGCTGATAACTTCGCGCTGCTGCTCTTTCGAGAGCTTATGGAAGTTGACGGCGTAGCCCGAAACACGAATGGTAAGGTTGGGATATGCATTCGGATCGTTATACGCTTCGATCAGAGTTTCGCGGTTCAAAACATTCACATTGATATGGTGCGCCATTTTTGCAAAATAACCGTCCAGCACCGAAACAAGATTCTGAACGCGCTCATCGATATTTCTGCCGAGAGTGTCGGGAGTTATCGAAAAGGTGTTTGAAATGCCGTCGCGGCAATCGTCATAAGACAGTTTTGCAACCGAATTGAGCGAAGCGAGCGCACCGTTTTCCTCGCGGTCGTGCATCGGGTTTGCACCCGGTGCAAACGGTGCTCCTGCAGGTCTTCCGTCGGGTGTGGCACCGGTGTGCTTGCCGTACATAACATTTGAAGTTATCGTCAGAACCGATAGGGTGTGCTCAGCGTTGCGGTATGTCGGAGTTTTTCTGAGATCCGTTATCATAAGGTGGGTGAGGTCTTTCGCGATATTATCCACTCTGTCGTCATCGTTGCCGTATTTCGGGAAATCCCCCTCGGTCCTGAAGTCGGTGATATATCCGTTCTCATCTCTTATCGGATAAACCCGGGCATACTTTATCGCCGAAAGCGAATCCGCCGCGACCGAAAGTCCGGCGATACCGAATGCCATGAAGCGGTGTACAACGGTATCGTGAAGCGCCATCTGAGATTTTTCATAGGCGTATTTATCATGCATATAATGAATGATATTCATTGTGTCGACATACAGCTTTGAAACCCATGTAACATACTCTTTAAATCTCTCGTAGACTTCATCAAAGCTGAGCTTATCGCCGCTGAACACAGGCTTTTGCGGCCCGATATCGATGCCGCTCGCTGTGTCGTGACCGCCGTTTAATGAAAGCAAAAGCAGCTTTGCGAGGTTGCAGCGTGCGCCGAAAAACTGCATTTGCTTGCCTATTTTCATTGCGGAAACACAGCAGGCTATTGCATAGTCATCTCCGTAGATCGGGCGCATAAGGTCATCGTTTTCATACTGGATCGAATCGGTGTCGCACGAAACTTTTGCGCAAAACTTCTTGAAGCTTTCGGGCAGATCCTTCGACCAGAGCACGGTAAGATTAGGCTCTGGCGACGGGCCTAATGTGTAAAGCGTGTTCAGAATACGATAGCTGTTTTTGGTGACAAGCGTTCTGCCGTCCTCTCCCATGCCTCCGACGCTTTCGGTTATCCACATCGGGTCGCCGCCGAAAAGCTCGTTATACTCGGGTGTACGCAGGTGTCTGGCGATCCTGAGCTTGATAACAAAATCATCGATAAGCTCCTGTGCCGACTGCTCGGTAAGCACGCCGTTTTTAATATCGCGTTCGATATAAATATCGAAAAATGTGCTGACTCTGCCAAGCGACATTGCGGCGCCGTTTTGCTCTTTTATTGCGGCGAGATAGCCGAAATATGTCCACTGGATAGCTTCTCTTGCATTGGTTGCGGGCAGGCTGATGTCATATCCGTAAAGCTGGGCCATTTCTTTCATATAGCCGAGGAACTTGATCTGCTTTGCGAGTTCTTCGGCGAGGCGAATCGTCTCAGCATCGAAATTCCTGCTTGCGAGAGCCGCTTTATCTTTTTTCTTTTCATCGATCAGGCGGTCGATACCGTAGAGCGCGACGCGGCGATAATCACCGATGATCCTGCCTCTGCCGTAGGCATCGGGCAGACCTGTGATGATATGGCTGTGGCGAGCCTTGCGCATTTCATCGGTGTAGGCTCTGAAAACACCGTCGTTGTGCGTTGTGCGATAACGGAACTCCTTTTCAATACTGTCGCTGAGTTTATAGCCGTATGCTTCGCACGCCTGCCTTGCCATTCGGATGCCGCCAAACGGGTTTACTCCGCGTTTGAGCGGACGGTTTGTCTGCATACCGACGATAAGCTCTTTTTCCTTATCGATATATCCCGGTGCATAGCTTGTGAGCGACGATACCGTTTCGGTATCGATATCAAGCACCCCGCCGAACTGACGCTCGATTTCGAAAAGCGAATTGACATTACGCATTATTTCGTTGGTACGGTCGGTCGCACCGCTGAGAAAATCGCTGCCGCCCTTATATTCGGTGTAATTTTGTTGTATGAAATCGCGGACATTTATCTCCGTTTGCCAAACGCCGCCTTTAAAATCATTGAGTTGTTCTGACATTTGTCATCCCTCCTGTATTAGCGATAAACCAATAATACTATATATTGTGGTTATTGTCAATAGGGTAAACTGTATTTTGATGAAATACCTTTTTATTTGCCGAATTAAAGAAAAAATTTGTGCAACTTTTAAGTTTATAAAACAAATGTTGGTTTTTTTGAAATACAAAAAAAGCATAGCCGAAAACAATCCTTTTCCCGTGTGGTGATATTGACAAAAAGGGATGACAGGTGTTAAAATCGGATATGGCTTTAATTTTTAAAAAGGCGGAAAAATATGCTTAAAATAATTATTTGCATTACAGCGGGACTCGGAGCGGGATTCGGCACAGGATTTGCAGGCATGAGTGCTGCGGCTGTTATCAGTCCTATGCTGATAACATTTCTCGGCATGGATCCGTATATGGCGGTCGGGATTGCGCTGGCGAGCGATGTTCTGGCGAGCGCTGCATCGGCTGTGACCTACGGCAAAAACAAAAATCTCGATATTAAAAACGGAATAATCATGATGATCTCGGTACTGTGCTTTACAATGGTCGGTAGCTATATTGCAAGCATTGTTCCGAAAACGACAATGGGCAATTTTTCGATGTTTATGACACTGCTGCTCGGTGTGAAATTTTTGGTGAAGCCGGTCGTTGAGCCGAAAAAGCGGTTTCAAAACGCAACCGATAGACAAAAAGCGGTGCGTTCGGTTATCTGCGGTGCACTTGTCGGATTTATCTGCGGTTTTGTCGGAGCGGGCGGTGGCATGATGATGCTGCTTGTGCTGACATCGGTGCTCGGCTACGAGTTGAAAACGGCGGTCGGCACAAGTGTTTTTATAATGAGCGCCACTGCGCTGACGGGGTCAGTAAGCCACTTTGCTATCGGCGGTGCTCCCGATCTTGTATCGCTGATAATCTGCGTTTTGAGTACGCTGATCTTTGCGCAAATCGCGGCGCTTTTCGCAAACAAAGCACAACCGAAAACACTTAACCGCATTGTCGGTGCGATACTCGTCATACTCGGCGCAGGTATTCTTACAGTCAATTATCTTGGATAACGATTGACAAAACAACTTTTTCACTATTGCCCGCCGATTTGCGTATAAATATGGCAATAGAGATGTTCTGGCGGTATTCGGGATTCACGGCGATATTCAAAATTCAAATGCTATTCTTTTTTCGGTTTGTAACATATCTATTGTAATCCTACAATCTGCAATGAACTTATAAATTTTTTCTTGACAACTGCAATCAAATGTAATATAATAAGTTGCGGTGTCCCACCGGCTCTTCTTAAGGAAGATGCCCAGAGGCTCTGCTTCTATCTTGATTAAACGGAGAGGTATCGAAGTGGTCATAACGGGGCTGACTCGAAATTTCCCTCGGCAAACGGAAGCTCATCTTCCGAAAAGCCTTTAACCGTGCGGGTTTCGGGCACTTGCCCGCTACTGGCACGCCGTGAGTTCTAACAGGAATTCTAATACAACTGAATACTTGCGTTAATCTCGGTTTTCCGAGTTAACATACATGGAGAGGTATCGAAGTGGTCATAACGGGGCTGACTCGAAATCAGTTTGACGGCAACGTCACATGGGTTCGAATCCCATCCTCTCCGCCAAACAATCAGCCGGATCCCGGTTATTCCGGAATCCGGCTGATTCATATTTATGTCACCGGAGGTAGAGCGTCGTAACGCTCGGGGATCGTAAGGCGCAAGCCTTGCAGGCCGCATACCGGATTAGGTGTCGAGTGCGCTCGGTTATTACTTTGTAATGACCGGGTATTTTTATTTTTCGGAGGGAATTATGAAAAACGCAAAAGTAACCCTTGCGCCGCTGGAAACGGAAGATCGTGAGCAGTTCATTCTTGATAATCAGGAGTCTTTCAAGTATGGTGCGGCGGAAGAATTCGGTCTGCGGGACGATCATTTTGAGGAGGACGGCGAAATCATTTCCCGTGCGACGATTGAGCAAAGCATTGATGCACCCGA
>CAKSQZ010000020.1 GCA_934486895.1 uncultured Eubacteriales bacterium | reverse complement strand
GTGCCGTCAGCGTTATTTCTGCCAATCCGTCTTCCAGATAGTTCGCTGTCCATTTCGCGGACTTCGTTGCGAAGGCATCACCCGATACTATCTCATAACTGAGAGTGGGTTTATCGATCTTGTAATCGGGATCGGCTGAAGTGTCGCTGAATGTCTTATCACCGGACTTAAACTCCGCCGACGCATTTGTCGGCACAGCGCCGTTCGTTCCCGACTGCATATACTGATCCTTAAGCTTCACCTTGAAAGTCAGCTTTGAATACTTCTTCGGTTCGGGAACCGTCCATGTCAAAGTGTTTCCGCTGATCGATACATCACTGCTTTCGGTGACTGTTGTGCCTCCGGTGTAATCCTCATTGTCCGACACCGTGAGCTCATAGCTCGGTGTTGTCGTGAACTCAAAATATTCCGACAATACATCGGTGTAGGTTGCTGAGGTCGATGCGATCGATGTTATCAGCTGTTCGATCTTCTGTGTGAACTGCTCCGAATCGGATATGTCAACATAGCTTCCGAAATAACTGCTTGTTACTCCATCGAGTGTGTCGGCATAGTTAGCCATGTTCCTGAGATGTTTCGACTGGTTTTCCGAAAGCGAAATTCCAACTGTGTCGAAATAGATCTTCTGCGCGCCCTTTCCCTTAATGGTATCCATAAGGTTTTTGATCTGAGTATTTACTGCGCTGTTGAAATTATCCTCGGTCATTGACGTTTCAAGTTCGGACGGCGTTCCGTCGGACACGAACAAAACTATATGTGTCGACTTTGCATTGCTGAGCGTGGAGTTTACATTGCTTGCAGCGTTTTCGACTCCCTTGACATAGAATGTTCCGCCGCCGTTTCTGACACGCCACGGTGTGAGATCGCTTTCGCTCAGAGAATTTACATCTGAGTTTACCGTGCGGTAGGTCAGAATATGGTTCATCAGTTCCGCTTTTTCGGCTGATGTGTAATACTTGCCCGCACCGCCGTTTCCGTAGTAAACGGAAGTCTCGTCGCCGAACTGCATATAGTTTATTCTGCCGCCTGCGCTGAGTATCTTGTCAGTCACGCTCGACAGTCCGTCCTGCGCGCCCTTGAGATAGTCGATACAGCCTTTTGCATAGTTTGCTATATCGCACGCCTGAAGCGTTTTTCCGTCGGTCACGACTGTTTGCTTTACGCCGTTTTTATCGACATAATATATAGGCTTTATGCTCGAGAGAATCTCATACTTTCCTGTCGTATTATTTGCTCCGACATGTATATACATAAAGTTATGCAGGTTTCCTTGAGCGTAGCTGTTAAGACCGGCATACTCAAAGAATGCATCCATATCGATTATGACAAATCCGCTGTCACTGCTGAAGCTGTAAGCGTTTGTCGATGAATCGAAGTTTATGTCGTAATTGCCCCAGGTTGCCTGAACGGTTATGCTGCTGTTGTCGATCTTTATTCCGGCACTGTTGGCGGTATCGGTGAGCCACTTCTGCGCGGTCGCCTTGGAGTCGATACCTATTGCCTTGACTGATGAAAGATCGGTCGCGTTTCTGTCTGCCGCATTCGCGTTCATAAACTCGAGCAGCTTTGTTCTGATCTCGCCCGATGCGAAGTTCTTGACCTTCATTATATACTTATGGCTCTTATTCTGGCAGACTGCTTTCCACTGACCGGAATAGTTATCGAGCGACATTGAGCCCGTAGCTGTCTGACCGTGATTCACTTTCATACCCGCGGTCCAGAGCTCTGCGGCCGTTATGTTGTTGTTCTGATCATATGCCTTCTGAACCGCCTCGGAGACCTTGCCGTAGTCGTTGTTTATCGCCATGGAATCCGATCTGTCCTGAATGATCGTAACATCGACGGGCGAGAGCGTTGTGGTCGATCCGGTGTTGCTCGGGTCGTGTGCCGTCAGCGTTATTTCTGCCAATCCGTCTTCCAGATAGTTCGCTGTCCATTTCGCGGACTTCGTTGCGAAGGCACCTTCTGCGGCATCGGACATCATAATCGTTGCGGCTGAGATCGTTGATAAAACAACGGCGAGCGACAAAACCAATGATAAAGCTTTGGCGCTGATCCGTTTTTTAACAACTTTTTTTCTCATTTTCCTTTCTCCTTTCATTAAATTTTTGAAATGTGCATACATACAAGTTGGACCCTTTATTATGCAACGAAACAGCAATCCGGACATATTGCATGATTACTGTTTTACTATTAAATTATAGATTTTTTTCAGGGTATTGTCAACACATTATTTTACATTTATAGGGTTAACAAAAAAATTCGTCGATTTGAACAATTCGAGAGTTTGTTTTTTGACAAATTGACCGATGCAATTCCATTTTTTATTACCTGCCGGATATATAAAACCCCTGTTTTCCATTGAAAACAGGGGTTTTTATTGCGTTGGATTATCTTGCCGACGCCTTGGTCGTTGTCGGCTGGAGCTTAAACGGATTTTGCGAGCTTTCGGCTGTGCTTTGAGTTTTATAGCTTGAAACGCTCTGATCCTCAAGCAGCTTAACGGTGACTGTGCTGTATTTGCCTGTGGACGATGAATAGATCTTCAGCTTAACGGTATCGCCCGCGGTCTTATCCGCAATGATATCGAGCGCAATGTCGGCGCTTGTTATGACCTTATCATCGATCTCGCAGATAATGTCATTCTCCTTGAAGCCCTTATTGTAGAGTCCGCTGTCGGAATCGATCGACGCAAGCATAAGTCCGCTCGGAACATTATTTACAACTGCGGAAGCGGTTGAGATCTCGACATAGGAAACACCGAGCTTTGCTCTTCCGACGACCTTTTTATTTGCGATAAGGTTTTTAGCAACACTTACGGCATCGTTGGACGGGATCGCAAAGCACATACCCTCATAAGTGTCGGCAACGATCTTCGATGAGTTGATACCGATGACCTGACCCTTGAGATTGACAAGCGCGCCGCCCGAATTGCCATGGTTAATAGCGGTGTCTGTCTGGATAACGCGCATTGTGTATGCCGAAGTCGAGGAGGACGACTGCGAGTTTGATTCGGTCGCCGATTTGCGGATACGGCGGTTTGCGGCGGAGATTATGCCGCTTGTTACCGAGTTTGACATACCGTAGGGCGTGCCGATCGCAACAACTGTATCGCCCTGGCTCACCTTATCCGACTCGCCGAACGAAGCGGGGGTGAGATCGGTCGCGCCCTCGATCTTCAAAACGCAGATGTCGCTCTTCTGATCGCCTGCTACAAACGAAGCTTTATAGCTGCGGTTATCATAAAGTGTCACAACGAATTTCGCATTCGGAATGTCGGCATAGATATGATCATTGCTGATGACATAGCCGCTTTTATCGATGATAACGCCGGACGATATGCTCGTTGTTGTTGTGCCGCTGCTGCTCGAAGTATCGCCCGAATAGGTGCAGACGCTGACTACCGACGGCGACACAAGCGACGCGACCTGCGACACGGTATAGTTACCGTTTGCGTCGGGTTCTATCCCCTTTTTTGTGGGGATCTTATTCTCAATGAAAGTGATATCGGTCGGTGTGGACGTTGCCGATGCGAACTGATCGGTGTTTGAGCCGCTGCCTCCGATGATATAGCCTACGCCGGCACCGACTGTGAGCGCTACTGCAAGTGCGAGAAGCACACAGAAAACTCTGAATCCGCCCGACTTTTTACCGCCTGTCGGAGGGTTCGGCGCGCCTTGCGCCGGCTGATTCGGCTGTTTCGGAGCATAGTATCCGTAGCCGTTTTGATAGGTGTTTTGAGTCTGATAATCGGTATTCCGATATCCTCCTTGATAATAGCCGCCCTGATAGCCTGTGTTTTGATAGCCTGCATTTTGCGGCTGCTCGGGCTGAGGCTCGGCGGACTGCTCGGGCTGAGGCTCGGCGGACTGCTCGGGCTGAGGCTCGGCGGACTGCTCGGGCTGAGCGGTCGGCTCTTCGGGTGCACGGGCTGCCTGCTCTTCGGGCATTGCCGCCTCGGTAGGCTGTTCGTTTTCTTTTGCTTCTTCGCCGAATTTATTATCGAAATCGTTCATTATCTTCAATCCCTTTCCAAAAGAATAAATTATCGTTCTATCTGCTTTTGCGTCATAGCGTTGGGCAAAGTGACTTCGAAGCAGGTGTACTCGCCTTTGATACTTGTTGCCCTGACATTGCCTTTATGCAGTTTTACTATCATTTTGACAATATACAGCCCGAATCCCATGCCTGTTTTGTCCTCGCTTCTCGAGCGGTCGGTCTTATAAAAACGCTCGAAGATCTTTGAGAGCTCTTCTTCTGTCAGTCCCTCGCCAGAGTTTTTGACAGAGAGATGGACTTCGTCCTTCACAAGATGCATATCGAACTCTATATAGCCGCCCTCGGGTGTGAATTTAACGGCGTTCTCGGTGATATTATACACGACCTGATACAAAAGATCCTTATCTGCGGAAAGAAAAACAGTGAGCATATTATCAAGTCCGCGAATGTCGATCTTCTTTTTCTCGATCTTGTCTTCAAATGAGAACAGGATCTGAAGCAGCATATCGGTCGCATTGAAGGTGGTTATATTCAGCTTCATTTCCTCATTTTCAAGCTTCGAGAGCTGAAGCATGGAATTAACAAGCCGCGACAGTCTTTTGGTTTCATCGGAAACTATTTTGAGATATTTTTCCTGCCGCTCGGGCGGTATCGTTCCGTCCAAAATGCCGTCTACAAAGCCGGAGATAGTTGTCATCGGGGTTTTCAGCTCGTGCGACACGCTCGATATAAAGCTTCGGCGCATATTCTCAAGCGATGCGAGCGACTTGGACATTCGGTTGAATTCCTCCGATAAAAGTCCGATCTCATCGCGGCTTTCGATAGGTATGCTCTGAATAAATTCGCCCTGCTCCAGCTTTCTTGCTGCCTGCGCCATAAGACGGATCGGGCGGGTGAGCTGAGCTGTGACGATATATATAGCGATAAACGCCATGAGCATAACTATCAGCGCACAGATGAGAATTATGCGGACAAGCTCTCTGATATAGCCGTTCAGATCGGCGCTCGGCACACTTGCAAAAACGCCGCCTGCGACCTTGCCGGCGTAATATATCGGGGTGCCGACGGTGTAGTGACCGCTTTGATACATACTGCCGACTGTTCCGAACGCATAGACATCCTCTCCCGAATTTATCTTATCCATAAGATCGCTCGGGACAGTGTTTGATTTATGAGAGCAATCCTCCGACTGCGGATGACTGCAGGAAATATAGTCGCCCGATGTATCTGCTATGAATATTTCCGCGCCGACAATATCGCCCGAAATATCGAGCAGTTTATTCGTTTGCTGGCTGAAGCTGTTGTTATTGAGCGACTGCTCGGTCTGCTCGGCTATTGTGTGGACATTTCTGCCGAGGATCGAGTTTTTCTCATTGATCCACTGAGTTCGTGAATACACGATAAGTATCGAGCTGTATATAACAAAGCTGCAAAGCAGAATTGTCGCCGTTATTGAGAAATATTTAAAGAAGATACTGTTTTTCGCCCTCATTGAGCAGATGTGTCGTTGGTCTTGAACTTATAGCCTCTGCCCCAGACTGTTTCAAGACTCCACTGATCCGACACATTCTCAAGCTTTTCTCTGAGCCTTTTAACATGAACATCAACTGTTCGGCTGTCGCCGTAGTAGTCAAATCCCCACACCTCGTCGAGAAGCTGATCGCGGGTGTAGACCTTATTTGGGTTGGACGCAAGATGATAGATAAGCTCAAGCTCCTTAGGTGGAGTATCGACCTGCTTACCGTTTACTATCATCTCATAGTTTGTGAGGTTGATGATGAGCTTATCGTATTCAACACGCTTGACATTATCGGAATTGTTGCCGCCGCTTCTGCGGAGAACCGCTTTGACTCTTGCGATAACTTCCTTTGCCTCAAACGGCTTTACAATATAATCGTCCGCTCCGATCTCAAGGCCGAGCACCTTATCAAAGGTCTCTCCCTTGGCGGTTATCATGATAACGGGGACATCCGAAGTCTTGCGGATATCGCGGCAGGTCTGCCAGCCGTCGAGCTTCGGCATCATAACATCGAGCAGAATGAGCGACGGCGAGTATTTCTGGAAATTATCTATTGCCTCCTGACCGTCGTGGCAGATCATGACATCATAGCCCTCTTTTTCGAGATAAAGCCGCAGATACTCGCAGATATTATTATCATCGTCCACGACCATTATTTTTATTTTTCCGCTCATAAAAAATCCCTCCTGATGAACTTTCTGTACTTATTATACCTCTGTTTTCAAAAATAAAGTGAATATTTTTTTAACGCATTTAAAACACATTTTTATTTTTTTGCCGATTTTTTGTCTTTTAAATAAGAAATTGCGGCTTGCAGCTGTGTATCCTCATCATCGCTGAGAAACGCCGCATACTTCTGAGCCTTATCGCTTTGCGGCACCGAAACATCGGGCTCAATGCCATTTTTATTATAGCTTTCGCCGTTTTTATCGACAAGCAAGCCCGTTGTCAGCTTGACCGCCGAACCGTCCCACAGCGTATATGTCGTCTGGACGACGCCCTTGCCGTAGGTCTTATCTCCGATGAGCGTGCCGCCGTGCTCTCTAACCGCGAGCGAAAACAGCTCTGCGGAGCTTGCGGTGTAGCCGTTTGTGAGGGCGACTATCGGGTTTTGATATTCATTGCCGCTGCCTGTCCGCTCGCTGACCGATATATTGCCGTTCTTATCTTTAACTCTCACAATATCCGAATCGGGATAGATCGACTGCAAGGTGTCTTTAAGCGCCGCGGTGAGTCCGCCGAGGTCGTTTCGCAAATCGATTATCAGCGAATCGGCGTTTTGTCCGTTAACATATCCGATCGCGTTCTTGAATTGTTCGGGCGTGCTCTGATCGAAACCGCTGATATAAATATATCCGATACTGCCGATCATACGGTATCTCACCGAATCTTCAACAAATTCAAAAAGCTCGCACTTAATTGTCATTTTCCCGTTATCGCGGAGTATATCGAGGGTACATTCGGCGCCCTCCTCCTTTTTTATAAGAGCCGCCGAATCAGAAACGCTGAGCTTGTCGGTGCTCTCGCCGTTGATCGCGGTTATGATGTCGCCCTTTTGAATGCCCGCCTTTTTCGCAGGCGAATTTGAATGGACATAGGTCACTGTGAGCGCGTTCGTATCGGGGTGGCGCGAGAGCATTATGCCGAGCATAACGGCTTTGCCTGCGTCCGACTGCTTTTTATCCGCCGCCGCTTCTTCATTATAGTAATAGGAATAATCATCTCCGAGGGCGGCAACTGCGCCGCTGTACGCACCGTCTTTAAGTGCGGCTCTGTCGAAGTCATAAAGATAATACTTCTCCATCAGGCTGATTATCCGATCATACTTTATATCGTTCGGGAAAAGAAAATGCGATACGCAAAAGCCTGCCGCAAACGAAAGCAATACTGCCGCCGCTGTGAACGCCGCCGCTTTTTTCGGTATTTTTATTTTCATAAAACGCCTCCGTCTGAAAAGTCGGGTATGTAGTCGGTGTCGGCACTGTCGCGCTGCTGAGTATATCCGCGAAAGCCGAGGTCGGCTGCGCGGTCAGTCACCTTTTTGTATTCAAATGATGTGACCCTGCGATCGATCTCGGGAAAGTCTGACAGGTCGCCGCACGGGATATACTGGCTCATCAGCGACAAAATAAAGCTCTCTGTGCCGAACCTTTCTTTCAGATCATTCAGGATCTCAAGCGAATCACGGTAGCACCCCGGCATAACAAGATGACGCACTATCACGCCCGATATAAGCTTATCGTCGCTGAATTTCGGTTTGCCGACTGTTTCGATCATCGCAGAAAGCGATGAGACGGCGGCATTGTAATAATCGGGTGCTTTAAGATATTTTCCGCTTTTTTCACTGTCTTTAAACTTAATATCGGTAAGGAAAATATCGACTGTGCCTTTAAGGCTAATAACAGTATTCGAAAGTTCATAGCCCGAACAGTTATAGATAACGGGGATAAAAAGCCGATCTTTTATAAGCGCGACAGCCGAGCGGATATTCTCGGCATAGGGAGTCGGCGTTACAAGATCGATATTATCGGCGCCGATTTTCTGAAGCTTTAACATCAGCTCGGCAAGCTCGCTGTCGGACAGCTCTTTGCCTTTTTTATTGTGCGAAATATCGATATTCTGGCAGAAAGCACAGCGAAGGTTGCAAGGGGAGAAAAATATCGTGCCCGCTCCCGCACCGACCGAAACGCACGGCTCTTCCCATTTATGAAGGCTCGCTCTTGCAACGACCGCTTTATCGCGAGCGCCGCAAAATCCGACACCGCGGCTTCTGTCTGTCCCGCAAAGTCTCGGGCAAAGTCTGCACTCACCCATTATATAAGCTCACGCCAATCATGCACAACAATGTCGCACGCTGCCGCAAACTCGGCTTCGCTGCCCGATGTGTATTTATCGAACATTCCGACTGTGTGAAATCCGGCTGCCGACGCTGTTTTTGCGGCATACAAGCTGTCCTCAAACACGGTGCATTCGGAAATTTCGAGCCCGAGCGAATTCATACATTTAAAATAAATATCGGGAAAATGCTTATCCCTGCCGACTTCTCCCGTGCAGGTGATATAATCAAAGCAATCGAGCATATTATGCTTTGAGAGCGCGGTTTTGATAAGCGGCTTATCCGTCACGCTGGCGACCGCCGTCTTTACGCCTTTTGATTTAAGATAACGCAAAAATTCATCGGAATGGCCTTTCACCTTTATATTCGTGCGGTATTCATCGCCGATCTTTTTGAACCAATAATTAAAAGCCTGCTCGACGGTGAGATCGCGAAACTGCTCATAGTTTTCCGCAAAGTACCGAGCCGCCTCTTCAAGCCGCATATGCTCGAGCTGATGAAACAGCTCATCGGTGACAACAATACCGTGCTCCTTCAGAAAGCTGCTGCCGAGCGTGCGCCACATATGCATCGAATCGAGCAATGTGCCGTCCATATCAAAGATCGCGCCTTTATACATTTCTCCACACCTCAAAAAAGACTGCGGGTTTCCCCACAGTCTATTATGACAGAAATATTTTGCTTTTGCAATATTTTTTGTGATTTTACTTTTCGGCTTTGCTGCAGTTGTGCGAAATTATAAGCAAAACAGCGCAAATTACGGCGCAAATGCCCGTCACGATACCGATAACGCACCACGGAGCGGATCCTATAAGCGAGAAATCGAATTCGCCCGAGTCGGGGTTCTGAAGAACTCCGAATACCGCAACGGTATCGTATATCACTGCACCGACGGCGGCCAGCCAACCGATCGAGCCCAGGACAAGAGCTGCCGGTGATTTTGTCTTTTTGCGTACTGTCGGGCGGAGATTTTCGGATCGAAAATCAACAATTCCCGATAGATACCACAAAAGGACAACGACTATGACCGTTTCGGGGATCATATAGGTTGCATTGTAGGACAACGAATATATAAGCCCGTCGGAGCTGGGGATGGATACGCCTGCCCAAACCGTGCAACCTGAAATTACATGGCATATATATCTGAGCAGACAGACGAGCACTGCGCCTGAAATAAGTTCTGCGGTCTGATCGTTTTTGAATTTATCGCGGAAAAGGCCGCCGAGACCCGTTACTGCGAATGCGATGATATAATCGAGCATAATTATCGCAACTGCCGCCGTAAATGAGGTTGCATATTCGAGTGTGCCGATACCGCACAGAAGCTGGATAACGCTGTATACCAAGCCTGTTATCATACCTCTGCCGATACCGTAGCGGTAAGCGATAACGATCATCGGGAGCATACTGCCTATCGTGATACTGCCGCCGTAGGGCAGATCGAGCAGCTTTATAAAGCTCAGCACTGTTGCGAGAGCGATCATAACGGCGCTCTCCGTCAGCCATACTATCGGTCTTACTTTTGTTTTCATTTTCAGTCTTTCCTTTCTTTTCGTCAGCGCAAAAAAACGAGCGGTGAAAATGTCCGCTCGTTTAAAATCAAATCAATTCCTACGCCGGCATTATCCGTATCAGGTTATATGGGTCCCGAGCGGCATTGCGCTCGATCTCAGCCGGACTGCACCAGCACCCCTATTCAGTTCATTTTTATTATAGCCGTACAATAAGGAATTGTCAACACAAATTTTAAAAACATATGATAATTCGAGCTGTTTCGCCATCTATGGAATTTAAATCCGCAGTCGCTTTTCGTGACTATTTCGGCTCAGTGTGTCGACGGCATCGCCGCTCTCACCGAGCGCCGCCGTTGTCGGACTGACAGGTTGAACATTGCGTATGAAAGGATTATGCCATAATATTTTAAAGCAGGAGATATTGCCGTTCATCGGCTTTTACACTCCCCCGACATACATCCGTCTTGGTGCAAATTGCTTAAAAAATCGCCTGATTGTTGATTTTTTATGTGAATATCAATATTGACACCCAGATTTTTCTGTGTATAATGATAATAGGGGAGTTTTTTATTCCCTAATCAAATCAAGGGAGGCAGGCAGACCGGATATATCGTGTCTGCGAAAGTTATGAAAAAAATCATTTCAAAAGTTTTGGCTGTTGCGCTGTCGCTCATTATGACAGCGGGAACACTCACAATGCTGCCTGCAGCAACTGTCGGCGCGAGTGCTGAAGCCGTGGAGGAGCTGAAGCTCGAATCGGGCGTTCAAAAGGATACCTCGAAAACCTCTGTTTCTACCAGAACCAGAAAATACACAAACACTTATTCGTACACTAAGAAAATAACGCTGAAAAACAGCAAAGGCAAGATCATTAAAGCAAGCTCCTCAAGAACTGCTAAAGTGTCGGATAAAACGACCACCCGTACAACTACCACTAAATACACATATTATCAGGAGACATTGATCGTTAAGGAAAGAACTGTTGTCACCGATAAATACACTAAGGGTTCGACTCGGAAAGTTAGAACCACAAAGATCATAACCACCGAAACATACAAAGCAAAGGCTTATGCGGCTACCGAAAAGATAAAAGCAAAGACAGCGGCTCGTGTTGACGCTAATGTCATAAAGGCGTTCAACGATCTCGGCTATCGCGTTAAAGCGGATCTCAAATTCCCCGGCGGCTGGTATGACACTCAAACGCGTCTTATCGCAACCAGTGACGACTACACCACTATCTATCACGAGCTCGGTCACTTTATCGGATTTGTCGGCGGAGGCGACGGCGCAAACTTCACAAGCATCTACAATGCCGAGAAATCGAAGTATTATGAAAAGGCGACCAAGAGCTACGCATCGCAAAATCAAAGGGAATTCTTTGCGAGCTGCTATGAGCTTTATGTTAAGGACAACAAGAATATGAAGGCTAAAATGCCTAAGACATACGCGCACATTCAGAAAATCATTGCGAGAATAAACGATGAGCGTGTTGCAAAGATAAAGAGCGTTTATAAAGCAGTCTGGAAAGACTAACGGGTTTTATTTGATTTAAATATATAAAAACATTTTAAAAAGGAGGGAGCAGATTCGGGGCTTTGCTCCGACTGCAAGAGATCATGAGAAAGATTCTCACAAAAATTTCTGCTATCGCACTGTCGCTGATGATGACCGCAGGAACACTCGCAATGCTGCCCGCCGCAAATATCAGCGCATCCGCCGCGATCCAGCCCGATATGTCGAAAACAACGATTTCTTCGACAAGCAAGACCAAAACGACCACAAAAACAGCTTCTAAAAAAAGCACGCTGAAGAAGAAAGCGAAAAAGACATATTCCAAAAAGATCTCGGACAAAACGACTACTACAAGCAAGGTAACAGCGCGCGACGCATACACCAAGACGACTGTCACCACAAAGACCAGAGTCGTTATTACCGATTACTACAAGAAAAACTCCAAGACCAAAACAAGAAAAACACAGACAACCGTCACCACGATCACAACATATTCCGCTCTTGAAGCGACAAGCAAGCTCGACGCGGCAACCTCAAAGAAGGTCGGCGCAAACGTCACAAAGGCTTTCAACGATCTCGGATTCCGCGTTAAGATCGACACGGTCAATTTCAACACCGTAAGCGGCTACACAAATGTCCGCAACCGTTTGGTCGTTATCGGCGGCAGCACCGATGTTATCTACCATGAGCTCGGCCACTTCGTTGCGTTTGTTGCCGGCAATGTTGACAGAAGCTCGGAATTTGTGAAGATCTACAATGCCGAAAAGGGCAAATACAACAAATTCAACAAAGCTTATGTCACACAGAGCAGCTCGGAATATTTCGCCGAGTGTTACAGATTGTATCTTCTCGACAACGCCTGGCTGAAAAAGACTCTGCCGCAAAGCTACAAGTTTGTTCAGCAGTCTATCGGAAAGATAACAACCGCGCAGATCGCAAAGATAAAGAAAATTTACGGTCTTGCTTGGAAAGACTGATCATAATTAAGCAACAGGTCGAACGGAAATTCCGTTCGACCTGTTTTTTTACGGTTTTTTTACGCAGGCATAGATCTTAAAAGGCTTGCCCTGCTTTTTTGCTTCGTTCAGAGTGAACTTTGTGCCTCGGCTTTTCCCGTCCCAAAAGGCGATCAGCATATCGCACTCGCGCACAATATCCACATTGCGGATAAGCGGAGCGCGCCTGCCGTACTGCTCATAGTCGGGCAGAAACTCGATAAGCCGCAGGCTGTGCCGGCGGGCATAGTCGGCGGCACAGCGGTCGATCCCGCGCGCGCCGCCCGAAACGATACAGTCTGTCCCGTCCGGCAGATACGCACCGAGATCGGCGATCTTGAAGTCCCTCGAACCTACAACGGCGACTTTGATAATAAGTCCCCCTTTATTTCAGGATTATCTTATGATATACCTTCTTGCCCTTTTTGATTACGATATAACCCTTTGAAAAATCGTCGCGGCTGAGCGAGAACGCAATATCTGCGACCTTTTCATCGTCCACCGAGACGCCGCCCTGCTGAACGAGTCGGCGAGCCTCGCCCTTTGAAGGCGCAAGCTTTGCTTTCATCATAAGGTCGAGTATTCCGACTGTGCCGTCTGAGAGATCATCCTCGGTTATCTCGGTCGAAGGCATATTTTCGTCCGCCGCGCCCTTTGTAAACAGTGCTTTTGCGGCATTGAGAGCCTTTTCGGCTTCATCTTTGCCGTGGATAAGCGATGTCACTTCAAAAGCGAGCTTTTCCTTTGCGGCATTCAGCTCGGAGCCGCTGAGCTTTTCATACTCCGCGATCTCTTCAAGCGGCATAAATGTGAGCAGCTTCATGCACTTTATAACATCGGCATCGTCAACATTGCGCCAATACTGGAAAAATTCATAGGGCGAGGTCTTATCGGGGTCAAGCCAGACAGCGCCCTTCTCTGTTTTGCCCATCTTTCTGCCGTCGCTTGTCTGGAGCAGGGCGAATGTCATACCGTAGACATCCTTATTATCAGCTCTGCGGCAGAGTTCGACGCCGCCGATGATATTGCTCCACTGATCGTCGCCCCCGAGCTCCATAACGCAATCGTATTTACGGTTGAGCGTCAGAAAATCGTAGCTCTGCATGATCATATAGTTCATCTCGAAGAACGAAAGCCCTCTTTCCAGACGCTGCTTATAGCACTCAGCCGCAAGCATTCTGTTTACCGAAAAATGAACTCCGACCTCGCGCAGGAATTCAACATAGTTGAGGTTCATCAGCCAATCGGCATTGTTGACCATGATCGCCTTGCCGTCGGAAAAGTCGATAAGTTTGGACATCTGCTCTTTAAAGCGCGAGATGTTATATTCAATAGTCTCTCTTGTGAGCATTTTTCTCATATCGGTCTTGCCGGAGGGGTCGCCGATCATGCCTGTGCCGCCGCCGAAAAGGGCGATCGGCGTGTGGCCTGCTTTCTGCATGTGCGACATTACCATGACCTGCACGAAATGGCCGACATGAAGGCTGTCCGCCGTGGGATCAAAGCCGATATAGAATTTGATCTTCTCTTCATTGAGCAGATGCCGAACCTGCTCCTCATTTGTCATCTGCGCGATCATGCCGCGCCCTTTAAGTTCTTCAAAAACTCCCATTATAATTCTCCTTAAAATAAATATATGCGTAGTCTGTTCTGTCTTTCAGCGGAAAACGATCCACGCCGAAAAAATATAAAAGCCCTCTGCAAAATGCAGAGGGCGAATTATCGCGGTACCACCTCAGTTGCCGCAGATGCGGCATCTCACTCGGGACGGCAAAAGCGATCCCGCCTCGCTGTAACGGGCGATCCCGTGCGCGGCTACTTTATTCACCGGGCAGGCTCCCGAATGTATTTCCCCCGAAACGCTCACCGGCTCGCACCTTCCGCCGGCTCTCTTTGGATGCGGTTATCGGGCTACTTCTTTCGTTCGCAGCCTTTTTACTATACCGTAATTGTAACAGATGAAATTCGGTTTGTCAACCTCAAAACATCTTCTTTTTGTACATTATCCACCAAACAACGGCGGCTGTAACAACCGTCAGTGCAAGGGGGAACCATATTGTCCCCGCAAACGGCAGACCACCCGAGATGCCTTCTCCGATATTCATACCGTAAAATCCGAAGATGATCGACGGAATGGACATAATGATAGTCAGCACGGCGAGGAATTTCATGCTGATATTCAGATTGTTTGATATGACAGAGGCGAACGCATCCATCGTTCCCGAAAGGACAGATGAATAAATATCCGCCATTTCGATAGCCTGCTTTAGCTCTATGAGAACATCTTCGAGAAGATCCTCATCGTCCTCATACAGTTTGACATACTTGCCTCTGAGCATTTTTTCAAGCATTGAATTATTCGATTTAAGCGAGGTCTGGAAATAAACCAGCGATTTTTGCAGACCGAGAAGCTGGATCAGCTCCTTATTTTTCATCGACTTTCTGAGCCTTGTTTCAAGGTTTGAAGAATGCTTGTCTATCTGCTTCAGATATTGCAAAAAACGTGTTGCCATGCGGAAAAGCATACGCAAAACAAAGCTGGTCTTATAAGATGTCTTGACATTTTTAACAACACCCTGCGCAAAATCCATGATAACAGGATTGTCTTTCAGCGAAATAGTCACCAAAAACTGCGGCAGGATAACAACGCCGACAGGCATTGTGTAGTATATAATGTCATCATCCTCACGCTCGGCATACGGCACATCGTAGATCAGAAATGTCGTGCCGTCCTCCGATTCGATACGTGCGGACTCCTCCTCATCGAGCGAGGATTTGATATACTCCTCATCAATACCGAAAGTGGTTCTGAGAAGCTTTATTTCTTCCGGCTCAGGATCGATAACATTGACCCAGCAGCCGGGCTCGGCAGACTCTATCCTGCAGATACAGTTGTCGACGCTCGTGTAATAAGTTATCACGAAAATACCCCCTTATCGGGGCGCGGCAAAACAAACAGCGGAGACCGCGCACACCGAACTGTGTTTTATTGTTCTACTTCGCGGTCGAGCCGGATCGGGTTTCACGGTTTCCACCTGCCTTTCATTTTATGATCTGAATTTTAATAGAATATTGAGCACCGACATGGTCGGCGAGGCACTCTTACAAATAATTATACCCTCATATTCCCGATAAGTCAATAATAAAGTTTTTACATGTTGCCTATACAAGGACGCATCGTCATCTCCCCAAAAAAAAGTTGATTTCGCCAGCGGGAAGTAGTATAATAAATATAATAGCGGATATGTCCGCAGAGAGTGGAGGATAATTTATGCAGTACGAAGATAAATTAAAGCTTTGGCTTGAAAATGCTACCGAAGATCCCGATCTCATCGAAGAGCTCGAATCTGTAAAAAACGACGAAGAAGCGGTTGCGGATCGCTTTTATAAAGACCTTGAATTCGGCACAGGCGGTTTGCGCGGCGTTATCGGCGCAGGCTCCAACCGAATGAATGTCTACACTGTCGCAAGAGCGACTCAGGCGCTCTCCGAATATGTCTGTGCCGTCGGCGGCAAAAGTGTCGCTATCGCACACGACTGCCGCATTAAAGCCGACCTTTTCGCAAAAACCGCTGCTCGTGTTTTTGCGGCAAACGGCCTGAAAGTATATACATACAGCGAGCTTATGCCGACACCGATGCTCTCGTGGGCAGTCCGTGCACTCGGATGTGCGGCAGGCATTGTTATCACAGCAAGCCACAATCCCTCGAAGTATAACGGCTACAAGGCTTACGGCCCCGACGGCTGCCAGCTCAATTTAGATGCGAGCGAACAGGTGATCGAGCTTGCGGGAAAAGTTGATATTTTCGGCGGCGTTAAATACACCGATTACGATAAAGCGCTTGAAAACGGCGATATTGAGATAATTTCCGATGAAATAATCGAAGAATATCTGGACGCGGTCGCGGAATGTGCCGTTTGCCCCGATGTTTTAAAGGAAACCGATCTTAAAGTTATCTACACTCCGCTTCACGGGGCAGGCAACAAGCCCGTTCAGGCGATCCTCAAAAAGGTCGGCGTGAAGAGCGTCAGTGTTGTCGAATCTCAGCGTGAGCCGGACGGTAGGTTCCCGACTCTGCCTTTCCCGAACCCCGAGTTTAAGGAAGCGTTTACTGAGGCGATCAAGGTTGCAAAGACAACCCCTGCCGACATCCTGCTTGCAACCGACCCTGATGCCGACCGAGTCGGTGTCGCTGTCAATACAGGCGATGATTACACGCTTATAACCGGAAATGAAATGGGCGTTTTGATGCTCAACTATATTCTTTCGGTCAAAAAACAGCTCGGAACGCTGCCGAAAAATCCTATTGCTGTCACAACGATTGTTTCGACAGATCTTGTCAAAAAAATAGCGCCCGAATACAACTGCTCTATAATAGAAACGCTCACCGGCTTTAAATTTATCGGTGAGCAGATCGCACTGCTTGAGGAGAAAAACGAGGAAAATCGCTTTATGCTCGGCTTTGAAGAAAGTTACGGCTATCTCGGCGGTTCGTATGTCCGTGATAAGGACGCTGTTTTCGCTTCAATGATGATCTGCGAAATGGCAGCATACTATAAGCGCCAGGGCAAAACTCTTTGCGATGTGATCCAATCTATCTATGAAAAATACGGATTTTTCCTCCATTCTCAGCTCAATTTCACCTGCGAGGGCATCACAGGTATGCAGAAGATGAATCAGACGATGAGCGACCTCAGGGATAAGATCCCCGAAACTATCGGCGGACTTAAAGTCGAGGCATTCAGCGACTATAAGGCGAGCGAGAAGACCGACATCAAGACAGGCGAGAAGACCGCTTTGACCCTGCCGAAATCCGATGTGCTTTGCTATTCGCTTGCAAATATGGCGAGTGCTATCGTTCGTCCGTCGGGCACAGAACCTAAGATCAAGGTTTATGTTGCCGCTGTCGGAAAGACCGGAGCCGAGGCTGAAAAAATCGAAAAAGCTATTGCCGAGGATATGACAAATCTTCTCGGACTTTAATAATCAAAGTGCAAATGAAGCCCTTTGGAGTCAATGCTCCTTTGTGCTGATTTAAAGCAAATAAAACAAAAGAAAAGAGTGAAGAAAAATGAAAAAAATCATTTCAATCGTGTCGTTTATGGCGGTGCTTTGCATGAGCTGTGTTCCGGCGCTTGCCGAAACCAATGCCGCGCAGACGCTTGAAAATGCACTCAAAGGCGTTAAAGCAGCCTTTGAGCCCGCTTTCTCCCTGCCAAATGACGATCCAAACAAACAGACACCGGATATGTGGTATCTCTATCCGCTCTGCGCAACCGATAATATCGAAAATGAGGACTATGCGTTCTTAAAGCCGACATACACTATAGCCAATCCTACAGAGGCAGCGTCGAACACACTGATGAAATCGGTGCTTTCCGACATTCTCAGCAGCAAAAAGCCGAATGAAGCGCAGGTCAAAGCGCTCGCTTCAAAACAGGGCGAGAACGGCTCCTTCCAGAACACCTACGGTTACGACAGCGCGACCGAAACAGCGTATGCCGCAATAGCTCTTGAGCTTGCAGGCGACAGCGGCATCAAGGCGGATTATAATAAAGATAAGCTGCTTTCTTATCTCGGCTCGGCTCAGAAGCCTGACGGCGGCTTTAACGACTACGGCGCTGAAGGCAATGTTGATACAACCGGTATGGTAATGAGCGCGCTCAACATCATCGGCGGCAGTGACGCTGCGGCTATTATGAAAAAGTGCGTTGCTTATCTCAGAACAACTCTCACTGCCGACGGTTCTCTTGTCGGAAAGGGTCAGTATGATTCCGCAAACAGCTGCTCGCAGAGCATGGGCATTATCGGTCTTATAGCTGCAGGCGAGGATCTTGAAAACGGCGAGTTCTCTAAGGTAGATGATAAGCTGTTCAGCTATGTTGCCGACAACGGCTGCTTCTGGTATGATGAGGCCAGTATGTCCGGTCAGGGCTGGTATGCAGCTCCCGATATGTTCAGCACTTATCAGGGAATGATGGCGCTTTCGGATATCAAAACAGGCGGCCTTTTCAAGGCGCTCAGCAATAAGCTCAAGGCTCAGAACGCTCCCGTCACAACAACTGCAACAGTATCTGCCGCAACAACTACCGCGGCTTTAGGTACTGCGACAGATATTCCGTCCGATCCGAGAAAGGATAACGTTAACACAGGTGTGCTCGGTATGCATCCAGCAATTCTGATAACTCTCGGAATGGCAGCGGTCGTTATCGCATCGATGACTCTCTGGACAATCTGCCGTCGTCGATAAACCGTTGCAACGATGAGCGTGCCGCACTCAGTATGTGAAAAGGCTGATTTTTGCGCCCGACATTCGGACAAGCGTGTAAAATTATCATATTGATTAACCTTAAACGCCCGACAAGAAGATAATATCTTGTCGGGCATTTTTGTGCTCACAACCCTTCGGTTTTTACCGAGGAAAAGCAACGGCAATTCAAGAGCAAAAAATAAAAACGACAAATCTCAAAAGAGGTTTGTCGTTTTGGTGGAGACAGGGGGACTCGAACCCTCGACCTCTCGGATGTGAACCGAACGCTCTAACCAGCTGAGCCATGCCTCCGTTTGTTTTTTCAGTATACACCTAAACCATATATTTCGTCAAGCATAAAACGGCTGTTTCTACACAATTTATATAAAACTGCCTGTGTTTTGAGGCGAGTTTAAATAAATTCGCAGGGAACAGCACACATAGACCCGCTGCCGCGAAGGGCAGGACTTAGGAAGTTTATGCAACGGCGTACAAAAGATGCCCGACAAGAAATAGGTTCTTGTCGGGCATTTAAGTTAAACAATACGATAGCCGACCACGGCTTATCTGCGGCATTGCCGCCCGCCCGTGGCAGCGGTGGATTACATAGCTTTGTAGCCGCCGTCCTCGATCTTCATAGCCTTCGGCTCCTTAGTCGGCTCGCCTGCCTTGTCCCAAGTCATTGTACCTGTAACACCATCGACCTTGATCTCCGGCATAACAGCAACAAGCTTGTCGCAAAGCTCGGAATAGCTGATAGAAGCGTCGCTTACATTAGCTTTTTCGAGAGCCGCTTTAACAGCATAAACAGCATCGTAACCGTCTGCTGCGAACTGTGTCGGGATCTCACCGTTGTACTCAGCCTTGTATGCAGCTGTGAACTTCTGAGTCTTTTCGTCCTTAGCGTCAGCCGCAAACGGAGTCAGAAGCATAACTCCCTCAGCAAGAGCCTTATCGTTGCCGAGCTGAGCGATAACGCCGTCAAGACCGTCGCAACCGAAATACTTTGTCTTAAGGCCTGCTTTGTTAGCCTGCTGGAGAATCATTGCAGCCTGCTCATAATAGATCGGGAGGAAAACAAGGTCTGCGCCTGCTTCCTTGATCTGCTGAATAGCTGTGGAGAAGTCGGTGTTGTTAGCATCTGTGAAAGCCTGCTCGGAAACGATGTTGAGCTTTTCAACTTCCGCTTCATTCTTGAAAGTCTGATAAATACCGTTTGAATACGGATCGGAGTTATTGTAGATAACAGCTACCTTTGTGGCGAGCTTGTTCTGTACAATATACTTAGCGCTTGCCGCGCCCTGGTTCGGGTCGGAGAAGCAAATTCTGAATGCATTGGGTCCCTTAATGCTGTCTACCGCCGATGCAGACGGAGTGAGCTGGAACATATTATCGCTCTCTGTGAGAGAAACGACCGAAATGCAGGGATTGGATGTTATAGTACCGATAAGAAGCTGTGCGCCCCAATCCTTAATAACACCGTATGCGTTCATAGCTTTCTGCTGATCGTGCTCATCGTCCTGGAAGTTGAGCTCAAGCTTCATACCGTTGACGCCGCCGGCTTCGTTGATCTCTTTAATTGCAAGCTTAATGCCGTTTTCGGTAGCAATACCGTACTGAGCCGCCGCACCTGTTTTCGGACCGATACCGCCGATCTTAAGAGTGCCTGTGCCTGTACTCTCCGAACTGCTGTCACCGCAGGAAGCAAATGCGCCTGCGACCATTACTACTGCGAGCAGTAATGCGAGGATCTTACTTACTTTTTTCATAATCGATTTCTCCTTCTTAACTCAGACATTCAACTTATAATAAGTTGTTAACTTATAATATACCCTATGAAGGTAGGTTTGTCAATAGTTTTGAAGATTTTTTTGCGAGAAAAAAACCGATTTATTGAAAACTTATGCTATAAACCTCGGAAAAAGGGGTTGTTTTGTGTAATTTTTATGTATATTGCTTCGCTTCTACTGATTTTCGATAAGCTTTTTTGTCATAATAAGATCGATAATGTTCACCTTACCATCGAGATTGACATCGGGAAACAGCGAATGTTCCTCTGCATACGACTCATTTGCAAGGCAGATCTTAATGCACACAAGATCGGCAATGTTCACCTTGCCGTCGCGGTTTATGTCGCAGTTGATCTCAACAGGCTCGACCGCAGTCGTGGTGGTTGCGGTGGTCTCGGCAGAGGTTGCAGTCGTGGTCGGAGCGGATACCGGAACGCCTTTTCCGCCGTATGCTCCGATATTCGGGGCGGATGCGTCTATCCTGTTGCCGAAGAAGTCCTCGTCGGGGCTGCCCTCGATAACCGCGCCTGCGCCGATCGCCGGAGAGCCCTCATAAAGCATATAAGCCTTACAGCTTTCAATTCCCTCTCCTGCGCCGCCTGCATTCATAAATTTCGGATCTTGGTCGTAGATATTTCCGCTCGCGGTTATACCGTCATCCGTTTCGGATTCATCGTCGTTTTGCGGTGCGTTTGCGCTGTATGCACCGCAGATCAGATTGTTTTTAAACACGGTATTTGTGGTCTCTGAAAGATTGAAATACCGATTTGAGTCAACATAGAAAATGTTGTTTGCGATCAGGGTGCTGTCGGCATATTTTCTGCCGCTCATCTGCGATGCGCCCTTGCTGTATTGGAAAAAGGTATAATCGGAATTCGCGAGTCCGCTCTTACTGTAAAATGTGTTGTTATAGATCTGCGTTTTGTCGATAGCGCCTGTCAGAGTAAATGTTCGGGAAAGATCGTTTTGCGAGATATTATAGCGCACGACCGAGCCGACATTATAGGAATTGTTGCCGTCCCAGTTTTTCGGTTCGACGCAGATGAGCATAAATCCACCCATGTTATCATGGCTGTAATTATACTCGAAAAGCGTGTTGTAGCACTGATAATCGCAGTCATAGCCGGTGGCGTCATAAGTCGTCTGCGTATTGAAGGCCTCATTGTGGCGGAATGTCGCACCGTAGCACGCAAAATCCCAGATCGCCACATGCCAGCCTGTTTTTGAATAGGAATGCGAGCGGTCGCAGGTGTTGTATTCAATAAGCGGCTCAACGCAGTTGTTGACGAAAATTCCGTCGGTTCCTATATTCTGAAGATAGTTGCCGCGGATAACGACATTTCTGCCCGACTGTGAATTGGTCGTGCCGTTCTGGTTCGAGCCGCAGATCAGACCGTTTACGGTGATGCCTCTTGCTTTGCAGTTGTATATCTCGTTGTTTTCAATGAGAATACCTCTTAAATAGCCGTAGTATGTTGAGCTTGAAACATCGATACCGGTCATTTTCTGCTTTGTGGTGTCCGACCAGCTTTCGTCCGACGAGCCGTAGATAGTGCAGTCGCGGATAATGCAGCCGACGGTGCTGTATCCCTCGTCCGCTATGACACGGACACCGAACATATCGCCTGTATCGCGCGAGGTGTTGGTTATATAAAGTCCCTCGATAGTGAGGTAGCTCTGGTTATAAACATAAACAGTGGCGCTGAGCTTTCTTTCACCGAGCTTGCGGAAATTATCCGTTATTATCGGTTTGTCGCCCTCACCGTAGGTGCTTACGGTTATCGGTTTATCCGCAGTTCCCGATCCCTTCGGATAGAGATAGCTGCTCTTCCATGTGCAGCCGCGCTTTAAAAGAACAGCGTCGCCCGGCTGAAAGGTTGTCGCGTTGACCTTTGAAAGCGTTTTCCACGCTTCGCTCTCCGAGGTGCCGGAATTATCGTCCGACCCGTTATCGGCATCGACATAGTAGACAATGCCCTGATATTTTTGCTCTGTGTCGGCTGACGCTTTGGGGATACAAAGAGACAGCAACAATGAGAGCATGAGAAATGATGATATAATTTTTTTGCCGATCATTTTTATTTTCCTTTCAAAAGCTTATTTCAGCTCTTCATTTATGGGGATCTTATTTAAAACCGACTCTGCCTGCGGTTTATATTTTTCTGCAAGTGCATCGATATAAAGCTCGTACTGCTCGGCGGCATACTGCGCTTTGAGCGCATCGTAGATCTCGGTAAACTGCTTATAACCGCCGCTTGAGCGGGCTGTGACAACCGCTGTATGAGCGCCGTTTTCATCGATAATAATGCCGCTTTGCTCGCCTGCGCCGAGTGTTGACACCTTTTCATAGATGTTTCGGTTGCGTTTTGAATAGTCGGATGAATTATCGTTGTGAAGCTCGATCTTCTCGAGCTTAACCGCCGGAAACCGCTCTGATATTTTATCGGATCCGCCCGATAAAAAAAGCGCCGTTGCGCCCTCTAACTGCGACTGCTCCGAAGCGTCCGCCGTGAGCAAATAAAACGAAATATTGTCCGCCTTTTTATAATATTCATCGCGGATACTGTTATAGTAGCTTTTAAGCTTTTCGTTATCGGCATAGAGCTCGCCGCCCTTTTCGCTCATCTTTTTCTGAAGCGACAGGCGCATATTTGAAAGAGTATATTCAAAAAATGTTGTCTCATTATAGCTTTTCTGGCCGTAGACCGGCTGTCCGTCTGCGATTGCTGCCTCATTCTGCGAATTTGTCTGCGACATTTTTTTGAGCATAGCTGAATAGGAGATATCATCCGTCAGTCCGTACTGAAGTGCGAGCTGCTGCTCAAGTTTTATTCGTGCAGCCGATTCAAGCGCACGCCCGCGGAGATACTGCGATGGCGTTTCATCGCCGAACCGCTTGTCCCAAAAGCCGCTTTCGGAATCATCCTCGCCGTATTCCTCTTCAAAGTGCGAAACGGCATCCGCCTTAAGTGCGTTGATACGCAGTTTTATTTCGCCTGCGGTAATTTCGGCGCCGTTTACCGAAGCCGCTTTTGTGCCGGCGTGAAGACGCATCATACCGAACAAAACCACGGCGCAGCCCAATATAGCCACGGTTACTGCCATGGCAACCGAAACCGCGATCTTTTTACTTTTCATACCGTTGCCTCCGATTTTCTTCGTCATATTATTCTAACACAAACAAAATCGCCTGCCTATTGACCGACTGACGAAAATTATAACATTATTTTAGCTATTTTGCTGTTTTACAAAGAATATAATCCTTAAAAAGAGAAAACCCGAGGCATAAAGCCTCGGGTTTTCTCCGAACTTTCGTTCGTCGGGTTTTATTTGACCAGATCTTTCATCACGAGGAGGTCGATGATGTTGATCACTCCATCCTTTTTAAGATCAGCTACTTCAGCATACGACTTTGCAAAGGAACTGTCAGGCATTGCAACTATCTTTTTCATGATGAGCAGATCGGAGAGGTTTAATGTTCCGTCGCCATTAAGATCGCCCTTCACGGTTGGAGACACAGAAGTCGTAGTGGTGGTTGCAGTTGTAGTTGTCTTGGTGGTGGTCGTGGTAGTCGTAGTAGTTGTTGTGGTTGTGGTTACGGGAGCTGTGCTGTCTGCGAGGATCTCTGCAGTACCCGCCCAGTTGTAGCAATCATACTTAGGATCATAAGTGCCTGTGGTGGTCAAGAACTGATAGTTCTCCTCATAGCTCTCATAATCATTTTCAACTTTCAGGACTGCACCGTCCGCTCCTAAGAACTTCAAATCGTCATAATAGAAATCCGTATCAAGGTTGCCTGCGGGAATAACTATCGCAAACGCCTTGAACTTCGACATATCCTGCGATGAAACATCCAATGTCACAGTGTTCCATTCGGTTGTATAACTGATATCCAGACCGACTTTACCGTTGCTGTCCATGCCGCGGTCGTCTGTTCTGAGGCTGATTCCGCCCGGAGCAGATACTGCTTTAGTCGCCTTAACGGTGAGCTGGATAGCTTTTGTGCCTGCCGGATACGCCATATCCTTAAGCGGAACGGCCATTGCTCTCGGATCGTTCGACGGCGACTTAACATGCAGATATTTATTACCTGTTGTTGTGCCGGGAGCTTTGGTTGTTGTTGTGGTGGTTGCGACAGTTGTGGTTGTGTAGTCCTCGCCGTTTTCAACAAGGTAGATCGGGCTTACTGTCGCATTGATCTTGCCATTGTTCCAGTCTTTGCAGATAGCATTGAAAACAAAGCTGAGGCTGGCATTTGTCGAGCCGGATTTCTCGGGGAATGTCTTTCCCTCCGGCAAATCGAGAGTGATCTTTTTTGTTGCACCGGGTGCAACTTCAAACTGTGTATTACTTGAATTGCATTCAAATTTGCCGACATCGCCGGGGCAATGCACAACATAACCGAATTTCAGTATGTTGTCAGCATTGTTGGTTATGGTGAATTCGAGGTGTTTACCGGTGGTCGAGTCACCCATCAGAGCTATAGCCTCTTTATAAACCGACTGTGCGTTTTTGCTCTGGTCGCCCCAAAGCTGCTGCTGAATCATATTCGCGCCGCCATCACCGGTGGAAATAATGAGGTTGCCGTTTTCGGAAGAAACAAGACCGTTTTCAATGTTTGCGCCGTTACCGTTCGATGTGCCGCCTGTCCAACCGTCTGCCCGACCCCAGCTTGAAGTATAATTCCTTCCCGTGGTGTCAAACGAGAGTATAGCCGCTTTGGTTTCTTCCGCGGAAGAAACGCTTGAAATAGCGAACATACCCGTGACCATTGCCAGTGCGAGAACGATTGATAAAAGCTTTTTCATAATATCCAATCCTTTCGCTGTTTTTATTCTAACTTAATTGTATAAATAAAAATGATAAAAATAAATACTCAAAATATGAACGATATTATTGCAAAAAACGAACTTTATGGTATAATATAAACAAAAAGCGAAGGAGACGGTGTTTAAATGGTTTATGATTTTCAGTCATTTTATCAAGAGGACCTTCAATTGATGAGATACCGAAATCTGAGTATCGGCCATGAAATAAAAACCGATATGGAATGGTTTCAGATAATCGTTTTCATAAAGGGACGGTCTTCGATACTCGGTAACAATATCATCTACCGCGCGCAGGAAGGAGACCTTTTATATCTAAACTATTCCGAAGTGTATACTATCTCGCAGACAGACGATGAAAATGATATTCTGATAGTGTCGTTTTGCCCGAGGATATTTAAGTCGATCGATGAAAAAAACAATGTTCTTTTCCCGTTTTACGATCAGCGGCCGATCAAGATAATCAAAAATGCGCTTTGGATGCCTCACATAAACACTGCCATCGAAAATGTTTTCAGAACGCTCGATCTGCACGCCCTGCGCACTTTTGCATTCAGTGCGGCACTGCAGCTCGTTTGCGAACTGGCGTATGTTTTGGGTAAAGAAAAGTTTACCGCAAATGTGGACACAAACAACAACTATGTGCGAATTGTTTCATATATCGAAAAACATCTTTATGAAAAAATAACGCTCAAAGAAATATCCGATAATGTGTTTTTATCCGAGCGTTGTATTCAGAAAACAATAAAGCGGATCTACGGTGACACATATCATAATATGCTCACGAAACTGCGGCTTAATCATTCAAGGCAGATAATCGAACATTCGGATTCGCCGATATCGGAGATCGCGAAAAGGATCGGATTTTCTTCCTATACTTCATTTTTCAGAGAGTTTAAAAAAGCATACGGCATTTCACCTAACGACTATCGAAAAAATCTTTTGAAGAAAAAACAAGAAAAAATAAAATGAAAACGAAAATAAAATGAAAACGGGACTGAGAAAAATTCTCAGTCCCGTTTTCCTGTATTAAGCGAGGTACTATTTCGCAAGTATACTTTTTAACAATAAAACATCGATAATATTTACTTTATCATCTTTATTTATATCTGCAACTAACGCATACTGCTTTGCATATGCACTGTCGGGTGCGCCGACAACCTTTTTCATAATAAGCAGGTCACTGATATTAACAGCACCGTCGCCATTCATATCACCGGTATCTCCCGAGGGAACAGGCGGCTGTGTTGTTGTGGTTTTAGTTGTAGCAGTTGTGGGTTTCGTTGTAGGTTTCGTTGTTGTTGTGGTTGTAGCCTTAGTAGTGGTCGTTGTTGTAGTTGTTGTAACAACGGGACCTGTGCCGAGTTTAACTGCTTCAATATCAGAGAATGTGAACGACATGCTGCCGAGTTTTGTCGATTCATCCTGTGACTCAACACGGATCTGCTGATGATCCATTCCCTGGAACTCGCTTACTGACATTCCGAACTCAGAAAGAAGCATTACATATTCGGCTTCTTCACCGACAGCTGCTGTTATCGGTTTAATGCAGGTCTTCCATGACTGCGGCCAATA
>CAKSQZ010000019.1 GCA_934486895.1 uncultured Eubacteriales bacterium | reverse complement strand
ATCCTAAAAACCCGGCCATATGGGGACTTCGCAATCTCAGCGATGAGGTTTGGCAGGTCGAAACAAAGGACGGCAATGTAAAAACAATCGGCAAAAATGAGGTACTGGTCGTAACAAAAACAAAACAGATTCATTTCCCGAACTGTATCGGGAACATCGAATAAGGAGGCTTTTAAAATGGCAAATATATATGAAGGTGCGGTGGAGGTTTCCCGCAGAACAATGACGCTTTTCTTTGTGGTTGATGCATCCGGCAGTATGGACGGAGCAAAAATGGGGACACTTAACTCTGCAATTGAAGAAGTCATTCCAGAAATCCGCAAAATATCCGCCGAAAACGCCGATGCAGCCATAAAAATCGCTGTACTGGAGTTTTCAAGCGGCACAAGATGGATAACCCCCGCTCCGATGGATGCGGAGGACTTCACCTGGAGCTTTCTCACGGCTGACGGACTCACCGACTTCGGCGAGGCCTGCAAACAGCTGAATGAAAAGCTGTCCCGCAAAGCCTTTATGAGTGATGTGGCAGGTTCCTTCGCACCCGCGATTTTCCTGCTGTCAGACGGAGAGCCGACAGACGAATATGCTTCCGAGCTGTCAAAACTTAAAGAAAACAACTGGTTCAAAAAGGCCATCAAGGTCGCGGTTGCTATCGGCGAGGACGCCAATAAAGCCGTACTTGCCGAATTTACAGGCAACAAAGAAGCTGTGCTTACGGTGCATACACCGGAAGCGCTCTCCAAAATGATACGCTTTGTTTCGGTTACTGCGTCCCAAATCGGCTCAAAGTCCAGCGGAGTCGGTAAAGGCGGCGTGGACGAGGCGACAAACAAGCAGGATGAAATGATCGACAAAATAAACGAGGTGAAAGCTGCCGAGCCGGATGATGACGGTGATCTGGAATGGTGACCGATCACAGGGCGTTTAATATGACGGTGATCGGCGCTTCCCACATAAAAAGCGGCACTGTATGTCAGGATTTTTCTTTAAGCTGTGAATTGCCCGACCGCAGAATTTCCGTTGTATGCGACGGTCACGGAGGAGCTGATTATTTTCGCTCGGACAGGGGCAGTCGCTTTGCTGCAGAGGCCTTTACCGAATGTATGAAAGATCCTGATTTGATAAGCGTCCTTTCGGCATCGGCCACGCAAAAACAGCAGTCCCTTCGCATAGAGCAGCTCATCAAAAGCATTATTGTCCGCTGGAACGAGCTTGTAGAACAGGACATAAAGGAACATCCCTTCGGCGCGGACGAGCTAAACTGTGTGTCAGAAAAGGCGCGGCGGAAATACGAGGCGGGACAGCGCCTGCAATCGGCATACGGCACGACCCTTATCGGCGTTATACTGACCGAGAATTTCTGGCTTGGTTTGCAGATCGGCGACGGGAAATGCGTTGCCGTATCAAAAGACGGTGAATTTACACAGCCCATTCCGTGGGACGAGCAGTGCTTTTTGAATGTTACCACATCGATGTGCGATGAAAATGCCGCCAAGGAGTTCCGCTTTTGTTTTGAACGCGCTCTTCCCGCCGCCGTATTTATCGGCAGTGACGGAATCGACGACTGCTTTGCCGGAGATGAGAGGCTGTATGATTTTTACCGCCTGACCCTCAGGTCTTTTGCCCAAACAAACGATCAAACCGCCGTCTCGCAATTAAAAGATTATTTGCCGACCCTTTCGGAAAAAGGCAGCGGAGATGATATGTCGGTAGGGATTATTGTCAATACGGATTTTGCACGTCAAAAACCGACGGTTTTTGAAAAATCGCAGCAAGCTTCCCAAAACGAGGTGATACCATGAAGGATAACGGTTCCAAGTTTTATTATTCCCGTCTGACAGACGGTGAGAAAAATCTATATAACCGGATATGCGAAGCGCTCCTTCGCTTCGAGCCTGCGTTATCCATTCACGCCGGCATGGGCAAAGCGTTTACGGTAGATACCAAAAAGATCATGACTGCCGTACTGTTTGACAATCCGGTTTTTTTCTATCTTAATCGACATCGGGTAGTCACCAAGCAGACGCCGATGTATATTCAGCTCATCTTTCAGTATGATTACGCAAAAGAAGAAGCCGAGCAGCTATGGGCAGAGGTCGAAAGGAAAGTAGATCTGTTTATAAAGAACAGCATAAAGCCTGATATGAGTCCGCTTGCCAAGCAGCTAAAGGTGCATAATTTTCTATATACGATCCATACAGCCGAAGAGCCGTATGATAAGGACTGCTTTTCGGTGGTCGGTGCACTGCTCCGTAACCGGTGTGTTTGTGAAGGGTTTGCAAAAACCTATAAACTGCTGTGCGACAGACTGGGGATTGCTTCAATAGTGGTAATAGGCGAAGCGTTACATCCGAACGGAATACGGGAGGCTCATTCGTGGAATATTACGAGAATTAAAGGAGTGACTGCGCATACCGATACGGCTTGGGATTCCCGTTTTGGAGGTGCGTCGTATGACTATTTTAATCTGTGTGATGCAGACATTGCTGCCGACCACTGCTTTGATACGGAGCTGTATCCCAAGTGTGAACCGAACAAAATCAACTATTTTTATAAAAACGGACTGATTGCGCGGGATGAGAATGAGCTGCGGAGAATTATAGCAGATAAGGCCGATGAACCTTATTATTCCGTAAAACTATTGTTTCCGTTCTCGCAGGAGCGTCTTGCACAGTTTCCGTTTGACATGGGAACTCTGCGTTATAATGCTGCGCAGAATATTATCGGTTTTATCAAAGCAATGACGGAATAGGATACGGACAGGAGGAATACAATGTCATTTTTGCAAAAGGATTTGGAAAGAATAGAAGAATTATATAATATCATTGAAAGCCATAAGGAGCACGAATATGCTGCACCCACCTATAGGGACAGCCCTTATCTTTTGGAAATAGCAGAAATTGTTTCCCGTCAGAGTGAAAATAATATTGAAACGCTGGAGGAGATCATTCCGGCGCTTTGGTATCTTACGGAGTCTTATGACAAAATGTGCCGCGCGGGAATGTCGGTGAAATTTTACACACCGCAGCTTCAAGCTCATACAGAGCTTATGAAACTCAGAGAATATGACGATGAGGATATAACTCGGCTTAAGAACTGCTTTTACTCGGCGGTCAAAGCAAGAAATTATTATGAACTTGATGATTGCTCCGATCTTGTCGCAATCGTGTCCGGCAGTTTGCCGAATGAAATAATCCGTGAATTGCTTCTCTCGGCGCAGGAAAACCGACGGGGATTCATCAAAAACGATCCTGTTGAGAAAACGGAGGAATATCTTGCCGTGATTGACAAGGTGGAGGAAAAGATAGAAAAAACCAAACAGATGGATTTCTGCCTGGAATACTGGAGTTTAAAAGCCCGGTTCTTGTTTGAATACGGCATTCTCTGGCGCTCCCCGTCGCAGCTCAATCGCGGTGTAATGTTCGATTAAATCAATAAGTGTTTTGGCGCCGGTTGTTTTGACCGGCGCTTTTTGTAGCCGTAGCGGTGATAAAATTCATTCTCAAAAACTATATAATAATCGTAAAAGAGGATATACTTAGGACGATAGCACATCCGCCGGATAATTATTTCATTCAGCGTTTTCATATAAAATAAATATCCTTGACAGTTGATTTAAAGCCGTATAAATGTTATAATTTTAAAGTAGCTATCCTTGTTTTTATAGTCGATGCTTATTGCCCGGTCATCGGTCGGGCGTGCAAAGCAGCTATGCTTCTGTTTAAATAAAATTTTCAAGCTCATCAAAAGGAAAGAAAAACAATGCAGGAATACAACGGTTATAACGGGCTTTCGCAGAAAGAGGTCGCAGACCGCGTCGAAAAAGGACTTTGCAATATATCAAATCAGTCTGTCGGAAAAAGCATAAAGCGAATAATCATCACAAACACATTCACTTATTTCAACTTCATATTTGCCGTTATAACGGTGCTTTTGTGCCTTGTAGGCTCGTTTCGCAATCTTACATTTCTGCCGATAATCATCGGCAACACGCTGGTCGGTATATTTCAGGAGATAAGAGCAAAGCGGACCCTTGAAAAAATGAGCCTGCTGAATGCTCCCCATGCTGCCGTTATCAGAGACGGCGAGCGAATAAGAGTGCGAAGCGAACAGCTTGTGCAGGACGATATCGTCGTGTTTTCTGCGGGCGATCAGATCTGTGCGGACGCGAGAGTACTGTGCGGCAGTGTCAGAGCAAATGAGGCGTTGCTCACAGGCGAGGAAGACGAAATCGAAAAGCCGGTCGGTGCAGAACTGCTGTCGGGCAGCTTCATCGTGTCGGGAGAGTGCCTTGCAACGCTCGAAAAGGTCGGCGAGCAGTCGTATATTTCAAAACTCACCTCTGAAGCCAAAAAATCAAGAGTCGGCGAGCAGTCGGAAATGATCAGATCGATCAACCGTATCGTTAAATGGATGGGCATAATTTTAATTCCGATCGGCGCGATCCTTTTCTGCCAAAGCTGGTTTTTCAACAGCGAAACTTTCAAAGACAGCGTTGTATTCACAGTCGCGGCGATAATCGGCATGATTCCGGAGGGGCTTTATCTGCTGACGACCGTTGCGCTCGCGCTCGGAACTATCCGCCTTGCAAAGCGCAAGGTTTTGCTGAATGATATGAAAAGCATAGAGTCGCTTGCAAGAGTCGATGTGCTGTGCGTTGATAAAACAGGCACAATAACCGAGCCGAAGATCAATGTTCATAAAACAATAGCCGTGTGTGACGACAGCCGTCTTTCGGGCAGTTTTCACGATATGCTTTGCAGATACATCGGCTCATCTCCCGATAACAATGCGACAATACAGGCACTGAGAGAGCGTTTTCCGGAATATACGTCGATCGAAAAAATGGAGCAAAAATCGGCAATGCCGTTTGATTCCGAAAAAAAATTCGGTGCCGTGACCTATGAAAACGGTACATGGATGCTCGGCGCACCCGACTTTGTTATGCCGCGGCAGGACGATGATTTGAAAGACCTGATAGCAGGTTATATGAAAAAAGGCTATCGTGTTTTGCTTTTTGCTTTTCAAAGCGAGGATACAGACGGCGGACTTTCCGGCAATGTAACCCCGATCGGACTGATAATTCTTTCAAACGCCATTCGCAAAAACGCAAAAGCCACCTTCGGATATTTCAAAGAGCAGGGCGTTGACATCAAAGTCATCTCGGGCGATCATCCCGAAACCGTCGCCGAAATAGCAAGGCTCGCCGAGATCGATAACGCGTCCGACTGGGTGGACGCTGCAACGCTCGACACCGATGAAAAGCTGTATTCGGCTGCCGAATGCTATACTGTTTTCGGCAGAGTAACGCCGAAACAAAAACAAAAGCTTGTCCGTGCTTTGCAGAAAAAAGGCCACACCGTTGCAATGACGGGCGACGGCGTTAACGATATACTCGCCATGAAAGACGCTGATTGCGGCATTGCGATGGCGTCGGGCAGCGAAGCGGTGTCGCAGGCGGCAAAGGTCGTTCTGCTCGATTCCGATTTCGCACACATGCCGAATGTAGTTGCCGAGGGCAGGCGAGTTGTCAATAACATTCAGCGTTCGGCAACGCTTTTTCTTGTGAAAAACATCTTTTCGCTGTTGCTCGCTATAACGGCGTCGGTATTCATGATAAGGTATCCGCTCGAGCCGGCGCAGATCTCGCTCATCGGTATGTTCACAATAGGTATGCCGGGATTTCTGCTTGCGCTCGAGAAAAACGACAGCCGTATCAGCGGCAGTTTTCTCAGAAATGTGCTTATAAAAGCGCTTCCGGCGGGATTGACCGACGCGGTCGCTGTCGGCTCGCTCGCAATATCGTGCAGTGTTTTCGGTATTCAAAAGGATGAGATCTCAACTGCCGCAACGCTTGTGCTCGCAGCGGTCGGCTTTATGATACTTTATCGAATCAGTATACCGCTGAGTAAATACCGCTCGGCGGTGTTTGCGCTCAGCATTGTCGGCATGGTATTGTGCCTTTTGTTCCTGCCGAAGCTGTTTGCGGTCATTCCGATCTCAATGACTATTCTTCAGCTTGTTGCGGTGTTCTCCCTTGCGGCAGGCTCGATCTTTACGATCCTCACATGGGTCGCTCAAAAATGGGAAACACGCATAAAGAAAAAACGCGCCGCAAGACCCGAAAAATAAAAAAAGCTCTCCTTTGATATGCACCCCAAAAGTGTCTAACTTTTGGGGTGCATATCATTTATCATATACTTTTCTTTTCAGCATTTTATCACCGCCTTATTCATTATAATAAAGCAACATGATTTTCATTTTTTTCAAGAGTTTGCAACATTGTAAGCGCCTATATATCATAACCACAGTAATTAAAAGCATTAATGTTTCGCAATAAAATATAAGTGTACCAAAAAACAGACTATAAATGTCTAATAACCAAAAATTAATTGACTAAATAGCAAGAGAATGGTATTATAAAATAAAAAAGGCAGGGAAAAAAGATGAAAGAACAATTTATAAATCGTTATTCATTATCCAAAACTTCAAGATTCTCTTTAATTCCCGTTGGAGAAACAGAAAATAATTTCAATAAAAATCTTTTGCTTGAAAAGGATAAACAAAGAGCAGAAAATTACGAAAAGGTCAAAGGCTATATTGATCGTTTTCACAAAGAATATATTGAATCCGTGTTGAGCAAAGCAAGAATTGAAAAAGTTGATGAATATGCAAATTTATATTGGAAAAGCAACAAGGATGATTCCGACGCAAAAGCTATGGAATCATTAGAAAATGATATGCGAAAGCAAATATCAAAACAGCTCAAATCAAATGCTCGATATAAAAGGCTGTTTGGAAAAGAACTTATATGTGAAGATTTACCGTCTTTTTTAACGGATGAAAACGAGAGAGATACAGTTGAGTGTTTTAGAAGCTTTACAACATATTTCAAAGGCTTTAATACTAATAGAGAAAACATGTATTCAAGTGATGAAAAATCAACTGCAATAGCTTATCGTTGCATAAATGACAACCTGCCACGCTTTTTAGATAATGTAAAAAGTTTTCAAAAAGTATTTGATAATCTTTCTGATGAAACTATCACAAAGCTAAACACAGATTTATATAATATATTCGGCAGAAATGTTGAAGATATTTTTTCTGTTGATTATTTTGAATTTGTTTTGGCTCAATCGGGCATTGATATTTATAATTCTATGCTTGGCGGATATACTTGCTCTGACGGAACAAAAATCCAAGGTCTTAATGAATGCATAAATCTTTATAACCAGCAGGTTGCAAAAGATGAAAAATCAAAAAGATTGCCATTGATGAAGCCTTTATATAAACAAATCTTGAGCGAAAGGGACAGTGTATCGTTCATTCCTGAGAAATTCAATTCGGATAACGAAGTGTTGCTTGCGATTGAAGATTATTATACCGGCCACATTGGTGATATTGATTTGCTAACAGAGCTTTTGCAATCATTAAACGCTTATAATGCTAATGGAATATTTGTAAAATCAGGTGGACCCATTTCTGATATTTCAAACAGTGTATTTGACTCTTGGGATGTATTACACTCAGCTTGGAATGAGAAATACGAGGCATCGCATCCCGTAACAGGCAAAATAAAAATTGGTAAATACATTGAAAAACGAGACAAGGTATATAAAGCAATAAAAAGCTTTTCTCTTTTTGAACTTCAAAGCCTTGGCAACGAAAACGGCAATGAAATAACCGATTGGTATATTTCCTCAATTAATGAATGTAACCGCAAAATAAAAGAAACCTATTTGCAAGCACAGGAATTGCTGAAATCCGATTATGAAAAAAACTACGATAAAAGACTTTATAAAAATGAAAAAGCAACAGAGTTAGTTAAAAACCTGCTTGACGCAATAAAGAAGTTTCAGCATCTTGTAAAACCGTTAAACGGTACCGGTAAGGAAGAAAACAAGAATGAACTTTTTTACGGCAAATTCACTTCCTATTATGACTCAATAGCAGATATTGACAAGCTTTACGATAAGGTTAGAAACTATATCACCCAAAAGCCTTATTCCAAAAATAAAATTAAATTGAATTTTGACAATCCCCAACTTCTTGGCGGATGGGATAAAAACAAAGAAAGTGATTACAGAACTGTCCTTCTACGCAAAGATGATTTTTACTATCTTGCCGTTATGGGCAAATCACACAGCAAAGCTTTTGTTGATGCACCTGAGATAACCTCTGATGACGAGGATTATTACGAAAAAATGGAATATAAGCTTTTGCCCGGTCCCAATAAAATGCTGCCAAAGGTTTTCTTTGCCTCTAAAAATATTGATAAATTTCAACCGTCAGACAGAATACTTGACATTCGCAAAAGAGAGAGTTTCAAAAAAGGAGCAACATTTAACAAATCTGAATGTCATGAGTTTATAGATTATTTTAAGAGCTCCATTGAAAAGCATGGCGATTGGTCACAATTCGGATTTAAGTTTTCTCCTACCGAAAACTATAACGATATCAGTGAATTTTATCGAGAAATTTCGGATCAGGGTTATTCTGTAAGTTTTAATAAAATATCTAAAAACTATGTTGATGAGCTTGTAGACAACGGATATATCTATCTTTTCCAAATCTACAATAAAGACTTTTCAAAGTACAGCAAAGGAACTCCTAATTTACATACTTTATATTTCAAAATGCTTTTTGATGAGAGGAACTTATCAAATGTAGTATACAAGCTCAACGGCGAAGCCGAGATGTTCTACCGTGAAGCAAGTATCAGCGATAAAGAGAAAATAACTCACCATGCTAATCAACCGATTAAAAACAACAACCCTGATAACGAGAAAAAAGAAAGCGTTTTTGAGTATGATATTGTAAAAGACAGGAGATTTACCAAAAGGCAATTTTCACTTCACGTGCCTTTTACAATCAACTTCAAGGCACACGGTCAGGAATTTTTAAATTTTGATGTTCGTAAGGCAGTTAAATATAAAGACGATAATTATGTTATCGGCATTGACCGCGGCGAAAGGAACCTGATTTATATAAGCATCATCAATTCAAACGGTAAAATCGTTGAGCAAATGTCGCTTAATGAAATAATCAGTGATAACGGACACAGAGTTGATTATCAAAAGCTTTTGGGCACAAAAGGAAAGAAAAGTGATAAAGCAAGAAAAAATTGGACCTCTGTTGAAAATATAAAGGAACTCAAAGAAGGCTATATCAGCCAGGTTGTTCACAAAATTTGTGAATTAGTCGTTAAATATGACGCTGTTATTGCTATGGAAGATTTGAACTTTGGCTTTAAGCGTGGCAGATTTCCTGTTGAAAAGCAAGTTTATCAAAAATTTGAAAATATGCTTATTTCAAAACTTAATTTGCTTATTGATAAAAAGGCAGATCCGACAGAAGACGGCGGTCTTTTAAGAGCATATCAGCTTACGAATAAATTTGATGGCGTAAATAAGGCTAAGCAAAACGGCATCATCTTTTATGTTCCTGCGTGGAATACAAGTAAAATAGACCCGGTAACCGGTTTTGTTAATCTTTTGAAGCCAAAATACACAAGCGTGCCGGAAGCGAAAAAGTTATTCGAAACAATTGATGATATCAAATATAATGCAAATACCGATATGTTTGAATTTTGTATTGATTATAGTAAATTCCCGAGATGCAATTCAGACTTCAAAAAATCTTGGACTGTTTGCACTAATTCAAGCAGGATTTTAACCATCAAAAACAAAGAAAAGAATAATGAGCGGGACAATAAGAAAATTGTTCTTACCGATGAATTTAAGTCGTTGTTTAATGAATTCGGCATTGATTATAAAGGCAATCTTAAGAATTCTATTTTAAGCATTTCCAATGCTGATTTTTACAGGCGATTGATAAAACTTCTTTCATTAACACTTCAAATGAGAAACAGTATTTCCGGCAGCACATTACCGGAAGATGACTATCTCATTTCTCCTGTTGCAAATGAAAACGGTGAGTTCTATGACAGTCGTAACTATAAAGGAACAAATGCCGCTTTGCCTTGCGATGCCGATGCCAACGGTGCATATAATATTGCAAGAAAAGCACTTTGGGCAATAAATGTATTAAAAGACACTCCGGACGATATGCTTAATAAAGCAAAACTTAGTATATCTAATGCCGAATGGCTTGAATACACGCAAAGATGAGCGAACAACCTTTAGCAAGTTGAAAAGTACGGATATGCAAGAAATGAGGATTCTGATTTACTAATTGTAAAATAAAATTGCAAACCTCGGTCTGAATATGGTATAATTATAAATTGAAAGGGATTATTAGTCTGTAAACTTATATTTTTTATTAATATTCAACAAATTGCTAAAAGCAAATTTGTGAATTATAACAATCCAAGGGATTAATAATCCCTAATAATTTCTACTGTTGTAGATTTGCAACCTTTTCTTCTTTTGCGGTTGATTAATAATCCCTAATAATTTCTACTGTTGTAGATGCGAAATAGTTGACAAGTGCCACAAGTGATTAATAATCCCTAATAATTTCTACTGTTGTAGATGAAAAAGCCACCTTGCAATTAACCGTAGATTAATAATCCCTAATAATTTCTACTGTTGTAGATAGGCGCTCGACGCGAAGCCTGCGCCGGATTAATAATCCCTAATAATTTCTACTGTTGTAGATACGGCGGTACTCCGCTGAATAGACACGATTAATAATCCCTAATAATTTCTACTGTTGTAGATAGATTATGCGCCTACTCGACGAAACAAAGGATTAATAATCCCTAATAATTTCTACTGTTGTAGATCCGCAGATGATACGGAACCGAGTTCTCCAGATTAATAATCCCTAATAATTTCTACTGATTAAGCTATTTTCACTACTACAACGATAAGATTCAAATCTTCAAAAATAATAAAAAACTTGCACAACCACAAAAATGAGCCAAGAGGTGTCCCCCTTTCGGCTCATTTTTATTTACTTTTAATTTTTCAATGCGGTTATCGGAACACCGGTCACTAAAACCCTGCAAAACCTTACGAGCCGTGCAGGCAGCAATAGTAAACGAGTGGTGCAAGCCTGTGATCGATGCAGAACCCAACGCTTTTTAAGAATAGACAGAAACAAAAAATCTTATTGTTTATTATTCGCTTTCGGGACGGTTGATTTTTTCAGACACCGGTGGTATAATAAAGCTCGGCAGTGGGGATAGATTTAAAAAACTGCCCGAAAGGAAGAATAAAGATGAGAAATATACCGTTCTCCCCGCCCGATGTCGGCGAGGACGAGATCCGTGCGGTAACCGAGGCGCTCCGCTCCGGCTGGATAACAACAGGCCCTAAAACCAAGCAGTTCGAGCGTGAGATTGCCGAGCTTTGCGGCACCGATAAGGCTGTCTGCCTCAACTCGGCGACTGCCGCCGCTGAGCTTGCGCTCAGAGTTCTCGGCGTGGGCGAGGGTGATGAGGTCATCGTTCCGGCTTATACATACACCGCAACAGCAAGCGTTGTCTGCCATGTCGGCGCAACGCTCAGAATGTGCGATATTTCAAGCGACTCTTTCGAGATGGATTACGATAAGCTCGATAAGATGATAACCGATAAAACAAAGGTCATCATACCGGTTGACCTTGCGGGCAGAATGTGCGACTATGACCGTATCTTTGAGATAGTCGAACGCCACCGCGATAAATTCAAACCGAAGGGTGAGATCCAAAGCGGCTTTGGGCGTATAATCGTTCTGACAGACGGCGCTCATGCGTTCGGCTCAGTGCAGAACGGCAGACACGCCGGCAATGTTGCCGATTTCACATCGTTCTCATTCCATGCGGTCAAAAACCTCACAACTGCCGAGGGCGGTGCGCTGACATGGCGCAGCCGAGATTTTCTCGATAACGAAAAGATATATAAAGATCTTCAGCTTTTGTCGCTGCACGGTCAGAATAAAGACGCGCTTGCAAAAACAAAGGCGGGAGCCTGGGAGTATGATATCGTAGCTCCGCTTTATAAGATGAATATGACGGATATCATGGCGGCTATCGGTCTTGCTCAGCTCAGAAGATACGACGGTATGCTCAAAAAGCGCAAGCGTCTTATCGAGATATACAACGAACGCCTTTCGGATAAGAAGTTCATGCCGCTTTGCCATTTCGATGAGAAAAATCAGTCGGACGGTCATCTCTATATCCTTCGGATCGACGGTATCTCAAGCGAACAGCGCAACCTGATAATCGAGCGGATGGCGCAAAACGGCGTTGCCTGCAATGTGCATTATAAGCCGCTCCCGATGCTCACAGCCTATAAAAACTTAGGCTTTGACATTGCCGATTATCCCAATGCATACAATCATTTTGCAAATGAAATAACATTGCCGCTCAACACCAAGATGACAGAGGACGACGCTGAATATGTTGCCGAGACTCTGCTTGAAGTGCTCAAAAATATCTGAGAAAAATAATTTTTATCCTCGCCTTGAAAAGGCGGGGATTTTTGTTTTTAAATTTAAAACGTTCTCTTGTTTCGACATATTTTAAGCGCATCGGCTACTATAATCAAAGTGTAGATGTATTTATTCTGATTTTATTTAAGGGAGGCGGTATGATTGACGGTTTATATAGATCTGCTGTTTTGCCTTAATCTCATAATAAATTATTTTTTGCTTATGCTCTCGGCAGGAGCCGTCCGCCTGAAAATAAAACGCCGCAGGCTTTTGCTCGGTGCGGCGATCGGCGCGATCGGCTCGTTTGCGATATTTCTGCCTGAGCCGCAGTCCGAACTGCTCGGCTCGTTTATTTCCGTTTTGCTCAAATGCCTGCTTTGCGCTGTTATCTGCGTGTGCGTGTGCGGTGTCAGACAAAGAAGAGTGCTTATGAGATTCGGCTGTGCATTCTTGCTTATGAGCTTTGCGCTTGGCGGCGCGGTGCTTGCATTGTCGCTCGTTTTCGGGCAGGACAAGATCTTATCGACTCCGAGCGGAGTATACTTCGATATAAGCCCGATAATGCTTATCCTGTTCACAGCGATAAGCTATGTCCTGCTGAAGCTCATAGAGCGGCTGTGCTCAAGGGTCAAAGCGGACAAGATCGAGGGCAATCTCACCGTTATAACAGGCGGCAAAATGCTCACCTGCCGCGCGGTGCTCGATACAGGCTGCACACTTCACGATGTCTACACCGGCGACCCTGTTGTCGTGATAGCGCCCGACTTCATCGACCGTCCGATAGAGCAGATGAAAGGCTACCGCTGCCTGCCTTTTTGCTCGGTCGGGTGTGAAAACGGCGTGATAAAAGCGTTTCGCCCCGATAAGGTGCGTATCTCGCTCGGCTCAAAAAGCGCCGACTATGACAATATAACGGTCGCGGTAGCCGAAAAACCGTTCGACAACGGTTTTTCCGCGCTGCTTCCGTCGGACATACTTATGAAAATGTGATCGGAGTGGTAATATGAAATTGTTGTCAAGATTGAAAACCGTGCTGTATCGGGTGATTTCAAAGCTGCGCCCGAAAGATCCCGTCTACTACATAAACGGCCCGATGAATCTGCCCGAACCGCTGACGGACGAGCAGGAAAAACAGGCACTAAAGGCGTATGAACAGGGCGACAGCTCGGCACGCGACACGCTTATAACTCACAATTTGCGCCTGGTCGTGTATATCTCGCGAAAGTTCGACGCGCCCGGCGCTAATATCGAGGATCTCATCTCGATCGGAACGATAGGGCTGATAAAGGCTGTCAACACCTTTCGCACCGATAAAAATATCAAGCTCGCGACCTATGCCTCGCGGTGTATCGAAAACGAAATACTCATGTTTATGCGAAAAAGCTCGCAGTATAAAAACGATGTCAGCATAGACGAACCGCTGAATGTCGATTGGGACGGCAACGAACTGCTGCTTTCCGATGTTTTGGGTTCCGATCCCGACCTTGTAAACCGCGATATCGAGCGTGAGGACGAGCGGAATATCGTGATGAAGCTTGTCGAGTCGCTTCCCGAAAGAGAACGCAGAATAATGCAGATGCGGTTCGGTTTCTGTGGCTACGGCGAGCACACTCAAAAGCAGGTCGCGGCGGCTCTCGGCATTTCGCAAAGCTATATCTCAAGGCTCGAGAAAAAGATACTAGAACGGCTCAAAAAGGACTATGAACGTGCAGTGTTTTGATAAGTCGGACGGCTTTTGCCGTCCGTTTTTTCTTTAAATATGACCAATTTGTTAAAAATAAAAAAGGGTGTTGACAATTAAAATCAAGCGGATATAATATATATTGTTAGCTATCAAACAATATTAAAACGGAGCTGATGTTTATGACAACAGAGCAAATGCCTCCGATCAGCCATGAGATCAAGATATTAAGTAATGCAGTCGGCAGAAAGATCGATCATAATATGCGCAAAAGCGGTATCGACACTGTTACCGCAATGCACGGCAGAATTATCGGCTATATCAAAAGAAGCGAAAGAGATATTTTTCAGCGCGATATTGAGCAGGAGTTCGGCATCTCGCGCGCCACAGTCACTAATATTATCAAGCTCATGGAGAAAAAGGGCTATGTCGAACGCTCGAGCGATGAAAGCGATATGCGGCTGAAAAAGCTTGCGCTCACACCGCTCGGCAAAAAAACAGATGAGAAGATACTGAGCTGTCTTAAAATGACCGACAGTCAGCTCATCGAAAACATTGATGAAAACGATCTTTGTGTTTTTTATCGTGTTGCCGAAGCGATCAGGCAAAACTGCGCATTAGGCGACAAATGAAAGGGTGAGAAAACAAAATGATAAAAAAGTTAGCAGGCTGTGTGAGGGAATATAAGGCCTCGGCAATACTGACACCGATCACAGTTTTGATAGAGGTCATAATGGAAGTTATCATTCCGTTTTTAATGGCTGATCTTATCGATAACGGTATTAACAAAGGCGATCTTCCCTATATCATCAAAATGGGAACAGTGCTTTTTGTCTGCGCTATGGTGTCGCTTTTGTTCGGCGTTTTAGCGGGCAAATTTGCGGCGAAAGCGAGCGCCGGCTTTGCGAAAAACCTTCGCCACGATATGTTCTATAATGTTCAGAATTTCTCGTTTTCCAATATCGATAAATTCTCCACGGCAAGTATCGTAACACGACTCACGACCGATGTCACCAATGTACAGAACGCTTTTCAGATGATAATCAGAATAGCGGTGCGTTCGCCGTTTATGTTTATCCTGTCGTTTGTCATGGCGATGCGCGTTAATTCCGAGATCTCAATGACATTCTTGATCGCAATTCCGCTGCTTGTCATTTCGGTCGCATTTTTGATGCTCAAGACTCATAAGGTGTTCGATAAGATGTTCAAAAGCTATGATAAGCTGAACAACACCGTTCAGGAGGATCTGCACGGTATCCGCGTTGTTAAGGCTTTTGTCAGAGAAGAGTATGAGGAGCGCAAGTTCAAAAAGGTATCGGGCCTTATCTACAAGCTCAGCACAAAGGCGGAGGGCTATCTTTCGGCAATATCTCCGATAATGCAGTTTTGCGTCTACGGCTGTATGCTGCTTATATCTTGGTTCTCGGCGCAGCTCATTCAGGTCGGCAGTATGACTACCGGTCAGCTCATGAGCATGGTGCAGTACACAATGCAGATACTCAGCAGTCTTATGATGCTTTCGATGATATTTGTTATGATAACAATGTCGCAGGCGTCCGCAAAGCGTATTGTTGAGATCCTCGATGAAAAGAGCGATATCACCGACAATGATGATCCTGTTTTTGAGGTCAAAGACGGCTCGGTTGAATTTGATAATGTCAACTTCAGCTATAAAAAAGGAAGCGATAAATACAGCCTTAAAAATGTCAATTTAAAGATAAGATCGGGCGAGACTATCGGTATCATCGGCGGCACAGGCTCATCGAAATCAACTCTCGTTCAGCTCATACCCAGACTTTACGATGTGTCCACAGGCAGTATCAAGGTCGGCGGTGTAGATGTTCGCAATTATGATATCAAGGCGCTTCGCGATAATGTCGCAATGGTGCTTCAGAAAAATGTGCTGTTTTCGGGCAGTATCAAGGATAACCTTAAGTGGGGCAACGAAAATGCGACCGACGAGCAGATCGAGCATGTCTGCCGTCTTGCGAATGCCGATGAGTTTATCAAAACCTTCCCCGACGGCTACGATACTCATATCGAGCAGGGCGGAACCAATGTTTCGGGCGGTCAGAAACAGCGTCTTTGCATTGCGAGAGCGCTGCTGAAAAATCCGAAGATATTGGTGCTCGACGATTCCACAAGCGCAGTCGATACAGCGACAGACGCGTCTATCCGCCGTTCGTTCAGAGAAGAGATTCCGAACACGACCAAGTTTATTATCGCTCAGCGTATTTCATCGGTCGAGGATTCCGACCGTATCATCGTTATGGATGACGGCGAGATCGCCGCATTCGGCACGCATGACGAATTGATGAAACAAAGCGACATTTACCGCGAGATCTATGAAACACAGACGAAAGGAAGTGACGCACAATGAGACAACCGGCACCGAAAGGCCCGGGCGGAAGACCTCCGCACGGAGCAATGAATTTCAATAAAGACAGCTTCGATCTGAAGATAATCGGCAGAATAATGTCGTATCTTATGAAATATAAGTTCAGGGTTGTTTTAGTCGTCGTATTTATCCTTTTGAGCTCGCTCGCAGGAGTAGCAGGCTCGCTGTTTTTGCAGGTTTTGATCGATGATTATATCACACCGCTTATCGGAGCGGCAGATCCCGCACCGCTTTTTGCAGAGCTGCTCAAGGCGATCGGCATGATGGGCGGAATTTACCTTGCGGGCGTGCTGAGCACCCTCGCGTTCAACCTTATCATGGTGTTCGTGTCGCAGGGCATACTCAAAACGGTGCGCGACGAGATGTACACCAAAATGCAGAGCCTCCCGATAAGATATTTCGACACCCATACCCACGGCGATGTCATGAGCTGCTACACAAACGATACCGACACACTGCGCCAGATGATCTCGCAGACAGTACCGCAAACGCTCTCTTCGGCGGTGACGATAATTTCGGTGTTTGTTTCAATGCTGATAACAAGCTGGCAGCTAACGATTTTAGTGCTTTTAATGCTGGTCGTCATGCTTTTTGCCACAAAGAAAATAGGCTCAAAGAGCGGCAGGTTCTTTGTCCGTCAGCAGGAGAGTCTCGGCTCTGTGAACGGCTATATCGAAGAGATGATCAACGGGCAGAAGGTCGTTAAGGTGTTCTGCCATGAGGAGCGCTCCAAAGAGGATTTCGATAAGCTGAATAATGAACTGTGCGATAATGCGACCAACGCGAATACCTATGCGAATATTCTCGGACCTGTTATGAACAATCTCGGCAATATTCAATATGTTCTGATTGCAATGATCGGCGGACTTTTGGCGGTCAGCGGCTTTGGCGGCGGACTCACGCTCGGCGCGATCGCAGCGTTTTTACAGCTTTCGAGAAGCTTTAATATGCCGATAAACCAGATCGCTCAGCAGCTTAATATGATCGCTATGGCAGTTGCTGGCGCGGGCAGAATTTTCGCTTTGATGGACGAACAGCCCGAGCAGGACGACGGCTATGTGACCCTTGTCAATGCAAAGCGTGTTAACGGCGAGATAACCGAAAGCGATAAGCGAACAGGCCTTTGGGCGTGGAAACATCCCCATTCCGACGGCACCGTTACCTACACCGAGCTGTGCGGAGAGGTACGTATGTTCGATGTCGATTTCGGCTACAACCCCGATAAGATCGTGCTCCACAATGTTTCGCTCTATGCAAAGCCCGGTCAGAAAGTCGCATTTGTCGGCGCGACCGGCGCAGGCAAAACAACGATAACCAATCTTATCAACCGATTCTATGATATAGCCGACGGCAAGATCCGTTATGACGGTATCAATATCAATAAGATAAAGAAAAGCGATCTGCGCCGTTCGCTCGGCATGGTTCTGCAGGACACTAATCTGTTCACAGGCACTATAATGGAGAATATCCGCTACGGCAAGCTCGACGCTACCGATGAAGAAGTCTATGCGGCGGCAAAGCTCGCCAATGCCGACGGATTTATCAGCCGTCTGCCCGAAGGCTACAACACCGTTATCTCAGGCAACGGCGGTCAGCTTTCTCAGGGTCAGCGCCAGCTTATTGCGATAGCGAGAGCGGCTGTTGCAGATCCGCCCGTTATGATACTCGACGAAGCCACCTCGTCTATCGACACAAGAACGGAGTCGATAGTGCAGGCGGGAATGGACTCGCTTATGAAAGGCAGAACGGTGTTTGTCATAGCCCACCGACTTTCAACAGTCCGCAATTCAGATGTTATCATGGTGCTTGAACACGGCAGAATAATCGAACGCGGCAGTCATAACGATCTGATAGCTCAAAAGGGCAAGTATTATCAGCTCTACACCGGCGCATTCGAGCTTGATTAACCGAAAAAGGTCTTTTGCTTTTTACGCAAAAGACCTTTTAATATCCGTGCAGACGGTTGAAAAATCCATCAAAATGTGTTATTATTAAATATAAATTTGCATAAAATAACGGCGCAAAAGGAGTAAAGTGATGTTTTCGAGAAAAAAATTCGCGCAAAGCGTTGATCATATCATCGTAGGGCTCGGCAACCCAGGCAGTCAGTATGAGCAGACCCGCCACAACGCAGGGTTTATCGCGCTCGATACACTGGCTCAGAAGCTCGATGTTAAGGTCGATCGCCTGAAATTCAAATCGCTTTGCGGCTTTGCCGATTATAAGGATAAAAAACTGCTTCTGATAAAGCCGCAGACATTCATGAATCTCTCGGGAGAAGCGGTTGTCGAAGCGATGAACTTTTATAAGCTCGGCGCTCAGGATCTGACGGTTATCTGCGACGATGTGAATTTTGAAGTCGGCAGAATGAGAATCCGCCGCAAAGGGTCCGACGGCGGTCAGAACGGGCTTAAAAACATTATTTATCTCACAGGACACGATGATTTCTCAAGGATCAGAATAGGCATCGGCAAAAAGCCGCACCCCGACTATGACCTTGCAAAATGGGTGCTTTCAAGGTTTTCGCAGGACGAAATGAAGGCAGTTTGCGACACCGCAAAAAAAGCGGCGGACGCTGCGCTGATGATCGCGCTCGGTGAAACCGACAAAGCCATGTCAAGATATAATTCTTAAAACGGAGTAAAAATGGATTTTCTGAGTTGTTTTGTTAAGCGAACGCCCGAATACACTCACCTTATGCGTTCGCTCAAGGCAGGCACCTCGCCGATCTCGGTGACAGGGCTTTGCCGCACGGCAAAATCGAATATTGTTTCAGCCTTGCCCGACGATCTTCATCGTCGGGTAGTTGTCGTTGCGCCCGACGAAGGGGCGGCATTCAAATTAAAAGATGATCTTTTTTCACAGGGGCGCGACAGCGTTGTACTCGAAGCGCGGGATCTCGATCTCCGCAGTTCTTCTGGCGCGTCAAGAGAGTATGAACGCTCCCGAGCGGGAACGCTCTACCGTTTGCTCACCGACAGTTCGGTAACTCTCATCGCAACGCCGGATGCACTTGCCGTCCGCACGATCCCGCCCGGTCGGCTGAGCAGCGTCTGCGTGACGCTTGAAAGCGGCAGTGAGATCAGCCCCGACAGCCTTTGCGAAAAACTCATCGGCGGCGGATATTTGCGCGTCGATTCCGTTGAGGCGGCAGGTCAGTTTGCGCGCAGAGGCGGCATAGTGGATGTGTTCACACCTGCCGCGGCAGACCCTGTGCGAATTGAATTCTGGGGCGATGAGATCGACAGCATCTCCTCGTTCGATGTCGCAACACAGCGCCGAAACGACAGCACGGACAGCGTGGTCATAACCCCCGCGAGAGAGATAATCTTTCCGAGCGGGTCTGAGCTTTCAAAAAAGCTTTCCGATCTTGCAGACCGCTGCCGCGATAAAACCGCAGCCGACCTGATATTGAGAGACGCCGATAATGCTAAAAACGGCATTTTGCCGTCCAATGCGGATAAATATCTGTCGCTTTGCTATGACGAAAAGTGCACCGCTTTCGATTATCTCAGCGATCCGCTGTTTTTCATCGATGACCGCAACGCCGTTTTTGAGCGGATCGACAGCTTTTATACAGTGCAGTCGGAGCTTATAACTCAGCTTTTGGAGGAGCACGAGCTCACTCGCGAGCTGTGCGACTTTTATCTCAATAACGGCGAGCTTATGTCAAAACTGCAAAAAGGGCTGTGCGTGATCTCCGATCCGTTCACAGTGCGTTCAGACCGTATCCGCTCAAAGGATCATGTCGATTTTTCAACAAGAGCGTTAGCGCCGTTTTCGGGAACGGCCGCCGAAACAGCGGAGGACATAGCGCCGCTTGTGCATTCAAAATTCAAAGTCATCTTGGTCTGCGGTACCGAAAAGGCGGCTCGCTCGCTTTGCGATCTGCTTTCAGACAACGGACTCAGTGCAGTGTACAGCGAAGACCCGGTCGGAGCGGCGGCAGGCACGGTTTTCGTGACACCGGGCACACTTTCGTCCGGCGTGGAATACACCTCGATAAAGACCGCCGTGTTTACAAATGCGCGTTCGTCCGCCTGCCGGCAAAAGCGCAAGAAATACGGACTCAAAGGCGCGTCTATCGGCTCGCTCGAAGAGCTGAAAGTCGGCGATCATGTCGTCCACAGCGTCTACGGTATCGGATTGTTTGACGGTATTAGAAAGATCGAGAAAGACGGCATTGTGAAAGATTATATCAAGATAAAGTACCGTGCGGACGAGATCCTTTATGTCCCCGTCACACAGCTCGATATCGTGTCGAAATATATCGGTTCGGGTGAATCGGGTGCGGTAAAGCTTGATAAACTCGGGTCCGACAGATGGCAGAAAACAAAAAGCAGGGTAAAGTCTGCAGTTGCCGATATGGCAGATGAACTTATCAAGCTTTATGCCGAAAGAGCGGCTTCAAAGGGCTATGCCTTCTCTGAGGACACCGATCTTCAGCACGATTTTGAATACCGCTTTCCTTATGAGGAGACCGATGATCAGCTCAAATGCTGCGATGAAATAAAGCAGGATATGCAAAAAAGCGTCCCGATGGACCGCCTGCTTTGCGGCGATGTCGGCTTCGGCAAAACAGAGGTCGCTCTGCGAGCTGCCTTTAAATGCGTGCTCGACGGCAAGCAGTGCGCCATTCTTGTCCCGACAACTATTTTAGCGCTTCAGCACTATCGCACGCTGCTTGAGAGAATGGAGGGTTTTGCGGTTAATGTCGAAATGCTCTCAAGATTTCGCTCGGCGCGCCGGCAAACGGAGATAAAGAAAAAGCTGGCACTCGGGCAGATAGATATAATCGTCGGCACACACCGCATGATCTCAAAAGACATAAAGTTTCACGATCTCGGACTGCTCATCGTAGACGAGGAACAGCGTTTCGGAGTCGCGCAAAAGGAAAAGATAAAGCAGTCGTTCCCCGATATCGATGTCCTGACTCTGTCGGCAACGCCTATTCCGAGAACGCTGAATATGGCGATGTCGGGCATTCGTGATATGTCGGTCATCGAGGAAGCCCCGACCGACCGTCACCCTGTTCAGACTTATGTTATCGAGCATGACGACACCGTGCTGTACGATGCTATACGCCGCGAACTTCACCGAGGCGGGCAGGTCTATTATATCCACAACGCGATAGACAGCATCGGCACTGTTGCCGCAAAAATTCAAAAAGCCGTGCCCGATGCAAGAGTAGCTGTTGCACACGGAAGAATGGGGGAGGCCGAGCTTTCGGCTATCTGGCGCAGTATGCTCGACGATGAGATCGATGTGCTTGTCTGCACGACGATCATCGAAACAGGCGTCGATATCGCAAACGCGAACACGCTGATCATCGAAAACGCCGATCGTTTCGGGCTTTCTCAGCTTCATCAGCTAAGAGGCAGAGTCGGCAGATCCAGCCGGAGAGCGTATGCTTATTTCACATTCAGGCGCGGCAAAGCGCTTTCCGAGATCGCCGAAAAACGGCTTATGGCTATCAGGGAGTTCACCGAGTTCGGTTCCGGCTTCAAGATCGCCATGCGCGACCTTGAGATAAGAGGCGCGGGAAATGTCCTCGGCGCAAATCAGCACGGTCATCTTGAAGCCGTCGGATACGATATGTATGTCCGCCTGCTCTCAAACGCCATAAAAGAAAAAAGAGGCGAAAAACCCGAACCTCAGGCGGAATGTACGGTCGATCTTCAGATCGTCGCGCATATTCCGGAAAACTATATCCCGTCAACACCGGACAGACTCAATATTTACCGCCGCATAGCGCAGATACGCACCGAGGAGGATTCGCGCGATGTTATCGACGAGCTTATCGACCGCTACGGCGAGCCGCCGTCACCTGTCACGGGACTTATCGACATTGCGTTTTTGAGAAACCGAGCGATCGGACTCGGCATAAAGGAGATCTCGGAGCGTTCGGGCGTGCTGCTTATCTATTTTTCGCAGTTCGATTTCACTGTTGCGTCGTCGCTTGCGGGCGCGCTCCGAGGCAGAGTTTTGATCTCGGCAGGCGCAAAGCCGTATGTTTCGGTGAGATTTCGTGACAAACAACAATCGCGGCAGCAGCTGCTGACAGAAATTTTCGATGCACTCGACAAAACGCCTTCGCCGGAAAAACAAAATAAAGAATAAAAAACTATTGACGAAACTTTCGTTTTAGTGTAGAATGTAAAAGAGATACCGTGATCAGTGCTATCGATTTGCGAAAGGAATGATCTTATAATGAGAGTTATCACCGGCTCGCAAAGAGGAAAGCGCTTGGTCGCCCCCGAGGGGATCGATGTCCGACCGACAGTCGATCGTGTGAAAGAAGGCGTTTTCAGCGCCATTCAGTTCGACATCGAGGGCAGAAAAGTGCTCGATCTGTTCGCAGGATCGGGTCAGCTCGGTATCGAGGCTCTCAGCCGAGGCGCGGGTTATGCCGTCTTTGTGGATAACTTTGCCCGTTCGCTCGAGTGTGTCCGCAAAAATCTTGCGGCGTGCGGCTTTGAGGGCAGAGCGTCAGTCGTAAATTCCGATTGGGAAGCATATCTCATGCGCTGCACAGAGCGGTTCGATATAGTTTTTCTTGATCCGCCGTATCATAAAGGTCTTGTTGAAAAGGCGGCTGAAAAGCTTTTTTGCAAAACCTCCGATGCAGCCATTCTCGTCTGTGAAACAGCGTCCGATGAGGAGCTCCCCGAGCAAATGAGCGGCTTTGAGGCTGTCAAAAAATACAGATACGGCAAAGTTTCGGTAACGGTTTATCGCAAACAGCAGCTTTGAAAAGGTAATGATAATGAAAAAGATAACAGCGGTCTGTCCCGGCTCGTTTGATCCGGTGACACTCGGTCATATCGATATAATCCGCAGAGCCTGTTCGACATTCGATTCGGTAATCGTCGTCGTCATGCTGAACTCTTCAAAGAGCCCGAGCTTCACTGCGGAGGAAAGAGTAGCAATGATAAAAAAATCGACAGCGGACATCCCGAATGTCGAGGTCGATACATATGACGGCTTGCTTGCCGACTATGTCAGAAGCAAGGGTGCAAAGGCGATAGTCAAGGGCCTGCGTGCGGTGTCCGACTTTGAGTATGAATTTCAGATGGCTCTGACGAATAAAAAGCTCAACCCCGATGCAGAAACCGTGTTTTTCACAACAAGAGCGGAGAATATGTATCTCAGTTCGTCGGTTGTGAAGGAAGTTGCGAAAATGGGCGGTGATATTTCGGATTTTGTTCCGGAGTGTCTTGCCTATGAAATTAAAAAAAGATTATGCAGGAAAGGTGAATAAAAGATGAACATTGAAGATTTGCTTGATGAATTGGACGAAGTGCTTGATAACAGCACAGGATTTTTCGGAGGAAGATCCATTATCGTGACCGAGAAGGTCCGCGCTATTATCGATGATATCCGTCTTAACCTTCCGCAGGAGATAAAGCAGGCAAACGGCGTTTTGAACGACCGAAACGACATTGTCAGCAACGCAAAGCGTGAGGCTGAATCGATCATCAAGGGTGCGGAAGAGCGTGCTCGCGCACTTGTCGCGCAGGAGGAGATAACCCGCCTTGCACAGGCTCGCGCAACCGAAATGATCAATGCCGCAAATGCAAAGTCGCTTGAGATGCGCAGAGCTGCTCAGGGATTTGTCGATGATATTATGGCAAAGGCAGATGAAAGCCTGATGACCAATTTGAACGATCTGCGCAAGACCCGTTCTGCTCTTAGACAGCAGCGTCAGGTCAATGCAATCGCTCCCGCAGCGTCGGAAAACGGCAAAGAATAATTAGTTGTCCGCAAAAAACACTTGATTTTTTCAAATCGGTGTGATAAAATAAGTTTACTTGTTTAGATTTTCAGTGATAGGAGGAAAAAATTAAGTGAGCGTAATTGATTATATTCTCGGCGCAGTTATCTTCTTGTTCGCGCTTATCATTATTGCGGTAGTTCTGCTTCAGGAAGGCAGATCCAAGGGCATTTCCGGCACGATCGCCGGCGGTGCGGACACTTTCCTTTCAAGAGGTAAGGCAAAAGCGGCAGATGCTATTTTCGCTAAATGGACAAAGGTGATCGCTATCGCTTTCGTTGTTCTGATAATTGCGGCAAATGTTGTTTCTATTTATTTGAAATAACAAGCAGTATTATTAAAGCAAACAACCCGTCTTACAAAAGACGGGTTGTTTTTGTTTGTCAGTCACGGCAGGAACAACCGCAGCCGCAGCCTTCATCGCTGTCGCAGGATTCGGGGAAGAATTCTTCAACCGGAAATTCAATATTGCTGAAAATGTCGCAGGGAGAATCATTCGACTTTGTGCATTGTTTCTGCGGAACACAGAAATCATATACAGGCACGAGCATCTGCACATTGCGGACGAGCTGAACGATCGAGAATATTCCGAGCGTGACATAAAGCGCGCGTTCGCCGGAATCCGTAACATTGCCGCCGATAAGCGAGAGCGCCCTGCGCGGGAACGAGCAGCAGGAGCATTCGCACTTGCGGCAGATCTTAGAATCGAGCACGATCGGATCGACCGCCTGAACAGTGCATCTGGGCAGATTTGTGTCTGCAACCACTTCGCTGTCCTCACCGCAGGAAACGGCTCTGGATGAAAAAGTCTTAACAGCACCTTCACCGCCGCAGAGTATGACCCGTTTTGAGTATTGGCACAGGCCTGTCAGAGTCTCATACTGACCGCAGGCGCAATTACCTGTCTGCACCTCACATACAACTGAAATGCAGAAAGTTATGTCGCACGAATAGTATCCCCTGTTAAAAGCAACGGGTTCAACATCGATCTTCGTGTCAACAAGCTCTGCGCATCTCACTCTGCACGATACGGCATTTGCGATTTTATCCTGTGCGCTGTCGGAAAAATAGACACGCAGATTTTCAGCACAGTCTCTGTCCATGCAGGAGTCGTAAACTTTGCCGGCGTCGATGCATACGGCGTCTGCGAATTCGCCGTTTGTTCGTTTGTTATCCATAAAATCAACCTTTCCGCCGATAATATCGGCAAAATATCGCCTGTTTTGAGGCCGGAAGCAGCTGCTTCTGTATCATAATATGGCGAACGGCAGAAAAGGTGACGATAATCTGACAAAACAGGGCATCAAGTAGAGAAAACAAAAACCGCCGGCAAATTTTCGCTGGCGGCAAGTCTTTTGCTTATTTAAGTTTGTAGCCGTCCGAAAAGGCGGTCCCAACACATTTTCCAAGTCCGATATATGTGTTGTTTACGGGATCAAAGGTTATCGGACGTAGCTTTTCGGGATCTATTCTGCCGTCTGTCAGCACGCTTTCATCGGCACTGACATTGACTATTTCGCCGACCATGCGGCAGGTCTTCTCATCATAGCTCACAAGGCGGCACTCAATTGCCATCGGAAGCTCTTTTATCAGCGGTGCGTTGATGTATTCCGATTTTTCCGCATGAAATCCAGCGCGCTCGAACTTGTCAGGCGTGTTGTTCGCCGAAACAACGCCGACATAATCACACTGAACAACATGGCCTTCGTCTGCCATACTTACGGTGAACGCACCGCTCGCCAAGATGTTTTTCACGGTTTTATGTCCTGCACTGAGACACATCGAGATCTCGCTGCCCTCGCTTATACCGCCCCAAGCGGCGTTCATCGCATCAACAACACCGTCCTCGCCGTAAGCCGCAATAATAAACACAGGCTGCGGATATGTCCATGGTTTCGCTCCGAAATTCTTTCTCATAAAAACAACCTCCTATGTTTTTTATATATCATATTATAACCCGAGACAACATCAAATTCAACCGTTTGAAAAAAGTATCGCGATAAGATAATTTTTTATAAAAAACGCTTGACAAAAAACCGCAAAATTGTTATAATAACAAATGTCGCTGATTTAGATATATATGAGTTATTAGCTCAGTTGGCAGAGCACCTGACTTTTAATCAGGGTGTCCGGGGTTCGAATCCCCGATAGCTCACCAGAAAAAGCGGCAGTCTTTAAAGAGGTTGCCGCTTTTTCTTTATAAACTATGTGGCGCAGCCCGAAACGGGCCATTAGCTCAGTTGGTTAGAGCAACCGGCTCATAACCGGTCGGTCCGGGGTTCGAGTCCCTGATGGCCCACCAACGCCACTTTTCAGCAAATATACAGGGGTCAAAGCTTCAGTTGGTAGAGCAGCGGTCGTGAGAACCCGTGCCGGGCAACACACACGAAGCGCGTCCGGCGGACGAAGAAGCGAGTGTTTGTTGGCGCCGCGGTCGAAAAACAAAGCGAAAAGCGAATGTTTTTCGGGCACCGCAAGAGGGCCCCGAGGCACAATATAAAACAATTAAATAGATAAATACAGGGGTATAGCTCAGTTGGTAGAGCAGCGGTCTCCAAAACCGCGTGCCGAGGGTTCAAGTCCTTCTGCCCCTGCCA
>CAKSQZ010000018.1 GCA_934486895.1 uncultured Eubacteriales bacterium | reverse complement strand
GGTTGATACATTCAAGCTGCGGCATAGTCTGCCCCTTTCCTGCGGCGTCACCGTTCGGCGCGCCGATGAATATAATAAAACAGACCGCAAGGTCTAATCTATGCGTTTAAAAAGGATTGATACTCTATGTTTTACAGGGATTGTCTTTCGCAGTGTTCAAAGACAAGGATAACAGACCGCTGCAATCAGGGCAGCTCTCAGGCGGCTGAAACAAGCGTTCAAAACGGCTGCAGCTGCGGCTGCGGCAGAGACCGCGACCGTGACAACAGACGCGGGTGCAGTTGCTCCGACAGCACCGAAGCACTGCTGACAAGGGCTTGCGACTGCCTCTGTGACTGATTACGGTCTGCTGTTAAAACGATGACATCGCCCACGGCAAACTCACGGTGCCGTGGGCGACAAAATTTTATTCGTTTATCAATCCGGTGATGATCTCAGTGGCTCTGACAGGGTTAGCTTTACCTCTTGTCGCCTTCATAACACCGCCGACAAGCGACTTAAACGCCGCTTCCTTGCCGTTTTTATAATCATTCACGGCATTTTGATTTTCGGCTACGACCTTTTTGCAGATCTCGGTGAGCTCGCCGTCGTCAACTCCGCCCATATCTTTTTCGTCAATGACTTCGCTGACGGGTTTGCCGGTCTCGATCATCTTATCGAGTGCGGACTTCGCAAGATTCATATTGATCTTACCGTCCTCAATAAGACCAAGCAGTTTTTTAAACTCGCCGTGTTCAAACTTCAGCTCAAAGTCTTCCTTAGAAGCGTCTGTTGAGAGGTGCTTGAAGATCTGCGAAATTATCATATTCGACGCGTTTTTCGGCTTTTTCAAGCCCTTGACGCTTTCATCGAAGAACTGCGCTACCTTGCGGTATTTCACAATTATCATAGCGTCTGTTTCAGGCAGAGAATACTCCTCTGTGTACCGTTTCAGCTTAGCGTCGGGCAGCTCGGGCAGCTCTGCCGCGATCTCATCGACAACGCTCTGCGGCGTTTCGATGGTGACAAGATCGGGTTCGCGGAAATAACGATAGTCGTGCGCGTCCTCCTTGCCTCTCATCGGCTCGGTCTCGCCGGTGTCGGTATTATAGCGGCGGGTCTCCTGAACGACCTTTTCGCCGCTCTCGATAACATCGATCTGACGCTCATACTCATACTGCATTGCCTTCTGCATAAACGCAAATGAGTTCATATTCTTGATCTCAGTTCTTGTTCCGAGCTTTTCATCGCCCGATTTTCTGACCGAGATATTAACATCGCATCTGAGCGAGCCCTCCTGCATCTTACAGTCGGAAACGCCGATATACTTCATTATAAGCTGGAGCTTTTCCACATACTCGATTGCTTCATCGATACTGCGGATATCCGGCTCTGTAACAATCTCGATAAGCGGAACGCCGCCGCGGTTATAATCGACAAAGGTGTCGCCGTGCTCGTGGACAAGCTTGCCGGCGTCCTCCTCGATATGAATACGAAGTATTCTGATCCGTCTGCCGCTTTTCAGCTCGATATAGCCGTTTGAGCAAAGCGGTTTGTCATACTGCGAGATCTGATATGCTTTCGGCAGATCGGGATAGACATAATTCTTTCTGTCCATCTTGGCGATCGGGTTAATGGTGCAATGTGTTGCGAGGCCTGCCATGACAGCATAGCGGACGACCTCACGGTTGAGCTTGGGCATTGTGCCCGGCAGACCTATGCAGATAGGGCAGCAATGCGTGTTCGGCTCTGAACCGAACTGCGTTGTGCAGGAGCAGAAGATCTTTGTTTTGGTGGAAAGCTCGACATGAGTTTCGAGTCCCGATACTATTTCATATTCCGCCATCAGAGTCTGACCCCCAATCCCGTGTCAAAATAAGCGTCTGCGTTTTGCTCGAAAGCGAAAGCCGCATTTAAAACTGTTGATTCGCAGAACGAATTACCGATAAGCTGCATTCCGACAGGAAGTCCGTTTGCGCCCTTGCCGCACGGAATGGAAACAGCCGGCAGGCCCGCGATATTAACGGGGACTGTGCAGATGTCCGTCTGATATGTCTGGACAGCGTCCTGCGAGGTGAAACCGCGCTTAAACGCCGTCATCGGGACGGTCGGAGCGAGAATAACATCGCAGATATCATAAGCCTTTCTGAATGCCTCGACAATGTTGCCGCGAAGATTCTGAGCTTTTTTATAGTAAGCGTCATAATAGCCGCTCGACAAAACATAAGTTCCGAGCAGAATTCTTCTCTGAACTTCCTTTCCGAAGCCTTCGGAACGGGTCTTGCAGATCATATCGTGAATACCGGTGTAGCTCTCGGTGCGGTAGCCGTAACGGATACCGTCGTATCTGCCGAGGTTCGATGACGCTTCGGCGCACGCGAGAATATAGTAGACCGGAAGCGCATATTTGAGGATCGGAAGCTCGAAACGAACGATCTGCGCGCCGAGCGATTCATAGGTCTTGATCGCATTCTCAAGATTTTCGCGGACATCGTCGTTAAGTCCGTCGAAATACTCTTTTGCAATGCCGATCTTCAGACCTTTTATATCTCCCGTGAGCTTATCCGCTGTTGTTTCGGTCGCTCCTTTAGAAGTCGAATCCATCGGATCTTTCGCCGAAATATGATCGAACACGATAGCCGCGTCTTCAACGCTTGTGGTGATCGGACCGATCTGATCAAGACTCGACGCATAAGCGATAAGACCGTAACGCGAGACAGCACCGTAGGTCGGCTTTAAGCCGACAATACCGCAAAACGACGCCGGCTGACGGATCGATCCGCCGGTGTCCGAGCCGAGACCGTAGACCGCGATGTTTGCACCGACAGCGCTTGCCGCACCGCCCGACGAACCGCCCGAGACATGCTCGGTGTTATGCGGATTGTGCGCGCCGCCGTAATAAGATGTCTCGCACGAAGAGCCCATTGCAAATTCGTCCATATTGGTTTTTCCGAGCAGGACTGCACCGCCGTTTTTGAGCTTGTCCCAGACAAAAGCGTCATAGATCGGGACATAGCCGCCGAGGATCTTCGAGCAGCAGGTGGTTTCGATACCGTCTGTCGAGATATTGTCCTTCAATGTCATCGGGATACCCTCAAGAAGGTCTATCTCCCTGCCCGACTTTATTTTCTCATCGACTGCGAGAGCCTGCGCTCTTGCGAGGTCGAAAGTGGTTTTGACATAGGCGTTTACAGCCGGATTTTCCTTTTCGACCGCCGAGATGAACTTTTCTGTCAGTTCGGCTGCCGAAAGCTCGCCGTTTTTGAGCAGAGCGTTGTATTTTTTGATCTTGCTGTAAGGTTTCATTTCAACACTCCTTTGCTCACATTTTCTTCTTAACGGGGAAATATCCGTCCTCTCCGCCGTTTACATTGGAGAGGATACGGCTGCGGTCGTAAGACGGTACGACTTCATCGTCCCGCAGCACATTTTTGAGCCCGTTGATATTGTCAAACTCGCCGATCTCGCCGTCAAAAGCGTTGATAGTGTCGGCAAATTTAATGATATTCATCATTTCCTCCGTGAGCCCCTCAAGCTCGTCCTCCGAAACGGAGAGCTTAGAGAGCAGAGCAATATCAAGTATCTCGTCTTTCGTTACCATACACCCGTCTCCTTTTTATCTAAGCTTTATATGAACCTCGCGAAGCTGATGTTCCGTTACTTCGTTCGGCGCTCCCATCAATACATCCTGCGCATTGGAGTTCATCGGGAATGCGATGACTTCGCGGATATTCTCCTCATCGCGCAACAACATAAGCGTGCGGTCGATACCGAGCGCCATGCCTGCGTGCGGCGGAGCACCGTACTGGAACGCGCGGTAGAGCGATGAGAATTTAGCCTTCAAATCGTCCTCCGAGTAGCCCGCGATCTCAAACGCTTTCTTCATGATCTCGGTGTCGTGGTTTCTCACAGCGCCGGAAACCAGCTCAACGCCGTTGCAAACGATATCATACTGATATGCGAGAACCTTGAGCGGATCGCCGTTTAGTGCGTCAAGCCCGCCCTGCGGCATTGAGAAGGGGTTGTGTGTGAAGATGATCTTGCCGTCATCGTCCTCCTCGTACATCGGGAAGTCGATAATATAGCATATCTCAAATGTATCCTTGAGCAGTCCCAAACGAATACCGAGTTCTTCGCGGATCTGACCTGCGAATTTCGGAGCATTCTGCTTTGTGTCTGCGATAAAGTAAAGCACATCATCGGTTTTGAGATCGGCTCTGCGGCGGAGTTCCTCGCGCTGTTCGGGAGTTAGGAATTTATCGATCGGGCCTTTATAAGAACCGTCCTCCAAAACAGTGATATAGCCGAGGCCTTTCATGCCGACTTCGTCTGTTGCGAATTTGAGCATTTTCTCGAAAAAGCCCTTCGACTGCTTGCCGCACGGAGCGTTGATGCCGCGGACAGTCTTTCCTCTAAACGGCGCAAAATCCGTCTCAACGAACATATCCGAAAGCTCGATTATCTCAAGCGGGTTGCGAAGATCGGGCTTATCTGTGCCGTATTTAAGCATTGCGGTTTCATAAGGGATCTTCAAAAACTCCTTTGAAACAGGCTTATCCGAGAATTTTGTGAAAGTGCTGTAAAGCAGCTCGTGAGCGACTTTAAACACATCCTCCTGAGTTGCAAACGCCATCTCAAGGTCGAGCTGATAAAACTCGCCCGGTGTTCTGTCGGCTCTGGCGTCCTCGTCTCTGAAGCAGGGAGCGACCTGAAAATACTTATCGAAGCCGGATACCATGAGAAGCTGCTTGAAGATCTGCGGAGCCTGCGGCAGAGCATAGAACTTGCCCTTGTGCTTGCGGCTCGGGATAAGATAGTCTCTCGCACCCTCGGGGCTGGACGCCGAGAGGATCGGTGTCTGAATATCGAGAAAGCCGAGAGAGGTCATCTTCTCGCGCAGGAAAGAGATAACCTTCGAGCGGAAGACGATATTGTTATGAACCTTTTTATTTCTCAGATCGAGGAAGCGATAGGAAAGGCGGACATCCTCTCGTGTTTCTTTGGATGAAACAACTTCAAAGGGGAGATTTGCCTTTGCTCTGCCGAGGATCTCAAGGCTTTCCGCCTTGACTTCGACAGTTCCTGTTTCGATCTTCGGGTTATATGTTTCTTCGCTTCTGCGAAGAACCTCGCCCGCGATCTTAACAGCGCTCTCTCTTGTGACATTCTCGAGCATTTTTTCATCTTTTATAACGATCTGTGTAACGCCTGTTTCATCGCGCAGATCGATAAAAAGGATACCGCCGTGATCACGAATGTTCTCGACCCAGCCGGAAAGGCGAACGCTTTTGCCTATATCGCTTTCTCTGAGCTGACCGCATTCGTGGGTGCGGTATTCATTTTCATAAACCATTTAAAACAGTCCTCTCACTATACATATTAAATCTGATTACAATTATTTATTATTCTATCACACCCAAGTCGAAATTACAACTGGTTTTTGCCGATTTTCGTTTTTTTGGGAACAAAAAAGCCGTGTTTTCACAGCGCACTGCAAACACGGCATGGGGTTATTCCATTTTTTCAAGCATCGATCTGTAAATATCGCCTTTCTTAAAGCCTGTCTCGCTGCTAACTTCCTTTGCGGCCTTGGTCATCTGCATACCGCCTTTGACCAGCTTCAGCGCCATATCAACCGCTTCGGGCAATGTATACTCCGCTTTTTCGGTTTCTGTTTTACCGCCGACAACAAGCACAAATTCGCCTATCGGTTTTTCCGCCTCGTATTTTTCGACTGCCGCCGAAAGCGTTGTCAGGATAACCTGTTCATGCAGTTTTGTGAGCTCTCTGCAAACGGCTGTATCGCGGTCGCCGAGTGTTTCGAGCAGATCCTTAAGCGTGTTCAAAAGCTTGTGCGGAGCTTCATAAAAGATCATTGTGCGGTGTTCGTTTTTGATAGAATCGAGGTGCTCACGGCGGCTTTGTTTATTAACGCTCAAAAAGCCCTCGAATGTGAATCTGCCGCCGGGCATACCCGAGATCGCCATTGCGGTCGCAAACGCCGTCGGTCCCGGGACGGATTCGACTTCGATACCGTTTTCCCGGCACAGCCTAACGAGATCCTCGCCCGGATCGGATATTGCCGGCATTCCCGCATCGGTCACAAGCGCGCAGCTTTCGCCGCTTTGAAGCCGCCGCAATATTTCATCACCGCGCATTTTACGGTTGTGATCGTGGTAGCTTATCATCGGTGCTTTTATATCAAAACGATTCATCAGCTTCATCGTCACTCTCGTGTCCTCGCAGGCAATAAAATCAACGCTCCCGAGCGTCTCGACCGCGCGCGGCGACATATCCGAAAGGTTGCCGATAGGTGTTCCGACAACATACAATTTAGACATCCGTTTTTCTCCGTTCTTCGCTGAAATAATCTTTGAAAAGCCGCTCGCTCTCGTCCTCTATAAACAGCGGCGGACAAACTGTCATACCGTCGCTTCCGCCGTTACGCGCTTCGAGCAGAACGAGCGATATGCGGCTGTTTTTATTTTGGCTGACTGTTCTGAGTTTTTTCGGCGTGAGCCCTGCGGAATACATGGCTTTGATCGCATCGCCCAGGCGTTCCGGACGGTGGCAGATGCAAAATCTGCCCTGATAGCGCAAGACCTCCGCCGCGGCGAAAGCGATCTCATCGATCGTACCGCAGGTCTCGAAACGGGCAATATCCCGAGCTTTGTTGCCGGATACAAGTCCCGCACCTGCTTTTTTATAAGGCGGATTCATCACAACAAGGTCAAACTGTGCTTTATGCTCTGCCGAAAAATCGCGCAGATCGGCACATTCGACCGACACCCTGTCAGTGATACCGTTTTTATCGGCGGAAAGGCGTGCAAGATGAACCGCCTCGCTTTGAATATCGACCGCATTCACCGAAAGATCGGCTTGTTTTTGGCAGCAAAGCATTGTTATGATACCGCAGCCGCAGCCGAATTCACACATTCGCTCTCCGCTTTTCGGCGAGGCAAAGTCCGCAAGCAAAACAGCGTCCGTTCCGAATTTGTGATTATCGGAGCAAAAAACGCCGAACCGTCCGAGCTTTTCAAACTTCATGATTCCGACCTCTGAGTTTTTAAAAATTTGATTTGTTTACTGAACATTGCCCGAGGCTATATCCGAAACAAGAGCTCTGACATCGGAAAGATTAACAGAGCCGTCGGAATTATAGTCGGCGATGTCTGCAATGTCACTTGAAAGCTCCTCGCCCGACGCAATAGAGCCTACAAGCTGCCGCACATCGGAAAGATCGACCTTATCGTCAAGATTGACATCGCCCTTTTTAAAGCCGTAATTCGGGCGAGACGCGGAATATTCCAAAGCGGTGTTTACAAAGCTCTCGCCGACGCTTTGGCAAGTCCAATCGTAAGGCGAAAGACGATCGATTATGCCGAATGTATCGACATTGGCGTTTTCGCCCGAATGATAGTTATCCCACCAGATGGGAACGATCCCGTTTTTAAGGCAGGTCGAAGCCGCCTTAGCAGCATATTTAACGCGTTCGGCGGTATTTGCCTTGTTGACCGCACCGAGTTCGCCCATGATAACGCCGATGCCCTTTTTAAGATATTTTTCCGTGAGAGCCGCTATCGCACTGTCCCAGTAACTATTAAACTCTGTTTCGTTGAACACCGATGAAGTGCCCTCTTTGAAGCAGAAGCTGTGCGGCAGATAACTGTGCACACTCAGGATAATATGATTTGCGGGATCGGTCGGCATTTTATATTTATTGATTTCACTGACACCGAAGCTTGCGCCGTAGGTTGCAAGCATAAGATAGCGATTTGCGTTGTTGCCGCCTGTGGAACGGACAGCGTCAACAAATGTCTGACCGATCTTCTTAAGCGCTACCAGATCGTCCTCAATACTGCTCCAGTTATTTTCATCGGCGCGTGTCTCGTTATAGCCCTCGAAAATGAGTCGCTCGCCGTAGTCCTTGAAGGTTTCGGCGATATTTGTCCAAAGGACAGAATAGCGGGCATACATCGCATTCATTTTTGCGGTGTCTTCGTCGCCGTTGCTGTCTTCCCAGTAAGTGCGGAGCCAGGACATTTCATGATGAGTGTTTAAAATGCAATAGAGCCCCTCGCCGTAGATCCAATCGACGACCTCTTTAACACGGTTTATGAAAACGCGGTTATCCTTGAAATTGCCGTCAGCGTCGATCGACTGATACCATGTGACAGGCAGGCGGACAGTGTCGAATCCCTTTGCTTTATACGATTGTATCAGCCCTTTTTCGATCTTAGGACAGCCCCATGCAGTCTCGCCGCCGATAGCGTCGAGCGTGTTGCCGATATTGATACCGACCGTCATTTGCTTTGTGAAGTTATAAGAGTTTTTTGAAAACTCGGCAGACTCCGTTTCAGCGAAAACAGCGGACGAAGCCGCCGACAGTGTTGCAGCTGCCATGATAATGCACACAACCTTTTTTAACATAATGTCACACACCCTTTTTATTTTATACACTTTGATTATACACTTTTCCGCTCCCCAAGTCCAGCGGAAATTATTAAATTCGCACGACTAATATACAAAAACGAAAAAAGGCGGGATAACCCGCCTTTTATTCTGCTGATATTTACTTTACAACGCCGCAGCTATTCACTGTTCCGATAAAGAGCGGCATTTGATACTGATTATCATAAACGATATACATAAACGGTTTATCAAAAATAACATTTTCTTTTGAATACGGTTTTGTATGCACCGCTGCAAAGCTTGCCGCCGCAGCCTTTGTACCGTTTTCACCAACCGATATTTTAGCAACATGACCTGCCGAGACCGTGCCGCCGTTAGGAGCGATAGCAGAAAGGTCAGCGTTTTCAAGTATCGAACCGCTTCCCATTTTATCAAAAACGGAATTCAGATTATAATCGGATTCTGCTTCAAATTCCGGAAGAGTTATATTAACATTCTTTTTCTCTCTGCCATTTAAAATATTTTGAAGTTCAGTGCCGTCGAACGAGTTTAAATAATTCTGCAAGTCGCCTTCCTTCGGCAAAACCGCAATAAACGAATACCGCTTATCAATGTACGGCTTTTCAAATCCGACAGCGTTTGCGGTGTTAACCATTGTCGTTTCGGTACTGCTCAACATAGATACTGTACGAACCGAACCGTCTGCACAATTAAAGTCTCCCTCGGTTATATCTTCGCTTGCAAATTTATCGAACCACCTTGAATTGAAAGCAACAGTGTTCACAAGCAATATATCCGTGTCAGCCGGCAAGGAGTTAATAGCCTTCGGAATAATTCCGTTTGTCTTTTGATCAATCCATGCGTTGACCGCATCTGCATCTATACCGTTTTCATATATATCCGCCTTATATGTGTCGTTAACAATGCTGCGGTAGCCTGTGTTCACAAGCCCTTTTGACCATACCGAATTTGCAACGATATTATAATCCGCTCCGGTTGCCGAAGAATTTTGAAGAGCATATTTTCCGAGCGTTGTATTCACGATATCAAGCGATTTTTCACCGAGCAGAGCGGCAATACTTTTGCTTGTTTCACTGTCCGCACCGGAACCGATAAGTCCAAGCAGGTATGCTATTGAAACAGGAGAGAATACAGTATTTTTATCGATAGAATACGAATTTTTAATCATATTGGCGGAAAAAGACGAGTAGTTTGCGTTGGCTGTGTTATCTCTCGCTGCTATCTCAGCTATCATCATTCTGATGTCCGCTAACGTCAAATTGCCGCTGTTATCGACATCGTATTTTTCATTATATTCTCCCTGCACAATAAGCGAAACAGCAGCGCGAACATCTGTTAAAGTTATTCTTCCCTGTGCGCTTGCACATATCGGCACTGCCGACACAATAATCAGCATCGCCAAAATCGCAGATAATAATTTTTTCATTTTCCAGCCCTCCCTTTTTATATCGCACAATTCGCTGAATTTATAATATTTCCTATCCAGTAAGGTAATTATATCATATAATGTATATTTTGTCAATCTATAACTAGAAAACCCCGCTTTTATAAGCGGGATTTTCTATCTTAAAGACGCTATTACATTTTCGGCGGTTTTAATGCCGTCCACCGCGGCGGAGACTATTCCGCCCGCATATCCCGCTCCCTCACCGCACGGATAGATGCCGAACACATTCGATCTGCCGCAGTCATCACGCGTGATCCGCACAGGCGACGACGATCGGGTCTCGGGAGCTGTCAGCACCGCGTTATCATCGCAAAAGCCCTTGATTTTTTTGTCCATGAGCAAAAGCCCGTCTTTCAGGCTGTCCGAAACAAAATCGGGCAGGACCTTTGAAATATCACATTCAGCGACATTTGCCGTCGGCTCGACCTTTGCTATCGGCGTGCGTTTGCCGAACAAAGCGCCAACAGTCATTGCGGGGGGACGGTAACTTCCGCTTATGCTGTAAGCCGCCGATTCGATTTTGCGCTGAAACTCGACTCCCGCCAGCGGGTGACTGCTTTGAAGATCGTCTGTTCCGACACCGCAGAGCAAAGCGCTGTTTGCGTTTTTACCGGCGCGGTCGAAATTGCTCATTCCGTTGACTGCGATCATATTTTTCTCGCTTGACGCATTGACGACAAATCCGCCCGGACACATACAGAAAGTATAAAGTCCTCTGCCGCTTTGAAGATGAACGGCAAGCTTATAGTCCGCAGTCGGAAGCGCGGGGTGGTCTGCAAAAGCGCCGTACTGCGCCTTGTTTATAAACTGCTGGCCGTGTTCGATACGAACGCCGACCGCAAATGGCTTCTGCGTCATTTCAACGCCGCTTTGTAGCAGCATTTCAAATGTATCTCTTGCGCTGTGGCCGAGCGCCAGAACAAGCCTGCCGCACTCGACAGTTTCAAAAGCGCCGTTTCTTTCTATCACGGCGGCTTTAAGCGAACCGCCGCTCGTTTTAATACCGCAAAGCTTAGCGCCGAACATAAATTCGCCGCCGAGCTCGATTATTTTCTTGCGGAGATTTGTTATAACAAATCGGAGTTTATCGGTGCCGACATGAGGCTTTTGCCGCCAGAGTATCTCTTCGGGCGCGCCGCAGCCGACAAATGTATCGAACACAAATGAAATGCGCTCGTCGCGTATGCCGGTGTTCAGCTTGCCGTCGGAAAAGGTGCCTGCTCCGCCCTCGCCGAACTGGACATTTGATTCGGTGTCTAGCTCGCCGTTTTTCCAGAACCGCTCGACCGATAAAACGCGCTTTTCTATTGTTTCGCCGCGTTCGCACACTATCGGGCGCGCGCCCGACAGCGCAAGAACATAAGCGCAGAAAAGCCCCGCAGGGCCTGCGCCGACAACGACAGGACGAAGTTTGGGCGCACATGCAAGCGGCTTCGGCGAAGTGTAGCCGTGCTGCGAATATTCCTGCACGCCCTTTTTCGCCGCCGCTTTTTTATAAACCTTTTTATCAACGGCGACTGCAAAAGAAGCATTGAAGCAGACCGCCGATTTATCTCTTGCATCGGGAGAGAGTTTTAAAAGCTTATAAGATTGAAGCTTATCCTTTTCTATGCCGAGCGATGAACAGATCCGCTTTTTTATGATCTTGCCGTCGTAATCCAGCGGCAGGCGCATATTGACTTTTAACATTCCGACGCCGCCTTTCCTGCCGCAACGCCCGATGAAAACGCCCACTGAAGATTATATCCGCCGCAGTCGCCTGTTATATCGAGAGCCTCGCCGCAGATATAAAGCCCCTTGCATAGCTTTGAGCCCATTGTTTTGCTGTCGATCCCGCACGTTTTGACACCGCCGAGAGTGACCTGCGCATTTTGAAAACCTTTGACACCGCCGCACGGCATACAAAGTTTTTTCATGGCATTCGCGACCGCTTTTATCTGCCTGTCATTAAGGTCGCACACAGGCATTGAAAGCGGGATTTTCGCATAGCGGACGATCTCCTGCCCCACTCTGCGGTTGAGCATAGGCATCAGCAGTTCTCCTGCCTGAAGCCCGGTCTTATAAGGATTATTGATTATTTTTTTGATATTGTCTGTGAGTTCGCCGAACGAATGATCGGGGCAAAGATCAAGCTCGATTGTCGTCTGCTCGTCCGCACAAACGGAAAGCGAAAACGCAGGCGGGCCCGAAAGTCCGTAGTCGGTAAAAAGCAGCTGCCCGCTCTCGCTGCGAACCGCTTTGCCGTGCTTTATCGCTGTCAGCCGAGCGTCGCACTTTATGCCCTTGAGCCTGCGCGGAATATCCGAATTAGTCTTGATCTGAGTTATCGCAGGGGTAAGCGTACTGATCTTATGCCCGAACGATCTTGCGAGATCATAACCCGAACCGTCCGTCCCGAGGTGCGGACTGCTTTTGCCGCCGCAGGCGATTATGATGCGATCGAACAATGTATCACCGACAATAAATCCGCCGTTTTTCTTTGCTGCCGAGGTTATCATACTGCCGCATACGGTTTTGACACCGCAGCGGTCGGCATATCCTCTGAGGACATCGAGCACGGTGGACGCTGTTTCGGAATAGGGATAATATTTGCCGTGTTCGGAGCGAAAAAGCACGCCGAGCGAGCCGAAAAAGCCGAGCAGCGCTTCATCGTCAAATGCCTTGAGCGCCGGCTTTGCGAACTCGGTATCCTCCCCGAAATAGTGGGAAAGCGCACCGTTTTCATTTTCAGCCAACACCTCGTCGTTTGTGATATTGCATCTGCCGTTGCCGGTTGAAAGCAGCTTCTTTCCGACACGGTCGTTGCGCTCGAAAACAGTGACATCCGCGCCGTTTTTCGCCGCCGTTATTGCGGCGATAAGCCCTGAAGCGCCGCCGCCGATAATTGCGATCTTCATGCCTTCTCCCCTGCCGACTTATGCGCGAATATCGGCATAAGCACGCTTATCAGTGTGAGCAGCAGCACTGCGGCTGTCATAACGATCGACGCTATACTGATCATACCGCCTGCGAGATCGTCCCACACTGCGAAAATGAGCATTGCAAGAGTCAGACCGCACAGCACGCTGTTTATGCAGACACCGCTTATAAACTCGGCTTTTTTCGACATATCGAGCATGACAGAGCCGAGCATAAGCATAAAGAACACAAGGTGCAGCGGAGCGAAGATCACAAGGAACCGAAACGCTTTATTGAACGCCCAGCAGTTCACTATAAGCCCGATAAGAAGCGCGATATACAGTGTGAAAAATCCCCAGAAATGAGTGAATTTCGGAGCATAGCGCTTAAATGAATGAGCCATTTGCAGGATAAGTATCGGCAGCAGCGAAATAACTGTCAGAGAAATGATAAAGATATATGAATAGTTTTCGCTGACATTATAAAGCGATTGCTCCGAAAGCGACGGATAGACCGTGTCGCAAATGATGAGATACACCGCAAACAACGCACTTATAACAGAAGTCTGCACTCTTGTGTGAATGCCGACGCCGCTTCTGAAGATCCAGATAATATTGACCGACACCGAAAGCACGGCACAACATAACATAAAAGCTGTCAAAAAATCACCCTTTAATCAATTTTAAATATGTGAGAATGCGATCAGTCTTTCGATCTGAAAAGCAGGCGGCAGACAACAACTGTCGCGGCTACTGCGGAAATTCCGACTGCAATACGGGAGATCCGTCTGAGCCAGTGGTGGATACGGATACGGTGGGCAAGCATTGCAAAATCGTGCACCGGCGGCTCCGAATGATCGGAAGCGAGCGACGGATTATCACTGCAAAGCCGCTCATAGTCGCGATAATATCTGCGGCAGCGCGGGCAGTTGAAAAGATGGCTTCGAATATCGTCCCTCGTTTCGTCACACACAGCACCCTCCTTATATAATACCACCAGATCCTGAACAGCATTACATTTCATTTTCCCTTTCAATCCTCTCTTTTAAAATATTCTTCGCTCTGAAATACAAAACCTTTGCGGAATTTTCGGTTATATTCATTGCTTTTGCGACCTGCCGAAACGGCAGACCCGCATATATTCTAAGCACCACGACATCGCGGTATTTTTTCGGCATTGCGGCTATCCATTCGCGCACAGCAGCCGCTGTTTCTTCTTTGATAAAGCTGTCCTCCGGCGAGACGCGTTCGCCGCCCCACAGCTCGATCACAGAATCGACCGACATGCTATCGGCTGAGAGCCTCTTTTTTCTCAGGTGCGAAAACCAGACATTCTTCGCTATCGCCGCGAGCCATGTGAACACACCGCTGTCGCCGCGGTATCTCTCAAGCGAGGTATATGCTCTGAAAAAAGTCTCCTGAGTCAGCTCCTCGGATAAGTTTCTGTCTGAGCAAAGCTTCATGAAAAACGACCAAATGCCGTTGAAATTCTGCTCGTATATTTCTTCAAATTTGATCATTTCATTCCTCGCTTTCCTCTAGGATTTGCAGCAGTGCTGCTTTGCCTCCGACGAAGTCGGTTTGCCGTGATCGCTGTCATATAGTTTAACTTTAAATGCTCGACAAGAGCCTACTTCTTGTCGGGTGTTTTTCTATCCTACCGCTGGAACTCCCCGCGTTAAAATCTGCACAATTTTTCTTTTTGCTCCCGCAGGGGTACATTTCTTTTGTGAAAAAGAAATGTACGAAAGAAATCACAAGCGTTCCGCTTGACCAAAGCACACCCGATTTACTATCCCAACTTCAAGTCGTGCAACAAATTCAGCCTACCGCACCTATTCGGTACGGCAAATCGGCTGTGCCGGCAACGAAGTTGCTTTGCCGTGGGTAGATATATCTTATCCGACATTTAATGCTCGACCGAATGTCGGGCAATAAAGACAGCCCACCGCTGGAACTAAGTGCGTCCTGCCCTCCATGGCAATGGCGGCAATTCCGAAATGCATATTGCCGATGGCAATATGTATCTGCACTTAAGATTTAAATCGGAGCAAGGCTTTGCTTTGCTTGCAAGGGGCAAAGCCTGCGACAGATTGCAAGCTGTGCAGGAGGGGCGACAGCCCCTTCGGAATTGCCGGAAGCAATTCCGAAATGCATATTGCCGATGGCAATATGTATCTGCACTTAAGATTATAACGCATTTAAAAATTTTTTCAACGATTTTTTGTAACTTTTCGCTATCGGACGACACTAATCTTATGTAGGATACTTTTGGCACGGCAGCGGCACAATAAATTCAAGAGTTTCAGCCGCTTCTTGAAAGGACGATAAAAATGAGTTTTCGCATTATCGGAACAGGTATGTATGTTCCCGAGAGAATTGTCACAAACGATGAACTTTCCACAATGGTCGAAACAAACGACGAATGGATACGCCAGAGAGTCGGCATTGCAGAGCGCAGAGTCTGCACCGACGAAAACACCTCGGACCTCGGCGCAAAAGCCGCAATGAGAGCTATTGAAAACGCCGGAATCACAGTTGACGACATTGATCTTATTATCGCGTCCACCGTAAGCGGCGAATCGGTATCGCCCTCGGTAGCCTGCATGATCCAGCAGAAGATAGGCGCTGAATGCTGCGCTTATGAAGTCAATGCGGCTTGTTCTGCTTTTCTGTTTTTGCTCGAAACCGCCGCAGGATTTTTTGCGAGAGGCAAGGTTGAAAATGTGCTTGTTGTAGGCGCGGAGCGCCTTTCGGGCATTGTAGACTGGACCGACCGCTCGACCTGCATCATCTTCGGCGACGGAGCAGGCGCGGCTGTGCTCACCGCAGGCGACGGTTATATCGACTCGACTCTGACCGTCCACGGCGGCAACGATGTTATAAACATTCCGCACGCGATCGGCTGCTCGCCGTTTTACACTGTCGAACAGGACACCCCGTATATCCACATGCAGGGACAGGAGACTTTCAAATACGCAGTCAATGCAATTTGCAACGATATAAACTATCTGCTTCAGAACAACGGTCTTACCAAAGACGATATCAAATATATCGTGCCGCATCAGGCAAACTCGCGCATTATCGATTTTGCCGCAAAAAGGCTCGGTATTCCGCATGAAAAGTTCTGCCTTAATATCGACCGCTACGGCAACACATCGAGCGCATCTATCCCGATCGCACTGGACGAGATAAACCGCGAGCACAAGCTCGAAAAAGGCGACTTCATTATTATGTGCGCATTCGGCGGCGGTCTTTCAAACGGCGCCTGCCTTATCAAATGGTAAATCAAATTTATGCCGAAAGGCTTAAATAAATATTTTTATTTTAAGGAGAAATAACTTATGACTACTTTTGAGAAAATCGCTGACATCATTTCGGAGCACGCAGACATCGACAAGGCAGAGATCAAGCAGGAGTCCACTATCGAACAGCTCGGTTTGGATTCGCTTGATGTTGTTGAGATCACAATGCAGATCGAAGACGATTTCGGCGTTTCGTTCGGCGACGACGCTTCCTTTGAGACTATCGGCGAGCTTTGCAACGCCGTTGACGAACTCAGCAAGTAATCGGGTGTGTTGATATGCTGAAATCTAAGCTTTGTGATATGCTCGGTATCGAGTATCCGATACTTCAGGGCGGCATGGCATGGATCGCCGACGGCTCTCTTGCCGCGGCGGTTTCAAATGCAGGCGGACTCGGCATTATCTCGGCAATGAATGCAGGTGCGGACTATCTTAAAGAGCAGATCGCTCTTGCAAAAAGTCTGACGGATAAGCCGTTCGGCGTTAATGTAATGCTTCAGAGTCCTCATGCCGATGAGGTTGCCGAGATAATCGCAAAAAGCGGTGTTCGCGTTGTTACAACAGGAGCGGGTAACCCCTCGAAATACATTGAAAGCTGGAAGGCCGCAGGTATCACCGTTATTCCGGTCATCGCCTCTGTGGCTATGGCGAAGAAGATGGAACGCTCAGGCGCAGACGCCGTTATCGCAGAAGGTCAGGAATCGGGCGGACATATCGGCGAGCTGACGACTATGCCTATGGTGCCTCAGATCGCAGATGCTGTGGACATCCCCGTTATTGCCGCAGGCGGCATTGCCGACGGCAGAGGTATGGCGGCGGCGTTTATGCTCGGCGCCTGCGGTGTACAGATGGGCACGGCGTTTTTGGTTGCAAAGGAATGTAATGTTCATCAGAACTATAAAGATATGGTTTTGAAGGCTTCCGATATTTCAACTGTTCAGACAGGCCGCAGATTCATGGGCAGCAGCTGCCGCAGTATCAAAAATGCGTTCACACGCAACTTTTTGAAGATCGAATATGCGCCTGAAACAACCGCCGAAACAATAAATGAGCTGGGTGTAGGTTCGCTCAGAAAGGCGGCTTTGGACGGCGATCTGAAAGAAGGATGTTTCCTCGCAGGCCAGGTAAGCGGCATGATAAAAGAGGAAAGAACTGCCGAACAGATCGTTCGCGGCACGGCAGAAGAATGCGAAAAACTTTTATCGGAGGCAGGCTCAAGATGGACAAAATAGCGTTTATTTTTTCGGGTCAAGGAGCTCAGCACGCAGGCATGGGCAAGGAGTTTTATGACTGCGACGAGACTATAAGAGAGCTTTTCAAAAGTGCCGACGAATATCGCCCCGGCACGCTCGATGTTATGTTTTCGGGCTCTGAAGAAGAATTAAAGCTCACAGAGAACACTCAGCCCGGACTTTATCTTGCGGACATTGCTGCGGCTCTTTATCTTATAAAAAGAGGTGTCAACCCCTCTCTTCTCGCAGGCTTTTCGCTCGGCGAAATTCCCGCACTGAGCGTTTCGGGCGCGTTTTCGCCGATAGAGGGCTTTAAGATCGTGTGCGACCGCGGCAGATACATGGGTATCTGCGCCGGAAAGAATCCCGCTTCGATGGCGGCTGTGGTCAAGCTGACAAGCGACAAGGTCGAACAGCTTTGCGAAAAATACGATGACCTTTACCCTGTGAACTACAACTGCCAAACGCAGACTGTCGTTGCAGGCGATCTGCAGCAGATAACTATGCTTGCGGGCGATGTTAAAGCAGCCGGCGGCAGAGTTATTCCGCTCAAGGTCGGCGGCGGATTCCACTCGCCTTATATGGCCGAAGCGGCAGTGCTTTTTAAAACCGCTTTGGATAAATACGATATTAAAAAGCCGTCGATGAAGGTTTATTCAAACTTCACAGGCGAGCTTTACGGCGACAATGTCAAAGAGCTTATGCATTCGCAGATAGATCACCCTGTCAGATGGGAAAAGATAATCCGCTCTATGGCAGACAGCGGAGTTAAAACCTTTATCGAAACGGGCGTCGGCAATGTTCTCACAAAGCTGATCGCAAAGATCGCGCCAGAATGCAAGGCATACAGCTGCGAGACTCCGAGACAGGCAGATGAGATAATCAAGGAGGTGTTCACCGATGCTTAAAAACAAAACAGCAGTCATAACAGGCGGCTCGAGAGGTATCGGTGCGGCGACTGCCGAGCTGTTTATGCAAAACGGCTGTAATGTCGCTGTTATCTACGCGAGCAATGATAAAGCCGCCGATGATGTCACCTCAAAAGCTGAGCGGTTCGGCGTCAGATCGCAGGCGTACAAGTGCAATGTTGCTGACTTCGATGATGTCAGCGAGACTTTCAAAAAGATCTATGCCGATTTTCAGACAGTCGATATACTTGTCAACTGCGCCGGTATCACCAAAGACACGCTTGTGCTCAAAATGACTCCCGATGATTTCGAGAGCGTTTTGGATGTTAATCTCAAAGGCACATTCAACACTATAAAGCAGGTCTACCGTCCGATGATGAAACAGCGCAGCGGAAAGATCATCAATTTAAGCTCGGTCGCGGGAACGCTCGGTAATGCCGGTCAGGTCAATTACAGCGCTTCAAAGGCCGGCGTTATCGGTCTTACAAAGTCGCTTGCAAGAGAGCTTGCGGCAAGAGGAGTCTGCGTCAATGCAGTCGCTCCCGGCTTTATCTCGACCGATATGACAGCCGCTTTTAAAGACAACGAAGAGCTTAAAGCGACGATTCCGCTCAAAAGATTCGGCGAACCGCAGGAAGCGGCAGAGCTTATTGCGTTTCTTGCGAGCGACAAGGCAAACTATATCACAGGACAGTGCATAAGGATAGACGGCGGCATGAATATGTGACCGCACGGCAGGAAGGAGAACGATAATATGGGCAGAGTAGTCGTTACAGGCATCGGAGCGATAACACCTATCGGCAACAACGCGAAGGATTATGAAAAGGCGTTGTTTGAAGGTGTGAACGGCATCTCGAAAATAACCAAGTTCGACACCGAGGGCTACAAGAGTACCGTCGCAGGTGAAGTGAAAAACTTTGATCCGACGGGAGTGCTCGAAAAACCGACGATCAGAAAGACCGATCTCTACACGCAGTATGCGCTGTGCAGTGCGGTCGAAGCTTATGAGGACAGTGCTATTGAAAACAACATCGATGAAAACGAATTCGGTGTTTATTTCGGCTCGGGCGTCGGCGGTATAAACACGCTTTGCGAGGAGCATGAAAAGCTGCTTTCCGGCGGAACGAGAAAGGTCAGCCCTCTTTTTGTTCCGAAAATGATAATCAACATTGCGGCAGGACAGATAGCTATAAGACTTAAAGCGCACGGCGCTGCTTTGTCGATGTCCACTGCCTGCGCAACAGGCACTACCGCTATCGGAGAGGCATACCGCGCGATCAAAGACGGATATCTCACCGCTGCAGTCGCAGGTGGCTCGGAGGCGGCGATAAATCCGCTCACAGCTTCCGGATTTATCAACTGCACTGCGCTCACCCATGCGGAAGATCCGAATGAAGCGAGCCTGCCGTTTGACAGCCGCAGAGGCGGATTTGTTCTCGGCGAGGGCGCTGCCGCTCTTATTCTTGAGGACAGAGATCACGCTTTAAAGAGAGGTGCTAAGATCTATGCCGAGGTCGTAGGCTACGGCGCGACCTGCGACGCTTATCATGTCACAGCTCCGTCGCCCGACGCGGAATACACCGCAAAGAGCGTCAAGGCTGCTTTAAAGAGTGTGGAGTTTGACGCTGCGACTACCTATGTCAACGCGCACGGAACAGGCACTGCGCTCAACGATGCCGCCGAAACAAAGGCACTGAAGCTCGCCTTCGGCGACGATGCATACAAACTGCATATCAGCTCCACAAAGTCGATGACCGGACATATGCTCGGCGCGGCAGGAGCAGCGGAGGCTATTGCCTGCATCTTCGCGCTCAGAGAAGATAAAGTTCCCCCGACAATAAATCTTTTATCTCCGGATCCCGAACTCGATCTCGACTACACGCCCTGCAAGGCAGTAAGCACAAAGATCGACACCGCGATCTCCACATCGCTCGGCTTCGGCGGACACAACGCCTGCGTCGCTTTCAAAAAGGCGGAGAACTGAATATGGACAGATCCGAGATAATGAACATTCTGCCGCACAGAGACGATATGCTCCTTATAGACGAGGCTTACGTTGAAGACAGTGTGGCTCATGGCAAAAAGCTGATCCGCGGCGATGAGTTTTTCCTGAACGGACATTTCCCCGGCAACCCGATAGTTCCCGGTGTTATCCTCTGCGAGATAATGGCGCAGTCTACCTGCGTGCTGCTTGCCGATGAAGCGGGCGGAAAAGATATTACAACGCTGTTCACCGCGCTGAATAATGTTAAATTTAAAAACCCCGTTAAACCCGGCGATACTTTTGAAACAGAATGTAAAATAACGAGAAAAAAGAGTGTGTTTTACTTCTGCGAGGGCAAGGGCTATGTTGACGGCAAGCTGTGTGTCAGCGGAGAATTCTCATTTGCCGTCGTGCCAAACGACAAAATGTGAAAGGATGAAAACCATGCTATTCCCCGGCAAGGATAAGGTGATGAACGCCTTGAAAAATCCAAACAACATCCGTATCTGCCCTGTTTGCAAGGCGCAGATAGAAAAATCCAAGGTGGTCGGCAATTTCTATACCTGCCCCGAATGCGGCAAGCTGCTTCGCATTCATCCGAGAGCAAGGATCAATATGATCTGCGATAAGGACAGCTTTAAAGAATTTGCAACAGGACTGCATTCGGTCGATTTCCTTGAGTTTCCCCGCTACAAGGAAAAGCTCGAAAAGGCGGACGAAGTGACCGGTGAGGACGAAGGCGTTATCTGCGGAGAGGCTGAAGTCGGCGGTGTGAGATGTGTTATCTTCATTATGGATTCGCGCTACATTATGGCGAGCATGGGCTCGGTCGTAGGCGAGAAGATAACAAGAGCGTTTGAATATGCCGATCAGAACAGTCTGCCCGTTATCGGGTTCACAGCGTCCGGCGGTGCAAGAATGCAGGAGGGTGTTATTTCGCTTATGCAGATGGCGAAATGCTCTGCCGCAGTTAAGCGTCACAGCGAGCACGGCAACCTTTATATAACCGTGCTGACCGATCCGACAACAGGCGGTGTTACCGCTTCATTTGCAATGCAGGGCGACATTATTTTCGCAGAGCCGAGAGCGCTTGTCGGTTTTGCTGGACGCAGAGTTGTTGAGCAGACCACAAAAGAGGCGCTGCCCGACAATTTTCAGACCTCAGAATTTCTGCTGGAGCACGGCTTTATCGATGGCATTGTCGAAAGAAAAGACCAGCGTGAAACGCTCGCGCGTGTGCTCAAACTGCATGAAGGAGGTAAGTTGATATGACCGCTTACGAAAAGCTCAAAACTGTCCGCAAGAGCGGAAGACCGACAGGCAAAGATTATGTCAACAAGGTGCTCACCGATGTTACCGAGCTGCACGGCGACCGCCGTTTCGGCGACGACAGCGCTATTTATTCGGGTATCGGCAAGCTCTCGGAAACTCCTGTTACCTTTATCGCTATCGAAAAAGGATCGACGGTTGAAGAACGCATTAAGACAAACTTCGGCAGTCCGAAGCCCGAGGGATACCGCAAGGCGCTGAGACTGATGAAGCAGGCGGAGAAATTTCACCGTCCGGTCATCTGCTTTGTTGACACTTTCGGTGCATACTGCGGTGCAGACGCCGAACAGCGCGGACAGGGCGAGGCTATTGCCGAGAGTATTATGGAAATGATCGGCTTGCGCACGCCCACGATTTCGGTTATAATAGGCGAGGGAGGCTCCGGAGGAGCGCTCGCACTTTGCGCGGCAGACCGTGTTTATATGCTTGAAAATTCGGTGTACTCCGTCATATCCCCGGAGGGGTGCGCCAGCATACTTTGGAAAGACTCTTCCAAAGTCCACGAGGCTGCCGACTGCCTGCACATCACTGCGGACGATATGTATCGTTTCGGTGTTGCGGAATCTGTTATCCCCGAGGATTTCGCACATTTCGACAAAATGTGCGGCGAGCTTTCAAAGCAGCTGAAGAACGATCTTCGCAAGCTTTGTTCGCTGCCCGATGAGCTTCTGGTCGCAAGAAGATATGAGCGTTTCAGAAAGTTCGGTGTGTATGAAGAATTTGAAGAAAACGGAGAAGATATGTAATGGAACCCCTATATAAAAAGTTCAGCCGTTCTTCTTTTGATAAGAACGGCAGACTGAATAACTTTGAGATCGTCTGCAATGACAATTTCAATTTCGGCTACGATGTTGTGGACGCCATTGCTGCGGCAGAGCCGAAAAAGACAGCACTTGTTTGGTGCGATATATACGGCAACGAACGCACGCTTACTTTTTCGGATATTTCAAGGCTTTCAAACAAAGCCGCTCATGTTTTTCAAAAGTACGGTATCGGCAAGGGCGACAGGGTTATGCTCATGCTCAAGCGCCATTACGAATACTGGTATGTTATCAATGCCCTGCACAAGCTCGGCGCTGTGGTCATCCCCGCCACTCATATGCTGAAGAAAAAGGACATTGTGTACCGTGTGAACAAGGTCGGTGTTAAGGCTATCGTCTGTGCACAGGACAACACAATTATCGAAAGCGTCGCATCGTCAAAGCCTGAATGTGAAACACTCACTCATCTTTTCAATGTCCGCGACGACAGAGACGGTTTCATCCGGCTCGACACGGAGCTTGAAGATATGCCCGACACACTCGAGCGTGTTGAAACAAACCGCAAAGAGCCGTTTATGACCTATTTCACATCAGGCACAACAGGCTATCCGAAAGCGGTGACACACAACTACACTTATCCGCTCTGCCATATTCCCACCGCGCTTTATTGGCACGGCGTTCAAAACGGCGGACTGCACTTCACCGTTTCCGATACGGGCTGGGGCAAGGCTTCCTGGGGCAAGATCTACGGTCAATGGCTTTGCGGATGCGCTGTTATGGTTTACGACTATGAGAAGTTTGAAGCGGACAAGCTGACAAAGATCATTAAAAAATACGGAGTCACCAGCTTCTGCGCACCTCCGACGATCTATCGCTTTATTGTTAAAAACGAGGTCTACGGCGACTGCTTCGATAAGGTCTATCAGGCAACTACCGCAGGCGAGTCCCTGAACCCCGCTATCATTGAGCGTTTCAGAGAAGCGACGGGACTGCTTATCCGCGAGGCTTACGGTCAGACAGAGACTGTTATGGTGTGCGGAAACCTTATCGGCGAAAAAACGAAGGTTGGCAGTATCGGCAGACCGAACCCGCTTTACGATGTTCATATTCTTGATGACGAGGGCAAGCAGTGCGCGCCCGGAGAACACGGCGAGATCTGCATTTATCCCAAGGACGCAAATAGATTCGGTATCTGCATTGAAAACGGCGACGCAAACGATTCGCGCGCCTGGGTAGACGGCGTTTTCCACACAGGCGATGTCGCTTATATGGATGAGGACGGCTATGTTTTCTATATCGGCAGAAAAGACGATATTATCAAGTCAAGCGGTTATCGTATCGGCCCGTTTGAGATCGAGGATGTGCTGATAAAGCACGACGCTGTTGCCGAATGCGCTGTCACAGGCGTGCCCGATGAAGAGCGCGGATATGTCGTTAAGGCGACTATCGTGCTGCAAAACGGCTTTGCGCCGTCCGACAGCCTTAAAAAAGAGCTGCAGGACTATGTCAAGAAAAGCACCGCACCCTACAAATATCCGAGAATAGTGGATTTTGTAAGCGAGCTGCCTAAGACTATAAGCGGAAAGATCCGCAGAGCAAAGCTCCGCGGTGACGATAAATCTTAATATCAAAAAAAGCTGTACTTAAAAAAGTACAGCTTTTTAATTTACGGTTCGTTTGCAAACGACAAAGAGCCGCTTTGTATTTATTCGGTACGGGTGGCAGGACATAAGCGAAAGCGTATCCTCGTTCTCATCGATCTTTATCATTGAAAGATCGTTTTTCTCGGTGACTTTTGAATATACGACCTCATAAGTCAGAGTGCCGAAGGGGTTGCGGATATAGATTTTGTCTCCCTCGCTCAGCTTATCGATATTATTGAATATCTCCATTCCGACATAACCTCTGTGTCCTGCGACAACACAATTAGTTCCCTTGCCGCCGATAGGCGCGGAGGTCTTTGCGATAACAGCCGCTCCGCGATACATATCGGGTCTGTCCGCTCCGAGATAAAGCGGAAGCTTGATATTTATTTTCGGGATCTCGATAACTCCGATAACATCGCGTTCCAGCCCATATTTAGTGAGGTCTATCCCGAAATCGTCAAACTCAGCCGAGCCTTTTATATCCTGCCCGTTTTTCAGCAAGTCGGCATTGTACTGCGAAAGCACGCTGTAAAGCTCGCTGAGCAGTGGATTATCGCTGTTTTGATCATTTGATTCAACAATAGAATCAAACCGCTCTATCTCGCGGTTTGCTTCACTTGTTTTCAGATAATTCATAAAAAACGGGTAAATTGCGGTGATAAATCCAAGGATCAACAGGGCAATTCCGAATATCCGAAAGCAAAGCTTCTTTTTCTTACTCTTTTCCATCGCTGTTATCCTGCCGCTTATTCTTTCTTTGCTTTCTGTTTTTCGATGTTGTGAAGAAGATCATGAACACAAGCGCTGCCGCAAACACGGCGATAAGCGCGATCCAGATATAATTTTTAATACTGCGGTTTGCCGCCGCCTGCTCGAATTCGTTTGGCAATGTTGTCGAGCCGGACGACTGCGAGCTGCCCGTCTGCCGGTCGCTGTCAGTGCCGGACGAAGTGCCGACACGCGTTCCTCTGACAAGCAGTCGATGAGAATTTATGCCGTATGGCGTACAGGTTACAAGCGTTACATGATCCTCTCCCTGTATCGGCTGAAGGGCCTCGGTTTCGTTCGGCAACACTGTTTTTATCTGATCGATCTTATAAATAAGTCTTTGATTCAAGACCTCAATTGTAAATTCATCACCTACGGCAAGCTTTTCGAGATCATCAAATATACGCACGCGGCTGAGCCCTGTGTGCCCTGTTATAACACAGTGCGTGCCCTTACCGCCGACAGGCAGTGACGATGTCTCGACATGGCCGAGCGCAAAGTCGAGCACGGTGGAAGAACATCCGTGATACACCGGCAGACGAACACCTATCTTCGGGATCTCTACAACGCACATCGTCTCGCCGAAATTGAGTGCGCTGTAATAGTTTCCGCCGTGAGAATTGTATTTCTGAGCACGGCTGAGCTGATCTTCAAGCTCTGAATCCGACAGCTTTTTGACCGCGCTTTCATAGCTTTCGACAGCGTTTGACTGCTTGGCTTCAAGCAGCATATCGCCGATAAACGGATAAAATGCCAAAGCTGCGCCGAAAATAAAAAAGCAAACGAAAAAGACGGTTCTTATCATTCTGAACCGTTTGGATCGGGTTTTTACCCCGCCGTTTTTAGCCGGCGTTTTCTTCTCCTTTTTCATCTTCCGCTCCTTTCGGCAAGCTGTCCGATGTATTTTCCGATTTGAAAAATCTGCGACAGGCGGTCGGATATTCCGACCGCCTGTTTTTATTCAGCTTAAAATCCGCCTTTTATCTTGCGAACTTTTTAAGAATGAATGCAGCTGCAGCCATCATCAGCACACCGCCGATAACAACGACTTCTGCACCGATACCGCCTGTGAACGGAAGGCTGATATCTGTCTTCGCATTTGTTACCGCTGTTGCAGCTGCTGCATAGGAATCAGCATTGATAGTTACAGCGACAACATCGCCCTTGAGATCATATCCGCTCGGAGCTTTGGTCTCGACCATGTAGTATGTGCCGTATTTCAGACCGTAGAAACCGAATGCGCCGTCGTCACCCGAGGTAACTTCGGTAGCGGAAGCTGTGAGATCCTTGTTATAGAATGTGATAGCGTTTGTGCCTGCCTTAGCGTCTGTCTCGGATGCATAGAGCTTGAAGGTAGCGCCTGCGAGAGCCGCACCGTTTTCACCTGTCTTTGTAAAGTTAACACCGCCTGTGCGAACCTCGGGATCGGTGTCGGCGTTGGTTGTGACAGTTGTGGAGTCGGTGTCGAACTGGTTTTTGAATGTGAGCGAAGCGCCGTTCTTAACACCGTTTGCGATAAGATCGGTAGCACCCTCTTTAAGAGTTGTTGTGATCTTGATGCTGAATGTGCCGACGATCTTTGCAAGACCTGCCGGCTTCATGTTGATGATAACCTGCGATGAACCTACGGTTGCGAGGCAATCGTAATCTGTGCCGTTTGTAAGTATGGTTCCGCCGCTTGTGCCTGTTGTAACTTCAACGCTCTTGAAGCTGAGTGCTGCATCGAGAGTATCCTTGATGCTGTATGTCTGATAGTTTGCAAGGCCGCTCGGAATAGACGGTGTGATAGTCCAGACGACATCTCCGCCGATATTCTGATTGTCCTTATCAACGCTCTTGCTGATAGTCGGGTTGTTGCTGTTTACAAATGTCTTGGAAGTTTTGTAGGTTTTGCTTACTTCATCATATGTTGTGTTTGCAGCGTCCTTGCCGATCGAGAACTGCTGCGGTGTTGTATCGAGGAGGTAGCCTGAGGGCTGCTTTGTCTCGATAAGCTGATAGTCGCCCTTCGGCAGGTTGTTGATCGTGAACTTACCTGCTGCATCTGTGGTGTATGTAGCAGCGCTGTAATCTACCCAGCTGCCGCTCTTCTTCCACTGGAGCTTGAAAATAGCGCCCTGGAGTCCGACATTCTGATCGTTGGTTTTCTGGAACTCAACTGTACCGTAAACAGTGTCGATCTTCGGGTAAACATTTACATCATAGAAAACGCCTGTGCCGTCGGTGTTGGTCATCGGGATCTTAACTTTCATATCAGCGATAGTGAAAGTTGTCGCGGCGACCGGATAAGCTGTTGCCTTGATGATATATGTTCCCTGATCGAGGTTTGCAAACGATGCAATACCTGTTGCGTTCGAAACCGCGGTTTTGCCTGTGGAAACGCCAGCCGCATTATAAAGGGTGTAGGTCACGCCTGCAAGAGGAGTGTAACCGTTGGGGACAGTGGCTGTCTTGCCGGTTGCGGGCTTTGTGCCGAACTCGGTAATACCGCCGTCTTTTTTGGATTCGTAAGTGACGATGTTGATTGAACCTTTCTTTGCGGGATCGATAACAACATCATCTGCACTTGCAATAAAGCAAGCCGACATTGCCATCAAAAAGCAAAGAACCAATGCAGAGATCTTTTTGAACTTTTTCATAATTTTTCTCCTTTGATGAATTTATTTTTTTATTTATTTGATGCGATGATCACTGTTCTCCGCCGTCATCGCGGTCTTTTTTGTGCTTGCGGCTGATGAAAAAGTATGCTGCCGCAACAAGCATTATGAGAACACCTGCGCCTACTGTTACATACAGTCCGACGCCGCCTGTGGCCGGGAGAATATCGTTTTTCAGCATATCAGCAACGGTGTATGTCATAGTGTTCGAGGCTCTGTCATAGCTTAGTGCGCCGCTCGGAGTTACCGAAGCTGTGAACACCATTTCTTCGCCCTTGAGCTGATATCCGGTCGGAGCTTTTGTTTCGACAATAGTGTACTGCTTGCCGATCTCAAACTCTGCGCCTGTGACATTGCCGTTGCCTGACACCGTTGCCACGACAGCACCGGACGAATTGCGGATCTCAAATGAAGATCCCGAAAGCTCGGTTCCGCTTTCATCAACCTTTTTGATCTTGAGTTTTGCCTTCAGAACCGTGTAGCTGTTGACATACTCGATCGTGTAGGTGCTCTCGCCGTTTACAAGGACATTAGTGCTGAGCGTTGATTTATCTCCGGATACCGATGAGCTGTCCACCGCTGTGAAAGCAGTGTTCGTTGAGGTCACTGTCTGATCGATGCCGTTCGACTTCATTTCGCTGCCGTTCTTGTATTCCTTGAACGAATAGCTGCCTGCGGGAAGATCCTTGGTTGCAGAAATCACCGCGGTAGAATTTGCAGTAACACCCAATGCGTAGCTGATCCCGTTTGTCTTATCCTCAACCGTGTAGTTTGAGGGGAGGTTCGGGTTATCAATATCCGTCACCTTAGCGCCGGCTTTAAGCGGTGTATACTTAATATTGAGCGTTGTGTTCGGAATATCGCCGTTTTGCTCGGTCTTTTCAATGCTTCCGAACTTCAGCACCGCCGAATTCTTATTATCATCAAGCGTCGCTGTATCGTGCAGCTCTTTTGCTTTGATATAATAAGTCAGCGTTTTTGTTTCGCTGCCGCCTGTGACGCTGCCGACAGTAAATGTGATATCATTGCCGTTGTTTGCAAAGGTGCCGCCCTCAGGCTTGCGCGATGCGTCGGCATAGTATGCGAACTTATCCGAATTTATAGTGTCAGTATAAGTCACATTGCCGCTGCCTCCTGTTACATTGAATGTAACGGTGACTTTCGCAACACCTGTCGCATCGTCCCACGCAAGGGTCTTATTTACCGTGACTGCCGCGTTCTCATAACTGAGAGTGGGTTTATCGATCTTGTAATCGGGATCGGCTGAAGTGTCGCTGAATGTCTTATCACCGGAC
>CAKSQZ010000017.1 GCA_934486895.1 uncultured Eubacteriales bacterium | reverse complement strand
ATTAAGAGCTTGAATAATTTTTTATAGCTTGCGGCCATTGCATTACACCTCATAGATAGTTATAGTTAGCACATTGTATCATTGAAAATCATTATACCACACTCTACTCCAAACATCAACAGTTTTCGGCAGAAAAATACTGCGATTTCAGTATTTATCAACTTTTTGTTACAAGTTTTCTATTTTCTCCTTGCTTTCCGTAATCTCCTTATCTTTGTCTACTGCGGTGCAAATTTTGACTTGAATCAGGGGTTGTTCAGAGTTATAATAACCGTATAAAAGCAAAAGTCTCTCGCGTGATAGCGAGAGGCGTGTAGCTCATATTATTCCGTGGAAATTGCTGTTGACCACATAACAGACCACCTACCGTTTCGGAGCACTCGGAAACAGTGGACATAAGAGTGGCGAAGAGCACAGTTTTCCGAGCGGAAAGGGGCGGAAAAAGCTATTTTTAGCGGAAATTGCCTTCATAGGTCCGTTTGGGACCAAGAGGCACGGAGTTCGAGTCTCCGCACTTCGACCAAACAAAGACCGAAAGCAGAGGTTGTTCTCCGCTTTCGGTCTTTATTGCGTTTTCGGGTTCTTTACCGATGTTTTGGATATTTTTTGATATTGATATACGTTTTTCCTTTGATTTCATAAACTTGTGCTGTGCGACTGAGCACCCTGATTGATTTTCAGTCTATTTTTATTTTAATATCTCCCGTGTCGGTATTGATCTCGCATTTGCCGCCTGCTGTTGTTTCTGGAACTTCTACATCTCCGGTATCGGTTTGAGTTACAAACACCTTTTCTGAAAGCAGATCGCCTGTGACATCACCTGTGTTTGTTTTCACAAATATCTCTGCTGCATCCGAGCCGTCAAACTTTACACTGCCCGTGCTTCTCTCGATAGAAAACTTTTCTGTTGCAATAACGTTTTTCAAAGAAATATCGCCTGTGCTTCCGCTTGATATAACACTTTTGCACACAATGTCGGTCAGATACGCTTTACCTGTCGATACGCCTAATGCAATGTCGCCCTTGCAGGTCATGACCGAAACTGTCACCCTGCCTGTGGTAACAGAAAGGTCAAGCGAGCCGACGGAATTATTTCCCACACCGATATTACCGGTGCTTGTTTTGATTTTGACCGCCTCTCGTGCAGCGGCAAGAAAATCGACATCTCCCGTGCTGACGGAAATATCGACATTCCCGAACGAATAATCTTTCGGAATTGAAATATTTCCTGTGCTTTCATTAATATACAGAGCATTATATTCGATTTTCGGAAGATACACCGTTATCTTCGGTGAGCCAAAACGAAACCCGATATAATCGCACCAATTCCTTACATCGATGATCTTGATCACAAGCGTATTATTTTCAACGGTGACCGAATGCTTTGTGCGTTCTTCCTCATAGCACTCCACCCTGCATTTTCCGTCATCCGACAAAGCAAACACAATATCCGCAGTATCGGTCGATATGGATATATCGCTGAATTCTTTACCTACTTCGTGAGTGCTTGTTTCATATTTGACAGTTGAAAGCTTAGAAAAATCCCATTTAAGCATTGACATAACGACCGCAAAAAGGACACAACCTATCAGCACAAGAGAACCTGCTGTTATAAGCCATACTTTTGTTGCCTTTTTCATTGTGCTTCCTCCTTCCTGATAAAGCAGCTTTTAATCAATATTGTGATTTTCTTTGTGAGCATCAAAATGCCTCTTGATGTTTCCTTACAGCCGTAAAACAGAAAGATGGAAAGTCCGGCGCAAACGATTCCTGCGGCGAGCATAGCAACGCCTGAAAAAAAGTTACCGCCAGCTATGAAGATAATGCATACAGGCACACTGCCGACAGCGAAAACGGCAAGTGCGCCGAAAACCGTCCACAGTGAAACGATCACTGCCCACAGTGAAACATAAAGCGCAAGCACCACAGCGGCTGCGGCAACACCCAGGGAAAGCCATATCGGCGCCCCGAGCGCCAAAAGCACGATTTCCCACGCTTTAAGCTGTCGTTTTGGTTTTATTCTTTCTTTTGCGATTTTTGCAAGAGGAATGTCGGCTACTGTCTGCCCGACTATCTCTTCCACATCGCCTATGGCTAAAACCGCTTCCTCCTCAGAAAGTCCTTCTTCTATTCTGTCATCAAGCATTTCGCTGTAAAATGTCAGGCGTTCTTCAATATCGTCTTGCGGCATCCCCGACAGTCCTTTACGCAGCTCGGCAAGGAATTCTTGTTTACTCATTCACATCATCCTCCTTGGTCACGAATTGATAAATTGCTAAAATTTCTTTCCACTCGACCTTAAACTCCTCAATACGCTCAAGCCCTTCTTCGGTAATATGATAATACTTCCGAAGTCTGCCGCCGTGTTCCACGGTGCGGACAGTCAGCATATTTGCCGCTTCCAGGCGTTTCAGTATAGTATACAAGGTCGATTCGGAAAGTTCAATATACGGCTTCATGTCTTTTATGATCTTGTAGCCGTATGAATCTTCGCTTTTGATTGCTGCCAAAACGCAGACATCCAAAAGCCCTCGTTTTAATTGAACATCCATACAATACCTCCCTTTGTGTAATACATCATAACACGAAGTATTAAGCTTGTCAATAGTTTTTGAAAAATTTTTAAAAAGGAAAAGCGGCAGCGAGAAGTTGATCTCACTGCCGCGACTTTTCTGTTTTCCGATCCGGTCGGTTATTTCATAAGAGAAAAGCGATATTCTGTTGTGGTTTTGAACGGCTCATTCGGCATTGCATACTTAAACGGGAAGTTTTCATGATGAACCGCATCGGGATAAAACTGAGTTTCAAGAGCAACGCCGCGGCGATATGTAACAAGCGAGCCGCCCTTGCCGGGGTTGCCGCTCTTTTTGAGCCAGCCGCCGCAATAAACCTGCAAACCGGGCAAATCGGTGTAGACCTCCATCTTTCTGCCGCTCTGCTCATCGCAAAGCTCTGCCGCTTTTTCAAGCTTGCCGATCTCGGTGTTGCGAAGGCAATAGTTATTGTCGTATCCGACATCACCGATCAGCATATCGAACGGCTCGTTGATCGTATCGCCGATGCGGTGGAGCGTTGTGAAGTCCATAGGAGTGCCCTTGACATCGCTCAAAATACCTGTCGGGAGCTGCTCGGTATCGGTTTCGGTGAATTTATCTGCGTTGACAAAAAGCAGATGATCCTCAATGGTCTTACTGCTGTCTGCCGAAAGATTGAAATAGCTGTGGTTGGTCGGATTGACGATTGTTTTTTTGTCCGACAGGAAATTATATTCGATCTTCAGCGCATTATCATCGGTGAAAGTATATTTAATACTAAGCTTCAAATTGCCGGGGAATCCGTCCTGCATATCGGGGGAGTCTATTGTAAATGTGACACTGTTGTCGGTTGTATTCTCGACATTCCAAAGACTGAAGCTGAGTCTGCCGCCGCTGTGCAGAGAATTCTCGCCTTGATTTTTAGGAACGTGATAGCAGACACCGTCGATCTCAAAGGAAGCGCCTTTTATACGGTTTGCGTATCTCGCGACTGCAAGGCCCTGAAAGCCGAGATCGGGATTTGTGTAATTATTCGGATCGTCAAATCCGAGAACAACATCGCCGAGCCTGCCCGACTTATCAGGCACATTTATCGAATGAATACCTGCACCGAGAGTCATGACCTGCACGAAAGCGCCTGTGCTGTTTTTAATTGTGTAAAGCTCAACATAACCTTTTTTATCAAGGCTGCCGAAGATAGATTTAGAAATGCTCATTATTCTTTCCCCTTTCGGTTGATGATCTCAGTATAAATCAAATCCGTCGATTTTTCAATAGCAAATGCCTATTTTTTCGGCGTATGTGGTTTGCACAAAGCAACACCCTGCGGCGGGTCTTGTTATTTCCGTTTAAATTTGATATAATACTATGCGTGATCACTGAAAAGGAGACGGTTTTTAATGACGCATGAAAGTATTTTGAAAATTCAGCGCGAGCTGCCCGAAAACAGTGCACTGCTTGTTTCGAGCGTGCCGAACAGATTTTATCTTTCGGGGTTTGAATCGAGCGACGGATATGTTCTGATAACCGAAAAAAAGGCGTATTTTATTATTGATTTTCGCTATTTTGAAAAGGCAAATCAGACCGTTTCGAGCTGCGAAGTGATCTTGGCAAACGCTCCGATGAAGCAGATAGACGAGCTGTGCAGACAAAGCGGCGTATCTAAAGTGTATATCGAAAGCGAGCGTATGCCGCTCGGCGCTTACAAAAGGCTGTGCGACAATATCTCACCGGAGGTTTCAAATTCCGATAAGTTCGATCGGCTGATAGCCGATGAGCGCAGTGTTAAGACAAATGAAGAGATAGCGCTGATAAAACAGGCTCAGGCAATGACAGATGAAACTTTTTCCTATATTTTAGGGCGGATCGAAAAAGGCAGGAGCGAACGCGATATTATGCTCGATATGGAGTTTTATATGCGGCGGCTCGGTTCTGAGGGCGTTTCATTTGATTTCATTGTGGTGTCGGGCAAGAACTCTTCCCTGCCGCACGGTGTTCCGACCGAAAAGCCGCTTCAGGACGGCGATTTTATCACAATGGATTTTGGCGCTGTTGTCGGCGGATACCGCTCGGATATGACGCGCACTGTTGCTCTCGGGAATGTGTCGGACGAGCAGAGAGCGGTTTATGATACTGTGCTGAAAGCGCAGACTGAATCGATAAAAGCGGTGAAAAGCGGAAAAAAGTGCTGCGATATAGACAAAGTTGCGCGGGATATTATCTACAACAGCGGCTACAAAGGCTGTTTCGGCCATGCGCTCGGACACAGCGTCGGCATTGAGATACACGAAAATCCGACATTCAGCCCGTCCTGCTCGGCTGTGCTTTGTCCGGGAATGGTGATAACTGTTGAGCCGGGGATATATATTGAAAATAAATTCGGTGTCAGAATCGAAGATATGATCGTTGTGACCGATAACGGATGCGAGGACATCACAAACAGCGACCGCTCGCTTATTTGTCTGTGAGGTACAGTATGGCAGATTGGGATTCAAAGCAGTATATGAAGTTTTCATCGGAGCGCACACAGCCGTGCCAAATAAACGGAATCGCTCTGTGAATATTCGCAATTTATGTGATCTTTCCGTCTGATAACTACGATTGCCTGAAAAGTACGGCGATATATTGTATGCAGACTTTTGCTTCCTGCCACTGTATTGTGCAACATCACCAATAATAACGCACAATTATCTACACTTTATATGCAGAAATGTGTTGATTTTGGGGATAAACGGTGTTACAATTATTTCATAAGGTTGCTTTGCTTTCTTATATAATTGTACCAAGGGGGTATTCCTAATGAAACACTATGAACCGAGAAATATAAAAAATGTTGCGCTGCTCGGACACGGCAGCTGCGGTAAGACCACGCTTTGCGAGGCTATGCTCAAGGTAACGGGTGCTATCGAGCGTGCCGGCACCGTTGCAGACGGCAGCACTGTTTCCGATTTTGATACCGAAGAAAGAAAACGCCATATTTCCGTTTCGTCATCGGTCGTGCCGATCATCTGGAAAGATACAAAAGTCAATGTTATTGACGCTCCCGGTCTTTTCGATTTTGCAAGCGGAGTTTGCGAGGCTCTGCGCGCCTGCGAGACAGCTATTATCGTGCTTTCGGGTAAGTCGGGTCTTAATGTAGGCTCGGAAAAAGCGTTTCGCTCGGCAACAAAACGCCATCTTAAAAAGATATTCTTTATAAACAAGCTCAATTCGGAGCACGCTGATTTTTACAAGGTTGTTGACACGCTTAAAGCGCACTACGGCAATGTTATCTGTCCTGTTGTTATTCCGTTTGTTAAGGATCACAAGGTCGTTTCTTACACCGATCTTATAACAGGGACCTCATGGAAATACGAGGGCGGAAAATCTGTGCGCTGCGATATGCCCGATTTCGGCGATGTTTACGATAATATGCACCATTTGCTTTGCGAATCGGTTGCGAGCGTTGATGAAGAGCTTATGGAAAAGTTCTTCTCGGGTGAAGAGTTCACTGCCGATGAGATCATGAAAGGTCTGAAGATCGGTGTTGATTCCGGCGAGATCGCTCCTGTTTACTGCGGAGCGGGTCAGACATGCGAAGGTATTGATCTTATGCTTTACAGCATGGTTAAGATATTCCCGAGCGCAGATGAAGCGAGAGTTGAGATAGCTAAAGACAAGAACGGCAACGATGTTGAGCTTACCTGCGATCCGAACGGTCCGCTTGCGGCTGTTGTTTTCAAGACGGTGGCTGATCCGTTTGTCGGCAAGCTTTCGTATTTTAAGGTGATTTCGGGCACGCTCAAAGCTAATTCGACTGCGTTTAATCCGCGCACCGGCGAGAATGAGCGTATCGGAAAGCTGATGTTTATGCGCGGCGGAAAGTCGGAGGATACCGACAGCGTCGGTGCAGGCGATATAGGCGCTGTTTCCAAGCTTTCGGGAGTTAAGACGGGCGATACGCTGACAGCGGTCGATTCGCCGCTCGAGCTTGTGGGTATAGAGTTCCAGCACCCGACCGTTACAATGGCTATCTATCCTCAAAAGAAAGGCGATGAAGATAAGATCTCCTCTGCGGTTCGCAAGATGGAGGAGGAAGATCCGGCGATAAAGCTGTTCCACGATCACGAGACTCACGAGTACACCGTTTCGGGGCTCGGTGAACAGCAGCTTGATGTTTTGTTATCCAGACTTAAAACACGCTACGGTGTTGATGCTGAACTGAAAACACCGAAAACGCCGTACAGAGAGACTATTCAGAAGAAAGTCAAGGTACAGGGACGATATAAAAAGCAGTCGGGCGGACACGGTCAGTTCGGCGATGTTTGGATAGAGTTTGAGCCGTGCGACAGCGACACGCTTGTTTTTGAAGAAAAGATCTTCGGCGGCGCTGTGCCGAAAAACTTCTTCCCTGCCGTTGAAAAAGGCTTGCAGGACAGTGTTAAAAAAGGTGTGCTTGCAGGATATCCGGTCGTCGGCTTGAAGGCGACGTTGGTTGACGGTTCATATCACCCTGTGGATTCCTCGGAAATGTCGTTTAAAACAGCGGCAAGTCTTGCATACAAGGCAGGTCTTGAGCAGGCTTCTCCGGTGCTCTTAGAGCCGATCGGTATGCTTAAAGTGACAGTTCCGGATGATTATATGGGCGATATTATCGGCGACATAAACAAACGCCGCGGCAGAGTACTCGGCATGGAGCCGACTGAGGAAGAGGGATATCAGGAGATAAGCGCATATATGCCTGTTTCCGAAAGCTATGATTTCTCGACTGCGCTGCGCTCGATAACGCAAGGCAGAGGCTCGTTTACATTTGAGTTTGACCGTTATGAACGTGCGCCCGAAAATGTTGCTCAGAAGATTATTGAGGACGCTAAAGAATAAACCGCACACAAAAAGGGTCGGAAGCGAAAACTTCCGACCCTTTTGATATTTAAATCAGTCTTTATTTTTTTTGAAGATATCGGCAACATCGCTGATACTGACATATGCAGAAGGATCCGTGCTGTTGATTATAGCTCGCATTTTACCGATCTGAAAACGGTTCAGCACGAAATAGATCATTGTTTTCGGCATATCCGAATAACCGCCCCTCGCCTCGACTCTTGTTATTCCGCTCTGAAACTCCTCCGACAAAGCCACACAGACTTCATCGGGCTTTGTTGTGATGATCATTGCCGCCTTGGAACGGTCGATACCTTCAACAATGAAATCAACCGTCTTGAGTGCCGCGCCGTAGGTCACGATAGAATAAAGCGGCAGGATCCAGCTTTGGATAACAAAGCCGCAGACGATATAAAGCAGCACATTATAAGCCATCACAAATGTTCCGACGCTCACGCCTATGCGTTTTGCAAAGATGACCGCCATTACTTCTATACCGTCCATCGCGCCTCCGAAACGAATCGAAAGTCCGCTGCCTACACCTGAGATAAGTCCGCCGAACAGTGCACAAAGCAAAAGATCGGTACCTGCTAAGGGAGAGGCAAAACTGACATCTATCGGCAAAACATCGGTGATAAGCCAAGCCGCGACAGAGTAGATCGCAACGGTGTATACAGCATAGACTGTGAACACAGCACCTTGCCTTTTAAGTCCATAGAGAAACATCGGAACATTCAGCACAAGCAGGAACACAGATAAAGAAAGCCAATCGGGAGTTACCTGCGCAAGCAGCATCGAAGTGCCGGAAATGCCGCTGTCATACAGTTTCACCGGAGCTAAGAAAACGGTGATTCCGAATGCGTTGACAATACCCGCGACAGTCAGCATAATTATGTTTGTTGCCTTGAGTGATTTTATTGTTTTAATGATGCTCTGCATTCAAAAGCACCGCCCTTTCTTATGGTTTACCCGTCCGATCAGGGCTGACCGAACGGGCAGTTTTTTTATTTTACTCTCCGAGTGTCGGTGTGACTTCTACGCCGCCGACCGGTCTTACCGAGAGTACATAACAGCTTCCTGCACCAAACACGCGCTCAATCTCGGTTTTATAAGTATCGAGCATTTCATCGGGCACATAAGCCTGGATCGTGCCTGCAAAACCACCGCCGTGGACTCTGAATGAGCCTTTTGAACCGAGGATATGCTCGGTTATTGCGAGGGCTAATGTCAGGCCCTGCTCCTGGGGTGCGCTTGCCGCAAACACGTTTTGCAGATAGGACAGAGATGATAGTCCCGATTCTCTGACAGTCTTGAGGAAGCTCTCGAAATCGCCTTTTTTAAGATCATCCTTCATCTTGATCGCACGCTTATTATCATCGTAAAAATGGATCGCGCGAAGGATCGCTCTGTCGCTGAGTTTTTCACGCAGAAGCGGAATTGAACGGTAGAACTCGTTTTCATCGACAGCGCGCAGATACTCTTTATTAAAACTTGCCGCAACCTCGCGCATTTCGCTCGGAACAGCCGCATACTCATTTGTGAGATCGGAATGGCTTCCGCCTGTATCGACAATGCAGAGCGAATGGCCGGCAGCCGCAAAGTTGAAATCGACTTTCTCGATCTTCGGCTTGGAGGTGTCCATAAAATCGATCCCGACAAAGCCGCCGACGCTGCAAGCTGTCTGGTCCATAAGTCCGCACGGCTTTTTGAAAAACTCATTCTCGGAATACTGCGAGATTATTGCCGCTTCGACAGGATCTACCTTGCCGTCGTTATAAAGACAGCTGAGCAATGTGCAGATCATTATTTCAAATGCTGCGGAGCTTGAAAGTCCCGAGCCCTTTAAGACATCGGAAGTTGTGTATGCATCGAAACCGCCGATCTCGTAACCGAGCTGTTTGAAGCGGGCAGCGACACCGCGGATGAGAGCACAGGCATGCTCCGCTTCGTCCCTCTGCGGTTCGAGAACATTAAGATCGATCTCGTCCATCGTATAGCCCTTGGACTTAACTCGGATAACTCCGCTGTCTGTCTTTTTGGCTATTGCGATAATATCAAGGTCGATTGCAGCACAGACAACGCAGCCGTGCTGATGATCGGTATGGTTGCCGCCGACTTCGGTTCTGCCGGGAGCCGAGAAGACTCTCAGATCGCCGTCCCCGAACAGGGATACAAATTCGTTTACAGCCGCCGAATACCGTTCCGGCATCTGGCCGTTCTTCTTGCTGTAAAGATATGAGAAAGGCTTTGAAAAATCCCCGTTTTCAATTGCTTTTTTTAATTCATTTGCATTATACATTTAAAATCAACGCCCTTTCAATGAACGATATATATTGATTATACAATAAATTCTTTTGTATAACAAGCGATTTTTTTGCTTTTATGGTTTGATTTTTTATTTAAATTCCCGCAAAATGCGGTTTTAAATATTTTTTGCACAAAAACTGCTTGACAAATTTGTAGCATTTGCTATAATAAAAATATCAAATGCATTGATGGGGACAGGCAAAATCCACTGTGTCTTTTAAGAGAGTCGGCGTTGGGTGCGAGCCGGCAGGACAGGAATTTGCATATCACCCCTGAGCAGACCGCCGAATTTTTACATAAGCGGCTCCGCAGTCCGGCGTTATCGGCAGGCGCAGCATCGTGTGCGTTTTATTACAAACCGAGTGGTTTTGCGAAGTTTTTCACTTCGTCTCTGTTTTGTGAGACGAAGTTTTATTTTTTTCGACACACTAATGAAAGGACTTGATTTTTTGCTGACCCTTGACAAGATCTATCATGCTTCATTTGTTTTGAAAAATGTGATCAGACCGACCTCTCTTACCGCCGCTCCGCATGTAAACCCCGACTGCGAGATATATCTGAAGCCCGAAAACCTTCAGATAACCGGTTCATTTAAGGTAAGAGGTTCGGGCTATAAGATCGCCTGCCTTACCGATGAGGAGAAATCGCACGGTGTTATTGCCTGCTCGGCGGGAAACCATGCTCAGGGAGTTGCGCTTGCCGCGACAAAATACGGTATTAAATCGCTTATCTGCCTGCCCGACGGCGCCCCGATTTCAAAAGTCGAAGCAACAAAGCGTTACGGAGCCGATGTCAATATGGTGCCGGGCGTTTACGACGACGCATACAACGAGGCTATTCGCCTGCGCGATGAGAAAAACTACACCTTTATTCACCCGTTTGACGACGAAAATGTTATCGCCGGTCAAGGCACTATCGGTCTTGAAATACTCGATGAGCTTGACGATGCGGACGCGGTTATCGTTCCGATCGGCGGCGGCGGACTTATTTCGGGAGTTGCCTTCGCACTTAAAAACCTGAAGCCGAACATAAAGGTCTACGGTGTTCAGGCGGCAGGTGCTCCGAGCATGGTCAATTCGATTGCGGCGAATAAGATACTGCGCCTCGACGATGTTAAGACCATTGCCGACGGTATCGCGGTCAAAGAGCCGGGCGAAAACACATTTGAGCTTTGCCGCAAGTATGTTGACGATATTGTTACTGTTACCGATGATGAGATCTCATCTGCGATACTCCACCTTATCGAGCGCAATAAGATGATCGCCGAAGGTGCGGGCGCTGTTTCGGTCGCCGCCGCGATGTTCAATAAGCTTCCGATAAAGGGTAAAAAGGTCGTTTGCCTTGTTTCGGGCGGTAATATCGATGTTACGATACTTTCAAGAGTTATAAAGCGCGGCCTGCTAAAATCGGGCAGAACCGCGACTCTCACTATCGAGCTTATCGACAAGCCCGGTCAGCTTGTGGGTGTTTCGCAGATCATCGCAAAGCACGGCGGAAATGTTATTTCGGTGCATCACGAGCGTGCAAACGAAGGTGCCGATGTCAACGGTTGTTATCTCAGGATCGGTCTGGAGACCAGAAACTACGAGCATATCGAAGAGATAAAGGCTTCGCTTTCCAAGGCGGGCTATAAAATAGTCAATTTATAAGGAGTGTTATTTATGGAAAAAGTTTATACCAAATCCGCACCGGACGCTATCGGCCCTTATTCGCAGGCTATCGTCAGCGGAGGCCTTGTTTTCACATCGGGTCAGATCCCGATCGATCCTCAAAGCGGCGAAATAAAAGCTGTGACTATTGAGGAGCAGACTCATCAGATCTGCAAAAACCTTTCAGAGGTGCTGAAAGCCGCCGGAACAAGCCTTGACAAGGCTGTTAAAACCGTTTGCTTTCTTGCCGATATGAATGACTTTGCGGCGTTCAACGCGGTCTACGGCGAGTATTTTACATCAAAGCCTGCCCGTTCGTGCGTTGCGGTGAAGCAGCTGCCGAAAAATGTTTTGGCTGAGGTTGAGGTCATCGCCGAGGTTTAACAAAAGAAAACATCCGCCGTGCATAAAATTATGCACGGCGGATCTGTTTTATATCTGATTAAAGCAGGACTTTGATTATATTTATTTTTCTATAAGGCGTTCAGCATCGACACCCGAGCGATCGAGCAATTCCTTTAAACCTTCATGCACCGAATAGAACTCTTCCAGCCTGTTTGAAAGGTCTGTCCACTTTGAGTCCGCCTGCTTTTCGGCATCGGCGATCATCTTCTCTGCTGCGGCTTTTGCATCGCTTATAATTTTCTCGCTCTGCGCTGTTATCTCTGTTTCGCTTTCCAAAAGCAGTTTTTTCTGCTTTTCAGTCTGCTCTTTAACGCTGTTGAGATAAATATCCGCAGCTTTCTGAGCCGCTTCGAAAACTCCGCTCACATCGACAGCAGCGGCAGCAATAGAGCCGCATTCCTCCAATCGGATATTCTTATCCTGAAGCTGAGTTTTAAGTGTTTCGAGCTTGAATTTAAGATCACAGATCTCCTGCTCCTGATCGCATATTACTTTTAAAAGATCGGTTTTCGACAGCTTTTTGCGGTTTATATCGTCCATTTTTATCGTCCTTTCCTATATTCAATGAGTTTGCAGTTCGCTCAGGTCATAGGGCGTGTGCTGATAAACGATGAAGTTCAGCCAGTTTGAAAACATCAATGCCGCATGAGCGCGCCAATTCATTATCGGCAGTCTGCGCGGATCATCGTTCGGGAAATACTGAAACGGCTTGTCAATATCTATGCCTGCATTTATATCGCGGTCGTACTCGCGTGCAAGAGTCAGTCTGTCGTACTCGCCGTGACCTGTGACAAAAAACTGTCTGCAACGGCGGTCGGCGCAGATGTGGATACCCGTTTCGCCGGAGAATGTCAGAATATCCAGCCCTGCGGCGGCGACATCTTCTTTATCGACACGAAAACGCCTTGAATGCGGCGCATAGAAAGTATCATCAAATCCTCTCAAAAGCGGATGTGTTTTGATAACCGTTTCGTGCTCATAAATGCCGAACAGCTTTTTGTCGGTTATCCGCTTTTCGATACCGTAGCGATGATACAGCCCTGCAATAGCTCCCCAGCAAATATGGAATGTCGAATAAACATTTGTGTCAGACCAATCAAGGATCCTGCAAAGCTCATCCCAATAAGCGACATCCTTAAACTCCATCGTTTCAACAGGTGCGCCCGTTATGATAAGACCGTCGTACCTATCGTCTCTGATCTCATCGAAGGTTTTGTAAAACGAAACGAGATGCTCCTGCGATACATTTTTGGCATGGTATGTCGCAGTGCTCAGAAACTGCGCTTCTATCTGAAGCGGAGTGTTTGAAAGCAGGCGCAAAAGCTGCGTCTCAGTTGCTATTTTTGTAGGCATCAGATTTAAAATAACTATTTTAAGCGGACGGATATCCTGATGAACCGCCCGTGTTTCTGTCATTACGAAAATGTTTTCGTTTTCCAGTGTTTTCGCTGCCGGAAGTGTATTCGGAATTTTGATCGGCATCGCACATTACCTCTTATATCAGTGTGTATTTTTTGCAGCAAAACTGCATTGTTTGTTTAATCATTTCAAAACAATGATATTTTAATATAATTATAACAGACCGATTATTAAATGTAAACCCCGTTTTTCCGACAATGGGCACAGCAGAGAAAACGCTTTGTTGGTTTTCGTAGTTTTTTGTTGCACTTTATATTTTACGGTGCTATAATTATAAAATAAAGCAAACATTTGCGGGAGGAGAGGCTTTTATGGAGCGAAAGCTGAATATTTTGCTTGTTGAAGACGATATTGATGCCTGCAATAGGTTTGAAAGCCTTGCCGACGGATGCAGCGATCTTGATATTATCGGAGTCACAAACAGCGCCCGAAAAGCGATTGAGACGGTGAGAGAAAGTCTGCCTGATGTGATAATACTCGATCTTGAACTTCATCTCGGCAGCGGAAACGGTCTTTCTGTGCTCAAAGAGCTCAGAGAGATGAATCCTGTCGTTATGCCGTATATTCTGGTGACTACAAACAATTCAAGCGGTGTGACATATGAAACAGCGAGAGCGCTCGGTGCGGATTTTATAATGTCGAAGCATCAGGAGGACTACTCGGAGGAAGCTGTGCTTGAATTTATCCGTATGATAAGCGATTCGGTCAGAAGCCGCAGAAAAGCTGCCGCAGAAGGTGCTTTACACGAGCCGCCCGCACAGCATTCGAAACGGCTGACACGCCGTATTATGACCGAGCTTGACAGAGTCGGGATCAGCCCGAAGGCTGTGGGATACAAGTATCTTTCGGACGCGATACTCATTGTTTCGGAAAAGCCGACTCAGAATTTGTGCAGTATTATAGGCAGGCGGTACAGCAAGACAGACAGCAGTGTTGAAAGGGCAATGCAGAACGCTATAGACAAAGCATGGCGCACAACCGATATTGATACACTGCTCAGAGTTTACACCGCACCTATCAGCTCGGCAAAGGGTGTGCCGACGATAACCGAATTTATATATTATTATGCCGGACGCATTAAAAATGATTTTTAAAACGGCTGTATTTTAAAAGAAAAAAGCAGTCTGAACCGACTGCTTTTTTACGATCGTTTATCAGTTTCTGATAAGCGACATAAGCCATTCCCAAAAGCTCATTTGTTTTCCCTCCTTAATCCCTTTTGCAATTTTGATTTTAGAATTAAATGGGTGCAAAACAAATTCTTTCAGGGAGGGTGTTTTCTATTGCTTTAGGTTGCTTTTTGGGAAAGCGGCATTATTATTGGGGGATCTTATGCTGACAACGGTTGTTAAATATTTTTTTCTTGGAATTTGCAGTGTTTTTTTGTTTTCCAGAGTCGCCTGCTGTGCCTGCGGAAAGCTGAAAGCCGCCTTATCGCTTGTGCCTGCCGTTGTTGCGGCGGGAGAGGCTTATTTGTTAAACAGCTTTTCCGCGCCGATAAGGCTGATAGTTTTCATTGCGACGCTTATTGTATGGAACACGCTCGTGTTCAGATGCGGTTTGAACCGCTCGATCGTCGGATCGGTGGTGTCGGCGGGAATTGCCTACTGCCTCAATATGCTCGCGACGGTTGTTATGATCCCGATCGGACTGCTGACGGGGCCGCTTTTCGGATACAGCGAGGCTTACGGTATTGTAACGGCTGTGCTCGTCGGCTGTATTGAAATAGTTATCGCGGTGCTGATGCTCCGTATAAAAAGGCTCAAAAATGCGCTTCCTGTTTTTATTGAAAAGGGTTCAGGCGATATCGGTGTTTATATCTGCATTTCAGTTTTGTTGATAAACTCTCTTTTCAGCAAAGAATCCGACAATGCAATGCCGTTTATAATACCGATATTCATTGCTGTTATCGCGGCATTTTCATCGTTTTTCTGGTGGCGGCGCAGGATAACAAGGAAGTATATCGAGCAGGTGAATGAAAAGGAAAGGAACCTTCTAAAAGAGGAACTGAAAGGTCAGTCGGACGAGATCGAACTATTAAAGCATCACAACGATTCACTGTCCGAGATAATCCACAAGGACAACAAGATGATCCCTGCGCTTGAGATGGCTGTTCGGGATATGCTAAACGACTGCATAGCTTCGGGTGACATCTCAGCGAGAGAAAAGGCAAGCGGTCTGCTCTCACAGATCACAACGCTCGCAGACGAACGCAGCGGCATTATTTCAAGCTATGAACGAAAGAGCGCGACTCTGCCTGAAAGCGGGATCTCCTCGACCGATGCGATGCTCAAATATATGCTCAGGAGATCGGCGGATTTCGATACACGGTTTGATGTTTCGTTTGCCGAAAAGATAAGCTCGATCACTGCCGAATACATAAGTGAGAACGATCTGAACACAATTCTTGCGGACATTATCGAAAACGCATTTATCGCTGTTTGGAACTGTGAGCGGCGGCATGTTTTGCTTTCGGTCGGAAAGCAGGACGAAAAGTATGTGATAGAACTGTTCGACAGCGGCAGCGAATTTGACAGCTGCGTTATAAACGATCTCGGCATAAAGCGGCATACAACACGCAAAAAGCAAGGCGGAAGCGGTATCGGGCTGTATAACACCTATTCCCTGCTCCGAAAAAACGGCGGCGGACTTTGCATTGACGAAACCGTGGACAGCCCGCTTTACACCAAAAAGCTGGTTATCACTTTCGGTGGGGACGGTGATCTTGTTCTTAAAACACACGATATTAAAAAGGCAGCTTTATGCGCCGGCAGACGCGATCTTAAAATTATTAACGAATAAAAAGAGGCAAAAAAACGGTCAAGTCCCGGCAAAATGCCGAGACTCGACCGCTAAACATGAATAGAAAGATCCTTGCAAGCGAGGTGTGACTAACCTTAAGCTTTATCAGTCTTTATTATAAACGACATATGCCGTTTATAAAATTGGTTTGTTGCGTTGGTTTTAGTTATGTTTCGTTGGATTTTGCGGAAAACAGGAAAGGTGAGAATAATGAATGTACTCGCAATCGGAAACAGTTTCTCTCAGGACGCAATGCGTTATCTCCATGGCATTGCACGATCCCAAAAAGTCGATCTGACAGCCGTTAACCTCTATATCGGCGGTTGTCCGCTATCGAGACATTATCGCAATATGCTCTCGGGCGAAAAGGCTTATTCGCTTGAGTTCAACGGCGAATCTACCGGCTTTTTTATTTCTATGAAGGAGGCTTTGCTCAGCCGCGACTGGGATGTTGTCACATTGCAGCAAGTGAGCAATCTTGCGCCGAAATATGAAAGCTATCAGCCTTATATCACAACGCTTGCGAGCTTTGTGCGCCAGCTTTGTCCGAAAGCAAAACTGCTCATTCATCAGACATGGGCATACGAACAAGGCAGCGACAGACTGACAAAGGAGCTCGGCTACGCCGATCAAAAGCAGATGTTTGACGATATTAAAGATGCTTACAAGGACGCCGCAAAAGCAGTGGATGCAGACGGTATTATTCCCTCGGGTGCGGCTTTTCAGCGGCTTATCGAGAAGGATGTCGGCAAGATCCACCGCGACACTTTCCATGCATCGTTTGGACTCGGAAGATTCACGCTCGGTCTTTTGTGGTACAGCGTGCTGACAGGCAAGTCGGTCGAAAATGTCGATTTCAGCGACTTTGACGAACCGCTGACAGACGAGCAGATAGCTGCCGCAAAACTTTCGGCGGCAGAAGTCCTGAAGTAGATCCTTATATGAAAAACTCCCGCGAACAATAAAATTCGCGGGAGTTTTGCTTTTTTATAAAATTTATTTTTTGCCTGTTGAGCCGAAACCGCCGTTCGCCCTGACTGTTTCGGAAAGCTCTTCAGCCTCCTCAAATGCGGCGGACATATACGGAACGATAACGAGCTGCGCTATGCGTTCGCCGGCATCAACACTCTGCGGCTCAGACGAATGATTGTGCAGCGCAACCATAAACTCGCCGCGATAATCCGAATCGACAACACCGACTTTATTTGCCGGAGCAAGTCCGCGCTTGGAAGCTATGCCTGAGCGGGCGAAGATAAGCCCCATATAGCCCTCGGGGATCTCCATTGCAAGACCTGTTCCGATCATTTTAGTGTCGTGCGGTTCAATCGTTATCGGCTCTTTTGTGCACGCTCTGAGGTCTGCACCTGCCGCAAAATCACTGCCGTAGGACGGCAAAACAGCGTCCGGACTGAGTTTTTTCACTTTAATTTTCATTCGTATTCTCCTTTTAAAAGTATCGCGCTCTGAGCCGAAACACAGGGCGCGATATTTATCACAGCTTGTTATTCTCAATATCGCCCGGCCAAAGCACAACTTCGTCTGCCTTGAGCGACTCCTTGACATCGATTATCCGCTGATTGGACGACCCCTTGAATCGAAGCGCCAGATTTTTAAGCTCTGCGACAAATTCACCGTCTACCAAAATGTCGATATACGAAAGCATTTCGGATACCGTGCTGTAATTGCCGACTCTGCCGCTCAAAAGATCTTTCTCATAATCGTAACCCGTGTAGCACCAAACAGACTTTTCGGGGTATTTCTCGTGAACTCTTCTCAAAAGAGAGAGCAACCCCGCTTGATTTTGCGGCTCGAAAGGCTCGCCGCCGAGCAACGATAAACCCTTGATATAATCGGGGCTGAGCGCTGCCAAGATTTCCTCGACCGTCTTTTCGGTGAAAGGCTCGCCGTAATCAAAATCCCACGCCTCACGGTTGAAGCAGTCACGGCAATGATGGGTGCAGCCCGAAACAAACAGCGAAACGCGAACGCCCGGGCCGTTTGCGACATCATACTTTTTTAAATCAGCATAGTTCAAGAGAATACCTCCTATTACAGGTGGAGCACACGCGACTTGATTTCCTTTGTCTTTCCGACATTCCAGAAGTTCTCGCCGAGATAGCCGCAGGTTCTTCTTGTGACATTCAGCTTGGAATGATCTTTATTTCCGCACTGCGGGCATTCCCATTCGTTATCGTCGTTGATAATTATCTCGCCGTCATATCCGCAGACCTGGCAATAATCCGACTTGGTGTTGAACTCGGCATACTGAATATTATCATAGATAAAGCGGACAACATCGGCAACTGCCTCAAGGTTATGGCGCATATTCGGGATCTCGACATAGGAGATCATACCGCCCGATGATATAGACTGGAACTGGCTTTCAAATTTGAATTTTGTGAAAGCGTCCACCTTTTCGCGGACATCGATATGATAGGAATTGGTGTAGTAGCCCTTATCTGTGACATCCTTAATGCTGCCGAAGCGCTCTTTATCTATTCTTGCGAAACGATAGCAGAGCGACTCAGCCGGTGTGCCGTAGAGTGCGAAACCGATAGAGGTCTTTTCCTTCCATTCATCGCATTTTTTACGCATATATTTCATAACTCTGAGCGCAAATTCCTCGCCGACAGGATCGGTATGGCTGACGCCCTTCATGAGCTTTGTGACTTCATAAAGTCCGATATAGCCGAGCGAAATGGACGAATATCCGCCGAACAGATATTTATCGATCTTTTCGCCTTTCTTCAAACGAGCGATAGCACCGTGCTGCCAATGGACAGGGCTGACATCGGATTTAATGCCGAGCAGCGCTTCATGACGGCACATAAGAGCCTCATAGCAAAGCTCAAGGCGCTCATCAAACAGCTCCCAGAACTTCTTTTCATCGCCCTTTGCGATAATACCGATCTGCGGCAGGTTTATCGAGACAACGCCCTGATTGAATCTGCCCTCAAACTTATAGTTGCCGTTTTCATCTTTCCAAGGAGCAAGAAACGAACGGCAGCCCATGCAGGAGAAGACATTGCCCTCATAGTTCTCACGCATTTTCTTAGCCGAGATATAATCGGGGTACATTCTCTTTGCCGAGCATTTTACCGCAAGCTCTGTTATGTAGTCGTACTTGCCGCCCTTTAAGCAGTTATGCTCATCAAGAACATAGACAAGCTTCGGGAACGCCGGTGTGACATAAACTCCGCACTCGTTTTTGATACCCTCAAGACGCTGACGCAGGATCTCTTCGATGATCATTGCGTTTTCCTCGATATATTCATCGTCCTCGCGGAGGTTTAGGAACAGTGTGACAAACGGCGACTGGCCGTTGGTGGTCATCAAAGTGTTGATCTGATACTGAATGGTCTGAACGCCGGAACGAAGCTCGTCGTGCAGGCGATCGTCCGCAATTTTTTCGATCTCCTCGGCACTGAGCTCACCGTCGAACATCTGATGCAGATGACGGCTGAATTTCTCGCGGCTGCGGCGCAGATATTTGCCGAGATGGCGGATATCGACCGACTGACCGCCGTACTGGCTGCTCGCAACGGAAGCTATGATCTGTGTCATAAGCGTGCAGGCGACCTGGAAGCTCTTCGGTGTTTCAATCATTTTGCCGTTCATAACAGTGCCGTTATCGAGCATATCGCCGATATTTATAAGGCAGCAGTTGAAGATAGGCTGCAGGAAATAGTCCGCATCGTGGAAATGGAGAACGCCCTCGTCATGCGCCTTTGAAATTTTCTCAGGCAGAAGAATACGACGGGTAAGATCACGGGAGACCTCGCCTGCAATATAGTCGCGCTGAGTGGAAGCAAGCATGGTATTTTTATTGGAATTCTCCTCCGCAAGCTCTTTATTCTCATTGCGAATAAGCTTCATTATCGATTCATCGGTCGTGTTTGCTTTACGAACAAGCGCACGGCTGTACCGATAGATGATATATGCCTTTGCAAGCTCATACTTGTCAAGCTCCATAAGCTTTTGTTCGACTATGTCCTGAATGTCCTCAACAAGCAGACGCGGACGGTTGCGGTTTTCGACACAGCAAACTATACTTTCGATCTGTTCATCGGACGCTCTTTGCTGCTCCTCGACGGCTTCGTTGGCTTTTTTAATAGCTATGACGATCTTGCTGCGGTCAAAATCGACTATGTTGCCGTCCCTCTTAATGACCTTCATAATATTTCCTCCCCATATATAGTGTGCCTTTCTTTTGTTGGATTCAAGGCTGTTTTTTCGTGAATTGTCTATATTATATCATAAAGATCTCGGTAATGCAAGTGCTATTTCTCAATATCTTGTGAAAATTTTTAGGAATTTTTAAAAAGCGGCACAATATATCGTTGATGTAAGTCTGACTCGAAAACCGTCGGTTTTCGCATAGCAATGCGTGTTTGAGGCATATTTCGGGGAAGATTTTTCAATAGTTTTCACTATATATTGTGGGGGGTGAAAATTTTTTCACAAGAAAAAAGCGTTTCAAAAGAAACGCTTTTGGAAATTCAGATACGCTCTATTCTGCGGCGGCAGTTGTCTCAGCTGCGGTTGTGGTAGGCTGTGTCTCAGCTGCAGTCGTGGTAGGCTGTGTCTCAGCTGCGGTCGTGGCAGGCTGTGTTTCTGCCGCGGTCGTTGTTTGCGTTGTCGGCCGGGCAGCCGGTGTTTGCCGGACTGCGGACGGTGCCTCGCCGATACGATCGCCGATTATGCTTTCGCCGGCAACGGTAGTTTCATACAGTGAATAGTCACCCCAGACCGGCTCGATCGTTAGCTCATCGGTCGTTTTCGGGATATACTTGAACACAACGGGGCTATCTTTGCTTATGACCTTGGTGTACAGCGTAGTGCCGCCTATTCTGACAATACAGTAGCCCTTTTTGGCGGTGCTGTCCTTATTTTCGCTGATGATTATCTGATACTCGGTGTCGATACTGAGGCTGTTGAGATGATATATTCCGTCTGCTCCCAATATCCCGGCAAATTCATTATCAGAAGTTTCAGCTTTGACGTCAACGCCGAATGAAGCCGAAACTACCTTTTCGGCATGACTTGACTGAACAACCGTAAACCATGCCCAGCTCATACCGCACAGACAGATAATGCACGCAAACACGCAGATAAGAGACGGTGCTAATATAAAACCGAGCTTTTCGCTTGGTTCTTTTTTCTTATAATGCTTTGCCATTATGTATCGTCCTTTCTTATCAGTTTAAAGCGATCAAAAGGCACAAGGCTTAACTTATGCCCTTTGATCGCCCCTCCACCGCGATGGATGGAGAGGACTGCGGTTGACACGCAATTAGTTTGTAGTGCGGGTCGTGTTATACACATTTCCGCCAAGGTCATTAATGACAGTAGTGGAGCTTGTCTGCCAAGGCTGCGCATTGGTGCCGTTAAAGGTGGTATTCCTGATATTGTAGGTATTGTTGGTGCCGTTCTTATCCTGAATACCGTTGCCGCAGTAGGTTGCGTTGGGAGCATAGTTGGAGTTCAGTACGCAATCGGTGATGTTGACGGTGCAGTTTGTGCCAAAGCTCTCGATGCAGTTTGCGCCGGTCAAGGTGCATCCGGTAATGTTGACGGTAGTATTTTTGCTTGTGCCGCCGATTTTAACGGGATAACTATAGTTGTTGGCTTTCATTTCGATATCGCAGTTCACGAGATTGACAGTCGCATTATCAACGCTGAAAATCTGTACGCCGCGGTTCTCGTTGCTGGTAACCGCACCTTCGGAAACAATCTTAGCACCCGAAATGGTGATGGTGCGCTCAATATTGGAGTTTGCCATCTGCAAAACGCGCGCACCGACGACTGCGTTCTTGACAGTGTGACCATTTGCCTGTATGTTGATATCCCCGATATCGCTGTTTCCGTCAACGATCATGAGGGTTTTGTCTGCACCCAAGTCAATGTCATCTGTCAGAGAAACATTGATATCCTCGCCGGCTGTGGCATTTGCAAACACATTCTTCAGCTCAGCTACGGTGCTAACCGAAACAAAATCAAGCGGAGCATCCTTATCATACTGATTATTATAGCTGTCGGACTCAACAGTATCCTGAGTAGCATAAACAGTGATAGCGATATCGTTTATCTCTTTGTTCTGATACTCATTGCCTGCGGATTCTTTCATCTTAGCTGCGATCGTGATAGGCTCTGTTGTCGCTTCTGCGAGAAGATGACCCTCCTGATTCAGATCAAGAACTTCGCCGCCTATAGTATAAGTAAAGTCGAGAACATTGAGCAGGTCAAGATCGCCTGCAGCGCCCGAAATAACGATCTTATACTTCAAAGCGAGTGTGCCGAGGTTTTTGATCTGGAATTCGCGAAGCTCATATTTTGCTCCCGGCTCCCAGAGAACAGCCTCGTCGATATCGTTGGCTTTCTTCCAGTTGAGAGTTTCGCCCTCAAGCGATACCCATTTGCCGCTGTCGTTTTCATATCCGATATCAACATTGAGTGTGCCGGATTTGATGCGGCTTGCACTTGTTGACACTGTGTCGGTAAACCACGCATAGGTTGAACCGATAAGCATCGCAATGCTCATTACGATCGCAAGTGCACTTGTGAGTAATGCTCTTTTTGTTTTTACCATTGTATTTCCCTCCTTTTTTAATATTTTCAATGGCAATATGTAAACACGGTTTTCCCGCGATCACATCAAGGCGATCAAAAGGCACAAGGCTTAACTTATGCCCTTTGATCGCCCTCCGCCGCGATGGGCGGAGAGGACTTGAAACTTAGAATTTACTCGGCAACAACGGTGTACCAAGTGTCGGTGCCGTGAGTCTCAGAAACGACCTTGTAACCGTCGGCAACAAAACTGCCGCCGAGGTGGTCATCGCCGGTGCTGGGATCATAGTTCACAAAAGTACCGCCCTTGACGGTAATGGTCCCGTGGGTGCTGTTGTTCTGGTTCAGCACATACTTTGCGTCAGCAGCCGTTCCTTCGCACTTAAAGAATCCTCCCTTGATTTCAACCGTGCCGCCACCGTCATAGATGCAGCTGTTGCCGGCTTTGCCGATAAATGTGCCGCTCTCGATTGTGACTTTACCGCCATTCGTAACCTCTACGGCAGCACCGCTGCCACTCCCGCCGGAGGCATTGACCGTGCCGTTGCCGGTGATGGTCAGATCGCCGTCAACACGCAGCACCGCCTGCGAGCCGGTTGCCGTCAGAGTGTGACCGTTCAGATTAACGGTTGTTGTATATCCCACAGACCATCCGTAGTAACGATTGGCATCCGCGCCCAACAGAATGGAGGGATTCCTCTTTTGCAGCTCGTTATAAAGAACCGTGCCCGTGCCGTTTTCATCTGAACCAACGATCGGATACGGGACACCTTCGTCATAAGTGTTATCAAAGCTGTCGTTCTCGTGCTCGACCTGCGTTGCAGTCAGCGCCAGGGCAAAACGGATCCACGGCAGATTGTTGCTGTCGACAGCATTGGCTTTATTGCCAACTGTCGTCGGCATATACACAACAAACGCCAGATAGTCCGCAGACTCGCTGTTGTCCGTTGCGGGAAGAAGAGTGTTTTCCTTGGTGTAGGTGTTGTAGTCAACGAGATTGCCTGCTGCAGCATCGATTGCCGCCTTGCGGTTTGCAAATGTACCCTCGGCAGCGTTCTTACCCTCGGCAATACCGATTTTAAGATACTCGGACAGCAAAATCTTTTCGCCGTCGCTGTTCTTAGCATACTGGTACTCGAAGGTATCGATGGTGCTCAGCCTGTACTTCAGCGCCAGGTTACCTTTGTTGACAACCTTGAGATACACCACCTCGGTGTGCCCAGGCTCCCAGAATGTGTTCTCAGAGAACAAGTTGGCATCGGAAGCGTCAACATATGCCGTGCCGTTCCAATATTGGAAGCCGACTTTGAGATTGCCGGATACGATCTTGTTGATACCGGTGGATGCAGTATCGGTGAACCACGCAAAGGTGGTGCCGATAAGCATTGCTACGCATATAAGGGTAGCCAGTATACTGGAAATCAATGCCCATTTGGTGGATTTGCTGTTTGTCATTGTGTTTTCCTCCTTGTCGTATTTTTTCAATGACAATATGTAAGCACGGATTTTCCGCGTTTGCATCATAGCGATCAAAAGGCACAAGGCTTAACTTATGCCCTTTGATCGCTCTCACCCCGAAGGGTGAGAGGAAGCTGTGCGGTAGCTTAAAACTCAGTCTGCAACAACTGTGTACCAGTCGCCGTTCTGCTCTACATGATAGCCTGCGGGAACAACAACTTCACCGGGCTGACCGTCTGTTGCGGGGTTGAACTTATAGAACGAGCCGCCCTTAACAGTGATAACAGCACCGTCGCCATCCATGCAGTTGAGTGTCCACTTCGGACTTGCTGCCTTGAATGTACCGCCGTTGATCTCAACAGTCGCTTTATCCGTCGCATAGATAAGGGTGCAGTTTGCGCCTGCCGGAACGCCCTGCTGTGCGAATTCGCCGCCGTTGATGATGACTTTTGCAGGCGTCTTTCCGAGTTGAGCTCTTGCCCATACAGCCATAGCAGCATCTGTGTTGTAAACAGCGTAAACATTGGCGTTGATAGTTGCTGTGCCGCCGTATACCTGAACAGCACCGTATCTGCCGCTTGCCTGAACATCGGTTGTGAGCTCATTTGTACCGCTTGTGTACTGAACGGATTTGAGGATCACATCGCCTGCTTTGGCGTCATACTGGTTGTCAAAACTGTCGGACTCAACCGGAGCCTGTGTAGCATTGACAGTAAGACCGAGGTCGATGTACGGCTGGAAGTTCTTCTTGTGGTTAGCTTCGTTACCGACACTTGTGGGCATGTAGATAACGATTGCGATAACGTCTGTCGATTCGCCTGATGCGAGAACACCGTCGTTCGGAACCGCAACGGCTACGCCCTTGCCGATTGTCGATGCAACATCCGCAACAGCAGCCTGAGCAGCATCACGGGTTGTGAAAGCATTGTCGGTTGCAACAGCGCCTGCCTTGAGGTAATCGCTGAGCTTAAACTTAACATTGTCCATGTTTTTGCCCGAGCTCTCATATCTGTTATCGATATTGAGGGCATACTTGAGTGCGAGCTCGCCTGCGTTCACAAGCTTAACATAAACAGTCTGTGTGTAGCCCGGCTCAACAAGATTGATGTTCTCGAAGAGCTTGGTTTCGTTTGTAGCCTCTTTCCACTCCAGCGTATCGGTGCTGTACATAAGCTTAATGTCCAGATTGCCCGATTTGATTCGTGTGGCCTGAGTGCTTACTGTGTCGGTAAACCACGCATAGGTGGCTCCGATGAGCATCGCAATGCTCATCACGATCGCAAGTGCACTCGTGAGCAATGCTCTTTTTGTTTTTACCATTGTTTTTCCCTCCTTTTTTAATATTTTCAATGGTAATATGCAAACACGGATTTTCCGCGATCACATTCCTTTTGTGCCGATTACTCGGCTTTATCGCCGCTTTCGGCGGGTACTGACTGCTCAGTGTCGGCGGTCGCATTTTCTGCGGACTCGTCAAGCCCGAGCTTTGCCTTCATCTCGAGCAGCTCCTGCATCATCCTCTGAGTTTCCGCTTTGTCGGCTTCTATCTTATCGCGCTCGGCCTTGAGCTGTTCGTTCTGCTCGGATTTATACTTGCGGAACAGACGGATACAGCGGATGCCCTCGACGATGATAAGAAGCAAGAACGGGACAAATATGCAGATTATGTAGCCCGGAGTAGTTTTTAAAAACTGAAAGAAAGTGCCGACTTTAGGGATATGCGTTGAATATTTGCCGAGCACATAGGGATAGGTGACGATCGTTTCATCATCGGTATCGGTGGTTGTGCCGTAGGTGATGAAACCGGGGTTGCCGGCGGCGTCTTTAGTTAATTTACGGATCTTATGCGTTACGGTTTCGCCGTAGTTCGAGGTGTTCTGAGAGGTGTAGGAAATAATGTCGCCCTCCTTGAGCGTTGACGGCTCGACATCTTTGATAAGGACAAGATCGCCCGCGTCAAAATCCGTCTTACTCATTGAATCCGACAAAACGATAAACGCCTTATAGCCGAACAGACTGCGATCGCTTCGGTCGAACGTTGCGGCTGACACTATTGTGAACACCATCATCAGTACTGCGAACGCAACCACGAGCCAGACCACTATATTTCTGAGTATTTTCAGCACTTTCATTAACTAAAACTCCTTAAGGATTCGATTGATTTACAATTTTTTAAGATCAGTTGAACAAACGGTTTGGGTTATTCTTTGTCTGCGTGGCATCGGCGCACATACTGAATGTCAGATCGCGCTTTTGTGTTTCGTTGCCTGCGGATTCGGGATAATGGAAATACACCGAAAGTTCCCTGCGCTCGCCGATCTTGAGTATATCATCAGCCGCGGAGACCGCCTTCTTTGTGAGCTCGGCGGCTGTTCCGTTGTACAAAACGCGCTCGCCGTCCTTCACGGTTATGTTCAGAACATCCGAAAGACCGCCCTCGACATTGTCAAAGTAGATCTTATAATAGACATCCCATGTGCTTTCGTTTTCGATGAAAAAGTTTTTCCTGACTGTCATTCCCGGCTCAAAAAGAAACTCATGCTCGCGAATTACCGGCTTGCCGTCGTTTAAGTTTATCTTGACAGAGCCTGTGTGAAACAGGTTGTTTTCAACGGAAACCGTTGACCAAAGCAACGCAAATGTCGTTATTGCAAGGCATATCGAAAGCACGATCACCGCGATAACACCGCCTGTTAGCCGCTTTTCGGTTTTGGATCTATTCATCTTTATCATCCTCCTTACGGCGGCGGACAATGATCAATATTATAAGCACCGCTGCGGATACTGCCGCCAAAACTGCGAAGATGACTATGCCGGATGAAACGCCTGTAAACGGCGGCGGTTCGAGATTGTCCGTTTCCTCGACCCACCAGCGGAAATCGGCAATAAGATCTTTGTTCTGATATTCGTTGCCGACGCTTGTATCGAGATACACCGTCACTTTATAACAGAGCTTGTCTGTTGTGCCGGCCGCCGAATTGAGCTTATGAGTGATGCTCTTCGGCATGTCTCTCATCAGACCGTCATACAGCACCTCACCCGTTGTGAGCAAAGTCACTTTGGACTTGAGCACCTCAGCGAGCTTTTCATAGCCCGCTCTTACATCTGCATGATAATGCACGGTGACTGTTTTTTTATACGAAACGCTGACTCGGAAATACTTTGTCTCGCTGTCGCCCGGGAACATATTGCCGACTTTAAACGGATGATTGTCCTGCGGCTGTTTATCATAAAGCGAGATCAAAGCCGCCTGCCTATCTTCCGTAGGCTTTGTTGTCATGGTTGTCGGTTCCTGCGCTGTTTCGGCAGATGCCCTATCGCCGTCTGTGCTTTGTTCCTGAGCAGACTGCGCTGTTGTGCCTATCCCGGAAGAGTCCGCCGATATATCCTTTTCGGGGGTGATAAGATTATCGGGCACGACAGCCGATGTCGATTCGGATTTGTTTATCTTATTATAAATAACCGTGCCCGCGAGAGCAACAACGCTCAGCGACAAAAGAACGGACAAAATGACTATCAGAATTTTGACCGTTTTTTTATTGCTTTTATTCTGCATCTTTCTTCCCTTCCTTTCGACAAAAACGCTTTATATACTATGTATGTTACGCGTGATCGGTGCCTCAAAAGCCCTTATATCAAAAAATCAGCAAAACCCAATCTTAAAATTCGAGCCTATGATTCGGTGTTTTGCTGAAGCATATTTCAAATAATATTGTTTTGTTTAATTTAAATATATCATATTCGACGTTTTGTGTCAAGAATTATTGCACAAATAATCGATTAAAATTTTGTTTAAATTCACATAAATTTTGGGGTTAAATGAAAATTATGAAAAAAATAAAACACCGTTCGACTAAATTCGACGGTGTTTTGCCTCTGGCGAGACTATCTGGAGCTGCTAACCGGATTCGAACCGGTGACCTCGTCCTTACCAAAAAATTAAATTAACATCTTTGACTGAATTTTTTGGATAAATACACATCTAATCCATCAATAGACATCATCTCTTTTTCGGATTCTAAATGTGTGTATATTTCGATCGTTGTTTTTGTGTCACTGTGTCCGAGCTGTCGAGCAGCAGTTTTAACATCCACGCCAGCTGACCATAGCATGGTTGCGCATGTATGCCTGAGCATATGCGGTGTGATGTTATCTAAAACGCGCGGAGTACCGTTTGGATCGAATTTACTTCTATGTTCTTTGCAGCATTGATAATTCATCTCATTTTGATAACTTTTCCACATTTGCCGCCAAGTTGTCGGCGTGTGCATATGTCCGCCTGCATCCGTTGTCATAATCACAGATGTTGCTTGTCTTTTTTGTTCTATCAAATAATCACGCAACACCGCCGGCATAAACACCCTTCTTGTTTTTCCGTTTTTTGTCGCACATTTTATGAAAAATTTATTTGTCTCGATTTTTGTCGCTGTTTTATCAACAGATATTGATGAATTTTCAAAATCTATATCCGACCATTTCAGCGCAATGACTTCGCCTCGTCGAAGTCCGGCGAACATCATTATCATCGCAGGAAGCTGCGCCCTGTGTTTTGTAGATATTATTAGATTTTTTTCTTCATCTGTTAATGCTCTCCTCTTTTTTGTCGGCGCATATCTTGGCGCTTTTTTATTTTTGGCGGGATTGTTATTACAATATTCGTTTTCATTCGCAAAATCGAAAATAGCTCTAATAACTTGTATCGTTCGCTTGATTGTTTCTTTACCAGCCGGCAAACCAGTTGTTTTGTTTCGTTCCGCCAAACTGTTGATGATTTTATCAACATCTTTTGGCTTTATGCTGGCAATTCCGAGATTTCCGATCTTATCGTTCGTTCGATCAATAGCATTTTGAACCGATCGTTTGTAGTCAAACGATTTACCTAACATTTTGATCTCGAACCATTCCTCTGCAACATTTTCAAATTTCATCTTATACTTCCTTTCTTAAATTAAAATACGCACAAAACAAATTATAACATAAAAACGAAAATTAAACAGACTTGTATTTTCAAGTCTGTTTTTTATATAACAAAACTTACGGTCACCGTAAGTTTTGAATAAATCAAAAGGAGCTAAATCCATGAAAAACACAAAAATCTTATCAGTAATGTACGAAAAAGGCGGCGTTGGTAAAACGACCACCGCAGTCAACACAGCGGCGATCCTTGCGGCAAAGGGTTTTAAAATACTGCTGGTTGATCTTGATCCGCAATCATATGCAACAGGTTACTTTTCTTTGTATGACGATGACCACCCGTCAACACTTGAACTTTTAAAAGGCGAAGATCCAAAAAATATTATTCGCCGCACCCCGACCAAGAATCTTGATTTATTGCCGTCGGCTCATCGGCTTGCCGATGCCGAAAATTATTTGACTTCCCTACCCTGCGGCTCGGAGTTTGTTTTACTTGACAGCCTCGATAAAATAAAATCAGATTATGATTTCATAATTTTCGATTGTCCGCCCGCCGGAATGCGAATTAAAACAAATGCAATGACGGCAGCCGATTACCTGATACTGCCCACTATCCCTGATGACTACGCAATACAAGGTCTGATTTGCATCACAAAACAGATAGCCGCCTGCAAGCGGTCAAATCCGTCGCTGAAAGTTGCCGGAGTTCTTCTAACACTTGATGAGGCAACCGCAAACAAAAAAGCATACAAAGCTGCGCTTCAGAATCAGAAAATATTTCCGTGTTTTCGGCAGACGATCCGCAAAAACACAACACTTTCGGAAGCAATCAATGCACACAAACCGATCAGCGAGTACAAACCCGCCTGTAACGGCGCAAAAGACTATGCAGCATTCGTTGACGAACTTTTGGAGGTAATAAAATGATTAATATTGATAATATCTCTGCTGCACTTGATAATGTCGCATCGGCAGCAGCCGAAATGGATGTTGTCGGCGAGGTTATGACGATACCTGTCGGCGAAATATTTTTCAATCCGAAAAATACAGCCGCAAAGAATGACACATCCGAACAAATTAAAGATCTTGCCGATAGCATTGCAACAGGCGGTCTGATTCATCCATTGACAGTCAACAAAACATCTTCCGGTCGATATATGCTGCTGTCAGGTGAACGGCGGTATCGCGCTATCACGGAACACTTAAGCTGGACATCAGTCCCTTGCAATGTTTATCACAATTTGTCTGATGATATGGCAGCAATGATAACCGTGATCGCAAATATGCAGGTTCGTGAATACACAGTGTCTGACCGCCTTGAGCTATACGAACAGCTCAGCACTGCCCTTCAAAATCTAAAGCAAGCTGGCAAGTACAAGGGCGGTATCGGTCGCGGTATTGCGCAGATCCTGCAAGTTTCGGAACGCCAGGTTTCTGCTTATAAACAAATATGCGAAAACATAACCCCGGACGAGAGAAAAGAAATAACAAACATCGATCGGGCAGTTGAAAATGTTCGCCGTAAAAAAGCGAGCATCGACAACCCCAAAAAAGAAAAAACTTACGGTGACCGTAAGTTTTCAGATGATGAAGCCGAAAAAATTATTTGCGAATTACAAATGAGGATGAACAAACTAAAATGTATTTTCGGTGACCGCGCTGAAGCGTATGGTTATATTCAACAAGCTGCCGAGGTTATTGATAATTTAGAGCAAGTATTGAAAGGACAAGTCCGATGAAATTAACGAAAATCAACATATATCCCGTCGATCGCCCCGGTGTGGCGGCACTTGCGGATATTATCGTTGACGGGTGTTTTGCTGTTAATGAGCTGCGGATTACCGTCGCCGCAGGCAACGGAGAACTTCATGTACAGTGGCCTGTCAGTCAGCACTCGTACCCATCACGCGTTCGGTATATCGCGTGTCCAATCACACGAGACGCACAGCAGGAACTGGACGCTGCCATTCTTGCGGAGTATCAAAGACGAAAAAACTTACGGTCACCATAAGTTTTTTGATTTGATTTTTCATTGAAAATAAAATACCAAAGGAAAAGAGGAGTATCTGAATATGCAAAAAGCCGTGGTTACATATATCGTGATGTTTGTGTTGATATTTATCGTTGAGTTGACAAAATCTCGTCACAAACATCTTAATCAATCAATCATTCGAATAACAGTTAAAACCGTAGTCGTCGCAGCGACATTATTCTGCCTTTTTTATTTCTGTACAGAAGATAAAACCGCTAGTGTTGGGAGTTTTATGAATGTAATCTTTAATCTCATTGTTGCAGGAGTTATTTTTCAAAGAAAGATGCATGTGGACAACTCGACATCACTTTTACATTACGTATTGATTGTGCTCTTGCTTACACCTATAAACATACTTTTAACGTATTTTGTTTTGAAGTTAGATTCATATATTGTATATATTAGCTTACTGGGTATTTACCTTATTTGTCTGTGGTATATGTTGAGTTACTTATACGATAAAGTCTTACAGAATATATGCATTGCTATAAAAAATCACACTACTAAAAATAAAAAGTAATACTTCGCCGATTGCTGATAATAAGAAAGAAAACTTACGGTGACCGTAAGTTTTTTGATTTAGAACATTTTAATTGACAAAATAACATATATGTGGTATTATTTGCTTGCAA
>CAKSQZ010000016.1 GCA_934486895.1 uncultured Eubacteriales bacterium | reverse complement strand
CTCACAAACAGAGTCAGAGTCTGCTGTGCTACCATTACACAATTCCGCAATGAAGTTGTAAAACAACAATAACTATTATAACCGTTTTATTTGATTTGTCAAGGATTTTTGAAAAATTTTTTAAATTTTTTCTCAGTATAAAAAGCAGAGCGGCTGTTCATACGAATTTTGAGTAAAAGTATGTTTTATTCGCAGTGGATGGCTTTTTGTGCACAGCCGAATGCTGGGCTTTGATTTTCCGTAATACCAACATTTTTATTTGCGAACATTGACAAGCAATAATTCCTATGGTACAACAAACCACAGAAAATGCCAAAAATGAGGGGAAATGAAAATGAAAAAGATATTATCGGTTTTATTGTGCGCCGCGCTGATCTTTTCAGCTCTGCCGCTGACGCTCTCAGCCTCCGCCGATTATTGGGGCGATTATGAGTATTATATACTCTACGATGGCACCGCCGAAATCACAGATTATCACGGCAGTGACGAAACTCTCACAATACCAAGTGTTATAGACGACCATACCGTCACAAGCATAGGCGAATTTGCGTTCAGGGGTTGCACATCACTCACATCGGTAACTATCCCGAACAGCGTCACAGGCATAGGCAATAGTGCGTTCTCCTATTGCACATCACTCACATCGATAACGATCCCGAACAGCGTCACAAGTGTAGGTGCTTGTGCATTCTATTATTGTACATCACTCGCATCGGTAACGATATCAAACAGCGTTAATAGTATAGATTCTCTTGTGTTCCGCGGTTGCACATCACTTAAATCAATTACAATCCCGAACAGCGTCAAAAATATAGGTAATGCTGCGTTCTTAGATTGCACATCACTTACATCTGTAACGATCCCGAACAGCGTCACAAGCATAGGCGGTTGGGCGTTCGACGCAACAGGATACTATAATGATATATCCAATTGGGAAAATGGTGTTTTATACATAGATAATTGCCTGATTTCCGGTAAGCTTTCTGTTTATAATGACGAAACAGAAGGATATGATATAATTGCAGAAGTAAAAGGCGATTATAATATAAAAGACAGCACAAGATTGATAGCGGATAGTGCGTTCTATGATTGCACATCACTCACATCGGTAGCTATCCCGAACAGCGTTACAAGCATAGGCGTGGGTGCGTTCGAAGATTGCAGATCACTCACATCAATAACGATCCCAAACAGCGTCACAAGCATAGGCGACAATGCGTTCTCAGGTTGCAGATCACTCACATCAATAACGATCCCGAATAGCGTTACAAGCATAGGCGTGGGTGCGTTCCGTGGTTGCACATCACTCAAATCGGTAACAATACCGAACAGCGTTACAAGTATAGGCAATAGCGCGTTCGAGGATTGCACATCACTTACATCGGTAACGATTCCGAACAGCGTTACAAGCATAGGCTGGGGTGCATTCTATAATTGCACATCACTCATATCAATAAATGTAGATTCCGAAAACAACTGTTATTCATCGGAAAATGGGGTGCTGTTCAATAAGGATAAAACAGAGCTGATACAATATCCTGCCGGAAAAACCGCTACCGAGTATTCGATCCCGAACAGCGTCACAAGTATAGGCTACGATGCGTTCTGGGATTGCACATCACTTACATCAATAACGATCCCTAACAGCGTCACAAGCATAGGCGGTTGGGCGTTCGATGGTTGCACATCACTCACATCAATAACAATTCCAAACAGCATTATAAGCATAGGCGATTGGGCGTTCTGGGGTTGTACATCATTTACATCTATAACGATCCAAAACAGCGTTACAAGCATAGGCACAGAGGCATTTAAAGATTGCACATCACTTAAATCGATAACAATTCCCTCAAGTGTCACAAACATAAGCAGCAGTGCATTTGAAGGCTGTACATCACTCACTATCTACGGTGCAAAAGGGTCAGCCGCAGGATCCTATGCAAATGAGCATGGATTTACATTCATTGAAATCGAGCAATCAATCCTCGGCGACATCAACGGCGACGGGGAAGTTAACCTTTCAGATGTCCGCATTTTGATCTCGAAGATCGCAAGCGGAGCGGAGCTCACTGCAGGCGAGATCGCAGTTGCCGACTTAAACGGCGACGGCAAAGCAGATCTATCCGACATTCGTCTCTTGATCTCCAAAATCGCTTCGGGTCAGGCGTAAATATTAAGAAAAAACAGGCTGTATCAAATCGATACAGCCTGTTTTCATATCCGTTATTCTTCTTCCAAAGCCTGCTTTAATGCCTGCGCTAACTGATCCGGGCAAGATGTCCCCCTGAACCCGCATTCGATACCGTCGAGCCGCTTTATCAGCTCCTCGGCGTCCATACCCTCGGCAAGCCTTGCAACGCCTTGCGTGTTGCCGTTGCACCCGCCTGCAAAGCTGACATTGTGAACAACGCCGTCGTCAATATCAAATGTTATCGCGCGCGAACAAACACCGCTCGGCTTGTAAGTGTGCGTCATAACTCCGCCTCCTTAAAGATCGCAGTGACCCTCACATTCGGGGATCTTGCCGACGATCGGCTCGGGATCGATACCGTTGCGCTTGTAGTAATCGGCAATAGCCGCCTTGATCGACTGCTCGGCAAGAACAGAGCAGTGAATTTTGTGTGCGGGCAGACCGCCGAGCGCTTCAACAACAGCCTTGTTTGAAAGCTCAAGCGCTTCCTTAATGGTGTGACCCTTTATCATCTCGGTCGCGATAGACGAAGTCGCAATAGCTGAGCCGCAGCCGTATGTCTTGAATTTTACATCGGTTATAACATCGTCCTTGACCTTGATATACATTTTCATAATATCGCCGCATTTTGCATTGCCGACTTCGCCGATTCCGTCGGCGTCCGGAATTTCACCGACATTTCTCGGATTTGCGAAATGATCCATAACCTGTTCAGTATACATAATTATTTATCCTCCTTAATAATTCTTTCCCAAAGCGGAGACATCGATCTCAGCCGCTCAATGATAGGCGGCAGCTTTTCGAGAATGTAGTCGATATCCTCTTCGGTAGTATCCTCATTTATTGAAATACGAAGCGAGCCGTGAGCCACTTCGTGCTTTAAGCCGATCGCAAGCAGAACATGGCTCGGATCAAGCGATCCGGAAGTGCAGGCAGAACCCGATGAAGCGCAGATACCTGCCATATCAAGCAACAGCAAAAGGCTCTCGCCCTCAACGCCCTCGAAGCACATATTCGCATTACCGCACAGGCGTTTCTCTCTGTCGCCGTTGAGTCTCGAACGCTCGATCTTCAGCGCGCCGTCAATAAGCTTATTGCGAAGTGCGGTGACTTTTTTGATCTTTTCGGGGATATTCGCAGTCGCAAGCTCCATAGCTTTGCCGAGAGCCGCGATAGACGCAATATTCTCGGTTCCGGCTCTGCGGCCTCTTTCCTGAGCGCCGCCGTCAATAAGATTCTTGACGGCGATACCCTTGCGGATATACAGAATACCGACGCCCTTGGGAGCGTGGATCTTATGTCCCGATACCGAAAGCATATCGATATTCATTGCCTTAACATCGATCTCAACATTGCCGATCGCCTGAACAGCGTCTGTGTGGAACACAATACCGTTCTCTCGGCAGAAAGCGCCGATCTCGGCTATCGGCTGAATAGTGCCGATCTCGTTGTTTGCAAACATTATCGTGACCAGTCCGGTGTCTTCGCGGACTGCGGCTTTGAGATCATCAAGGCGGACAATACCGTTCTCATGAACGGGAAGCAGTGTCACATCAAAGCCCTGTTCTTTCATTCTGTCAAGCGTGTGAAGCACCGCATGGTGTTCAAACGCTGTTGAAATAATATGTTTCTTGCCCTTTTTGAGCATAGTCTGAGCCATGCCTTTTATAGCCCAGTTATCCGATTCCGATCCGCCGGAAGTGAAAAATATCTCGTTTTTATCTGCGTTTATAGCTTTGGCGCATTTTTCACGGGCTTCGTCGATAACCATCAGCGACTTTCCGCCGAGCTCATAAAGGCTCGAGGGATTACCGTAGACATCGAGAGCAGGGATAAGAACATCCATCACCGGCTTTGTTATCTTAGTAGTCGCGGCGTTATCGGCATATACGAATCTTTTCTCCATACCGTTGACCATTCCGTTTCTAAAATATAAATCTTGCCGGATTAGCTTTTCCGGCTGAATATATAATATACCATTTTAGTATAGTTTTCAAGTGGGTAAAACCGATTTTTTTCAAAAAAACGCAATTTTTTATTCAACATTTGAGCAATTGATAAAATGAAACCGAAACAACACGGAAAAACAATAAAATATTTAAGTTTTCGGCGAAAAAATTAAATAAATATGTAGATATTTATATGTCCGTATGTTATAATGGGCATATGTGAGCTGCTGTGCGCAATCGTTATATTTTTAACGAGCATTTTCCGCCTGCCGCCGCAGATATATTTTTGAAAGTGAGGAGCATTAAATGAAAAAACGCAAAAGCAGCCTCCCGTTTTCGGGGACTCCCGAACAGGAACAGCAACTTATGGCTGTGATTGAAAAGCATAAGGGCGAAAAAGGCGCGCTTATGCCCGTTATGCAGGAAGCTCAGGAAATCTACGGCTATCTTCCGATCGAAGTTCAGCAGATGATCGCTTCCGGTCTCGGAGTACCCGTGGAAGAGGTATACGGCGTATCGACATTCTATTCGCAGTTTGCGCTTACTCCGAAGGGCGAATATAAGATATCGGTTTGCCTCGGTACTGCTTGCTATGTCAAAGGAGCGCAGGCGGTGTTTGATCGTATTTGTGAAAAGCTCGGCATCGGAGCAGATGAATGCACGGCAGACGGTAAGTTCTCGCTCGAAGCGTGCCGTTGCATCGGAGCTTGCGGCCTTGCACCTGTTATGACTATCAATGACGAAGTCTACGGCAGACTGGTCGCAGACGATGTTGACGATATTCTCGCAAAATATCTTTAAGCAATGAAAGAGCTGTCGCTTAATCTGCTCGATATAGCGCAAAATTCGCTTTCTGCGGGTGCGAGTCTCGTTGAAATAGCGATAACCGCGTCGAGATCAAGTGATCGGTTGGAGATCGCGGTCATCGATAACGGCTGCGGTATGACAGAGGAGCAGGTGAGATCGGTGATAGACCCGTTTTACACCACCCGAACAACAAGAAAGATCGGGCTTGGAGTGCCGCTGTTTCGCATGGCGGCTCAGCAGGCGGGCGGAGATCTTAAAATCAGCTCGCAGCCCGGTAAGGGCACACATCTTTCGGCTTATTTCACGCTCTCAAGCGTGGACAGAATGCCGCTTGGAGATCTTAGAGGCACACTGCTTATACTCGTGCGTATGAACGAGAGTGTGGATTTTTTATACACAGAGCGGCTGGACGACAGGGAAATGATCATCGACACCCGCGAGCTCAGAGAGGTGCTCGGAGATGTCAGGCTCGACGATCCCGATGTTATCGATTGGATCTCGGGGTACTATGATGAAAACAGCCCGTTTAAAAATGAAAATTATTAAGAATTATTCAGAAATTATTCAGAAAGGATCAAGCGTATGAAATCACTTGAAGAATTGAAAGCGATCCGCGATAAAGCAAAGTCGGGACTCGCTGTCAGAGGCGAATCCGACGCTTCGATTAAAATCGTGGTCGGCATGGCGACCTGCGGTATCGCAGCAGGCGCGCGTCCCGTACTCAACGCTTTTTCGGACGAAGTAACAAGACGCGGTCTTAAAGATGTCATGGTCAAGCAGACAGGCTGCATCGGCATCTGCCAGTTTGAGCCGGTAGTCGAGGTGTTCGCACCCGGCAAAGAAAAGGTCACTTATGTCAAGATGACTCCCGAAAAGGTGTCGGAGATCGTGACCGAGCATATCGTAAACGGCAGACCGGTTACAAAATACACGATAGGTGCAAACAGCTAAGGAGGAGACCAAATGTATCGTTCACAGGTATTGATTTGCGGCGGTACCGGATGCACTTCCTCACAGAGCCTTAAAATTATTGAGGCTATGGAGGCGGAGATCAAGGCCGTTGGGCTTGAAAACGATGTAAATGTCGTTAAAACAGGCTGCTTCGGACTTTGCGCGCTCGGACCGATCATGATTGTATATCCCGAAGGATGCTTCTATTCAAGAGTAACAGTCGATGATGTTAAAGAGATCGTCGATGAGCATCTTCTCAAGGGAAGAATAGTTAAAAGACTGCTTTATGATGAGACAGTCACCGATTCCAATGAAGTTAAGTCGCTCAATGAGACCGCTTTCTACAAAAAGCAGAAGCGTGTTGCATTGAGAAACTGCGGTGTTATCGATCCTGAAAACATCGATGAGTATATCGCGCGTGACGGTTATTCCGCACTCGGCAAGGTCCTCACCGAGATGAAACCGGCAGATGTTGTCCAAACATTACTTGATTCCGGTCTTCGCGGCAGAGGCGGCGGCGGATTCCCCACAGGCCTTAAATGGAAGTTTGCAGCCGGCAACGAAGCAGATCAGAAGTATGTTTGCTGTAATGCCGACGAGGGCGACCCCGGCGCATTCATGGACCGTTCGATCCTCGAGGGCGACCCGCATGTTGTCCTTGAAGCTATGGCTATCGCAGGCTACACTATCGGTGCTAACCAGGGCTACATATATGTCCGCGCAGAGTACCCGATTGCAGTTGAGCGTCTGAGCATCGCTATCGATCAGGCTCATGAGTACGGTCTGCTCGGCAAGGATATCTTCGGCACAGGTTTCGATTTTGATATCGAGCTTCGTCTCGGCGCGGGCGCATTCGTCTGCGGTGAGGAAACCGCTCTTATGACATCTATCGAGGGTCATCGCGGTGAGCCCCGTCCCCGTCCGCCGTTTCCGGCAGTCAAGGGTCTGTTCGGCAAGCCGACTATCCTTAATAATGTTGAAACATGGGCGAATATTCCGCAGATCATTCTCAAGGGTGCAGAATGGTTCGCAGGCATGGGCACGGAAAAATCCAAGGGCACAAAGGTTTTTGCGCTCGGCGGTAAGATAAAGCACACCGGTCTTGTTGAGATCCCGATGGGTACAACTCTCCGCGAAGTCATCGAAGAGATCGGCGGCGGTATTCCTAACGGCAAGAAGTTCAAAGCCGCACAGACAGGCGGCCCGTCCGGCGGATGTATCCCTGCTCAGCACTTTGATATTCCAATCGATTATGATAACCTTATCTCCATCGGTTCTATGATGGGATCGGGCGGTCTTATCGTTATGGACGAAGACACCTGCATGGTGGATATCGCTAAGTTCTTCCTCGAGTTCACGGTCGATGAGTCCTGCGGTAAGTGTACACCGTGCCGTGTCGGTACTAAGAGACTGCTCGAGATCCTCACAAAGATCACAGAAGGCAAGGGCACGCTTGAAGACATCGATAAGATGGAGAAGCTCTGCTACTATATTAAAGATAACGCGCTTTGCGGTCTCGGCCAGACAGCTCCGAACCCCGTTCTTTCAACTCTGAAGTTCTTCAGACACGAGTATGAGGCTCATGTTGTCGATAAGACTTGCCCGGCAGGCGTTTGCAAAAAGCTCACTAAATATATTGTTGATCCCGATAAGTGCAAGGGCTGTACGCTCTGCGCGAGAAACTGCCCGGTCGGCGCTATTTCCGGTGCTGTCAAGCAGGCTCATGTTATCGATCAGGATAAATGTATCAAGTGCGGCGTTTGCGCCGGTGTCTGCAAGTTCAAGGCAATTTCTAAGAAATAATAAAGGAGGAGCTTGAAACATGGTCAATTTGAAAATTAACGGTATGGATGTAAGCGTACCGGAGGGCTCCACCATTCTGGAGGCTGCCCGCTCGGTAAACATTGAAATACCGACACTTTGCTACATGAAAGAGATCAACGCGATCGGCGCCTGCCGTATCTGCGTCGTAGAGGTCAAAGGCGCTCGCAGCCTTGTGACAGCCTGCGTATATCCCGTAAACGAGGGTATGGAGGTTTACACAAACACTCCGCGCGTGCTTAACGCCCGCAGAAGCACCCTCATGATGATGATGTCCACTCATAACCGCTCCTGCCTGTCGTGTGTTCGCTCGGGCAACTGCGAACTTCAGACTCTCTGCAATGAGTACGGTCTGGAGGACGAGGGCGAGTTTGACGGTGCATTTCCCGAAGCGATTTTTGATACTTCGTCGGCTCACATGATCCGCGATAATTCAAAGTGTATTCTTTGCCGTCGCTGTGTTGCAGCCTGCAAACAGCAGCAGGTAGGCGTCATCGGCGCAAATGACCGCGGTTTTGATACCCATATCGGCTGCGTCTATGACAAAGACCTTGCAGAAGTTGATTGCATTTCCTGCGGTCAGTGCATCGTAAACTGCCCGACAGGTGCGCTTCACGAGAAGGATAATACAGCTGATGTATATGAAGTTCTTGCCGATGATAGCAAGTATGTCGTTGTTCAGACAGCTCCTGCTGTCCGTGCTGCTCTCGGCGAGGAATTCGGCATGGAGATCGGAACAGATGTTGAGGGCAAAATGGTTGCCGCTCTTCGCAGACTCGGTTTCAATAAAGTGTTTGACACCGATACAGGTGCCGATTTTACTATCATCGAAGAGGCCAACGAGCTTATCGAGCGTGTTCAGAGCGGCGGCGTGCTTCCGCTTATCACCTCCTGCTCACCGGGCTGGATCAAATACTGCGAGTATCATTATCCCGAGCTTCTTCCGAATTTATCGAGCTGCAAATCTCCGCAGCAGATGTTCGGCGCACTTACCAAGACATGGTTTGCAGAGAAGAACGGTCTTAATCCGCAGGATATCGTAGTAGTTTCGGTTATGCCGTGTACTGCTAAGAAGTTCGAGATCGGCAGAGCGGATGAATCTGCCGCAGGCGTTCCCGATGTTGATATTTCTATCACAACAAGAGAACTCGCCCGCATGATCAAGAGATTGCATATCAACTTTGCAAAACTGCCCGATGAACAGTTTGATAACCCGCTCGGCGAATCGACCGGTGCTGCCGTTATCTTCGGTGCAACCGGCGGCGTTATGGAAGCGGCTCTGCGTACTGCGGTCGAAAAGATCACAGGCGAAACACTCAGCGATGTTGATTTCAAGGCAGTCAGAGGCACAGATCCAGTTAAGGTTGCCGAGATGAAAGTCGGCGATCTCAATGTTAAAGTCGGCGTTGCTTCAGGTATCACCGGCGCTAAAGAACTGCTCGAGCGCGTTAAAGCAGGCGAGGAGTTCACCTTTATTGAGATCATGGGCTGCCCCGGCGGTTGCGTAAACGGCGGCGGTCAGCCGATCCAGCCGACAAGCATTCGCCAGACTGTTGACATCAAAACTCTGCGTGCGTCCGCTCTTTATAATAACGACGCTGCAAAGTCTGTCAGAAAATCTCATGAAAATCCGGTCGTTAAGGCTGTTTACGGGGAGTATCTTGAGAAGGCAGGAAGCCATAAGGCTCATAAGATCCTCCACACTTCCTATGTTGACCGTTCCAAGGAAGTTGTAATGTAACTTGATCTATGATCTGTCACACGCCGCCAATATTGGCGGCGTGTGCTTTTTTTGTATAATTCAGTCAGCAGCAGAAACGGCTCTTAATTGTGAATAGCGACAAAATTTCAAAAACATACTTTGAAATGATGACAAAGCAATTAATATATGCTATAATGATGAAAATTTATTCTCTCATTACTGCGTTTTTCAAAATGAATCGATCTTTGAAAGGAGGAGTTGAGAATGAATATCACAATATGCGATGATAATAAAAAAGAGCTTGAAAACATAAAACAGATCGTAACAGAATATGCATTGGCTCACTCGGAACTGTCAGTCACGATCAGATGCTTCTTAAATCCTTTCGATATGCTGGACGACATAAATAAAACCGGAGTTCCCGATATCGCACTGCTCGATATTTGTATGCCCGGCATCTTGGGAACCGAAGTCGCAAAAGAGCTTAAAAATAAAAGCGATGATAACACGGATATCATTTTTTTAACGACAAGCACCGATTTCGCAGTCGAAGCATTTGCGCTTCATGTCAATGATTATCTTACAAAACCGTTCACAAAGAAAAGACTCACCGATACGCTTGACAGAGTCGTTGAAAAAAGAAAAAAGCGGCTATTTGTGCCTGTTGTATGCGGACGGGAAATACACCGAATAGATCTGTATCAGATACTGTATATAGAATCGAAAAATCATAGTATTGAAATATACTTAAAGTCAGGCAAAAGCATCAAAACATATACACCCCTTGCCGATATGAAAAATCTGTTCAACAATGTCAGCGGTTTTATATCGGTCGGCGCTTCATATATCGTAAATCTAAGCTGTGTGAGAAGCGTCCTTCAAACAGAGCTTGTCTTGATAAACGGTCAAAACATACCTGTTCCGAGACGACTTCGGAACAGTATCAGGGAGCAGTACTTTGATTTTTACAGTGAGGAGGCAATAAAAAAATGATACATATAATCGCGGCTTGTATTTTGCTCGGCATTTCGCATTCATTTTCCTTTTGGGTGCTGACCGAGCCTAAATACTCTGTGCGTAAAACAGCGTTTATCTATTTGGAGTATTGCGCTGTATTTGTGTGTTTTTCAATGCTTTCTTATGTTTTTCTCGAGGATATTTCGGCAGCTTATACCACAGCATTTATTATCACGATTTTAATGTCTTTACTTGTTTTTATATTGACCTCTGCCGATTCGCTTTGCAAAAAGATCTTTTTATTTATCAGCTATGCAAACGTATTTTGTATGTTAGTGTGCATTTCTCTTATACTTTGCCGAGTGTTTTTCAGTGGAGCACCCAATATCGTTATATATTATGCGAGGAATATTATAAGAACTGTTTTGTGTATTATCGTTGCCTTGCTGTATATACGTTTTTTTCGCCCTACTATGAGAGCCGTATCGGGAAATCGCCGTAAAACATGGTATTCCATGTCGACCGTTTCGCTTTTGTTTTTGGTGATATTCGCATGGCTTTTAGTAATCTTCATTTCCAGATACGAACGTATGACCGATTATATCCCGATTTTCGCAGTCTCGGTTTTAGTATATATATCGATCTTATGGGTCATTTTCGGCACGATTAAGTCTTTGTTAGCTGAAAGCAATGCGGAGCTAATCAATCAAAATGTGGCTTACTTGCAGGAACGGTTAAAGGCCGCAAAGGAAAACGAGCTTACAGCAAAAACAGTTCGCCACGATTTCCGACATCACAATCAGAATATCGAGTCCATGCTGAAAAAAGGCGAAGTTCAGGAAGCTCTGAATTATCTAAAACAATATAACGACAGCCTGGACACAACTAAGTTAGATGAGTTCTGCCCGAATATTACCGTTAACGCCATTTTAAACAGCTTTTTTGCAAAAGCGGGCAAGAGCGGGATCTCGGTTTCGATTGAAGCGGATGTCAATGAGGACACGGCAATATCGGATATGGACTATGTCGCTGTTTTATCGAATCTTTTGGAAAATGCAATAAACGGCTGTATTGAATGCGGCGCCGACGGCGAGATAAAGGTCAATATCCGAACAGTTGCGGATAAAACCGTTATTGTGTGCAGCAATCCCTGCAGAGAAGACATCTCGATAGAAAACAATATGATCCGTCCGCACGGTATCGGAATAGACAGTATTCTTTTCGCAATTCGAAAATATGACGGCAACATTAAATACAGTTTTGACAGCGGAGTGTTATCCGTTTGCATTATATTGAATTCATAGATTTTTAAAGACCAATTATGCTTTAAATTCGACCAATTACGACAAAAGCCATCCGTGAGGGTGGCTTTTTGTTATACTAAAATATATCATATTGCTCGGAGGGGAGAGCATTGTTTTTCAGAAAGAAAAAAGTTTCATTTGATAAAGTTGCAAAATTTAACTATGAGCTGGATACCAACGAGAAGCTGAAAGAGGAACTTAAAAAGCTGTCATTATGCAGAAGCGATATAAACAAAGCGGAGTATACATCGAGGATACTCATGTTGTTCAGGAAAGAAGGTCTGGATATCACACTCAAAGAGTTTGATATGCTTCTTTTGCTGCGAACCAAAACCGATCAGATGCTGCTTGAAAAAAGTGAGCAGCACGACATTTCATAAAAAGCAATTCAGTATAGAGCGGGGTAAATAATTATGAAGGGAATAATCTTAGCCGGCGGCAGCGGAACACGGCTTTATCCGGCAACAAGAGCTTTGGTCAAACAGCTTTTGCCGGTGTATGATAAGCCGATGATATATTATCCGCTTTCAACATTGATGCTTGCGGATATAAGGGATATTTTGATCATTTCAACACCGAAGGATCTGCCGGCTTTTGAGCGGCTTTTCGGCACGGGAGAAAAATGGGGACTTAATATATCGTATGCGGAACAGGATGTTCCGAGAGGCTTGGCAGATGCCTTTTTGATCGGCGAAAGCTTCATTGGAACGGACGATGTTTGCCTTGTCCTCGGCGACAATCTTTTCTACGGACAGAACTTCACTGAAAATCTGCAGTCTGCCGTGCGTAATCTTGACGGTGCATCGGTGTTCGGCTATCCTGTGAACAATCCGTCGGCGTTCGGCGTCTGCGAGTTCGATGAAGACGGAAATGTTATATCGATAGAAGAAAAACCCGAAAATCCCAAATCAAAATATGCTGTGCCCGGGCTTTACTTTTACAATAATGATGTTGTGAAAATCGCTAAAAATATCAAGCCGTCTGACCGCGGCGAGCTCGAAATAACCGCTGTTAATAACGAATATATAAAGCAAAATCGCTTAAAGGTCAAACTGTTCGGCAGAGGAATGGCGTGGTTTGACACTGGTAGTCCGTATGCGCTTCAGGAAGCAAGCGGGTTTGTCGGGATGATACAAGAAAAACAGGGATATTACATATCTTGTATTGAGGAAATCGCTTGGAGAAGGCATTTTATTAACGACGAACAGTTTCGTGCACTGGGCAAAGAACTGAAAAACAGCGAATATGGGAAATATATTTTAAGATTGGCGGGTGATGATGTTTGAGGCATTTGATTACCGGCGGAGCAGGATTTATCGGCTCAAACTACATAAGGTATCTTCATGACTTGTATCCCGATGATGAGATCGTTTGTGCAGATAAGCTGACCTATGCCGGGAACTATTATAACATATCCGAATTTGAATCCGACAGCAGATTTCATTTTGAAAGAGCGGATATTTGCGACAGAGCCGAAATTTTCGGAATTATCGAAAAACACAAGCCCGACTGCATTGTGAATTTCGCAGCGGAAAGCCATGTTGACCGTTCTGTTGAAAATCCCGGGGTGTTCCTGAATACAAATATTTTCGGCACATCGGTTTTGCTCGATGCGGTAAATCGTTTTAGTATAAAGCGTTTTCACCAGGTTTCGACCGACGAGGTATACGGAGACCTGCCGCTTGACAGACCGGATCTGAAGTTTGACGAAAACTCGCAGATAAAGCCCTCCAGCCCGTATTCGGCATCGAAAGCGGCGGCAGATATGCTTTGCATGGCTTATTACAGAACTTACGGCACACCGATCACAATTTCAAGATGCTCAAACAACCTCGGCCCGTATCAATTTCCCGAAAAGCTGATACCGCTTATTATTATGAAAGCTTTGAGGGATGAAAAACTGCCGATATACGGCGACGGAAAGAATGTACGCGACTGGCTGTATGTAAACGATCATTGCCGTGCGGTCGATATGATCGTGAGAAACGGAAAAATCGGAGAAACCTACAATGTAGGCGGAAACAACGAAAGATCAAATATCGATGTCGTAAAGACGATACTCGATGAACTCGGCAAGCCCTATTCGCTTATAACCTATGTTAAAGACCGACCGGGGCATGACAGGCGTTATGCGATCAATTCTGAAAAGCTGCAAAGGGAGCTTGGCTGGAAGCCCGATAAAAACTTTTCGCAAAACATCAAAAAAACGATAAAATGGTATTGTGATAATCCGGAATGGGTTGAAATGATCCAAACCGGCGAATACAGAAAAACAGAACTGAGAGGTGCGAAGTAATGTTTAAGAAAATTAAAGGTTTAATATCTATTCTTGTCAGCATTGCAATGCTGCTTAGCGTCGTTATGCCGATAACGGCTATTGCGGCGTCGACCACACACTCACAGCTGTATTTTATCAACGGCACTGACGACGGCCTTCTTTACAAGGCGCAAAGCGGCGGACTTATAAGCAAACCGGCAGATGTAAGATCCGTGTGGTTTGTGGATAAAAACAACTACGATCTGACCGGTATCACGACCATGGACTATTCCGCCGGAAAAGACGGCAGTGTTCTCGCTTGGTATGATACCGCCAATTCCGCGTTTTATATAGGCGGTGACGGTAAAATCACCGCAGGAACTTCTGTGAAATTTGCATTCGGCGGCGGCTCGTATATCGATGAGATCCACGGCCTTGAACTGCTTGATACTTCAAAAGTAACCAATATGTCTTATATGTTTTCAAGCTGCGGAAGATACAGCAAAGTTTTCGCACTGGATCTCGGCGATAATTTCGACACTTCAAATGTAACGAATATGCAGAGTATGTTTCAGTTCTGCGGAGAGAAAAGCACGAATTTCACGCTTGATCTCGGCAGCAAGTTCAACACTTCAAATGTAACGAATATGTCATGGATGTTCCAGTATTGCGGAGCAAACAGCAATGTTTTCACACTCGATTTCGGTGATAAATTCGACACCTCAAAAGTAACGAACACGGCATATATGTTTTATAATTGCGGACAAAACTGCGGTACTTTCACACTGGATCTGAGCGGCTGCAATTTCAACACCTCAAAAGTAACGGATATGCGCAATATGTTTGCCGGCTGCGGACAGGGCAACGAGAATTTCACACTGAATCTCGGCAATAAATTCGACACTTCAAAAGTAACGGATATGACCGAAATGTTTTATGAATGCGGCAAATCCTCCAAAAAGTTTACATCGCTTGACGTCGGCGGCTTTACGGTTTCAATATCCAATTCGAGAAAGCTGACTAATTTTGCAAGCAACATTCCCGTAACAAACTTTAACTTCGGACCTGGCTGGGCAAAAGCGGCATTACCGACATGGAAAATGTTCACTGCCGACTCGACCACGGAAACCTCCGTCACCGGTGCGCCCTCCAATCTGGTTTGTTACAGCTGGTCGTCAGACAAAAGAACTGCATCATTTCCGGATAAGCCTTACTATACAGTAACGGCGGAAGCAACAGAGGGCGGCACCGCTTGGGACGGCGGTTCCGTACCGGAAGGCGGAAAAATAACCCTCCTCTCATCGGCAGATTACGACTACACTTTTATGGGCTGGTACGACGGCGACACAATGGTATGTGAAACCGAAAGCTTCACCGTTGTAAATGTAACCGAGGATAAGACTTACACGGCAAGGTTTAAGAAAACATCCAGGCTGTTTTCAACAGACAGCGAGAATACGCTTCTTTCCAAAGCGGTAAGCGGCGGCCTTGTTGACAGCATAGACTCAATAAGATCCGTATCGTTCGTCAATATGTACGATTACGATCTGGCAGGGGTCACGACCGTGGATTATTCCGAGGAAAAAGACGGCCGAACCCTCGCATGGTATGACAGTACAAATTCCGCGCTTTACATAGGCGGCGAAGAAAAGGTTTTTGCTGAACACTCCTTGGAATATGCTCTCTATAACGGAAGATATATCGATGCGATCAATGGGATCGATCTGCTTGACACCTCATATGTTTCATCAATGAACAATATGTTCCAAAGCTGCGGACAATACAGCAATAGCTTCACGCTTGATCTCGGTGATAATTTTTATACTGCGCTGGTAGTTGATATGTCCAATATGTTCAATTACTGCGGGGCGAGCAACGAGGCTTTCACACTTGATCTCGGCAACCTGTTCTTCACAGGCAGAGTGCGCGATATGTCTAATATGTTCGCGCACTGCGGAATGAACAGCAAGATTTTCACACTCGACTTCGGCAAAAGATTTGACACCGAATGTGCACAAAATATGCAGGGCATGTTCGATATGTGCGGTCAGGCCAGCACAAAATTCACAGAGCTTGACCTCAGCGGTTTTACTGTTTCGTTTTCCGAGGCGGATAATCTGAATAATTTTGCAAGTTCTGTTCCCGTTACAAGTTTCATCTTCGGAGAAGGCTGGGCAAATGCGACCTTGCCGGCATCAGGCGCTTTCGCCGCTCCGGAATCCACACCGACTTCAATTACCGGTGCAACTCAAAATCTGCTCGTTTACGACTGGGCGAAAGACAACAGAGCGGTGCGGTTTACAGATAAAACTTATCACACAATAACGGCTGTGGCAGATGAAGGCGGCACAGTATCGGGCGGCGGAGCCGCAGTCGAAGGAGGAAACATAACCCTCACCGCAGCGGCAAATGACGGCTATATCTTTGACGGCTGGTATGACGGCGACACAAAGGTTTGCGAAACTCCGGCTTATACCGTTCAAAATGTGACTGAAGATAAAACCTACACAGCAAAATTTGCAAAGCAGAAGATATCTAATCTGTTTTTAACAACCGGCACTAAAACTCTTATCACGGCAGCAGCCGATAACGGACTTGTCAGCAGCGGGGACGATATAAAAATTGTATCTTTTGTAGACCTGAACAATTATGATCTGACTAACATCACTGTTGCCGACTACTCTGCCGGCAAGGATGAAAGTGTGCTTGCATGGTTCGACAGCAGCAGTTCAACCTTGTATATCGGCGGCTACGGAAAAATCATAGCCGGTGAATCCTTGTTCTGCGCGTTTGTCGGAGGCCGCTATATCGACTCAATAACAGGATTTGAGTTTCTTGACACATCAAATGTAACGAATATGGGAAATATGTTTGATGGCTGCGGTTGTTACAGTGAAGTTTTCACACTTGATTTGGGCGACAATTTTGACACTTCAAAAGTAACGGATATGTCCGATATGTTTAACAACTGCGGAGCGAAAAGTAAAGTATTTACCCTGAATCTCGGCAGCAAATTTGATACCTCCGGCGTTGTTTATACATACCGTATGTTCCAAAGCTGCGGACAGAACAGCAAAGTATTCACACTTGATCTCGGCGATAAATTCGACACTTCAAATGTAACTAATATGTTAGCTATGTTCCAACTATGCGGAGCGAGCAGCGAAGTGTTTACACTGGATCTCGGTGATAAATTCGACACTTCAAATGTAACGGATATGGCCCAAATGTTTAATCTGTGCGGAGAAAACAGCAAGGTTTTTAAAGAGCTTGATCTGAGCGGATTTACAATTAATTTTTCCGATCCAAACTGTCTTTTATGGTTTGCCAGGGGTATTCCCGTAACGAAATTTATTTTTGGTGATGGCTGGGCGAACGCGGTATTTCCGAAAGCCGGAAGCGATAAAGGCGTGTTCTATGATATTTCATTTTCAGGTATTAATACAGAAGTTGTCGGCGCAACACCGAATTTGCTTTCTTATAATTGGGATAAAGACGGAAGAAAGGTTTTCTTTTCCGATAAAACTTATTATACCATCACAGTAAAGATGACGCCTTCAATTTATTGGGGCACGATTTCGGGCGACGGAGCCGTGTTGGAGGGCACAGGCACGACTCTTGTTGCAAAGGCAAAAAGCGGTTATAAATTCGACGGCTGGTATGACGGCGATACAAAGGTTTGCAGCGATTTGAAATTCACGATCGAAAATGTGACCGCAGATAAAACCTACACTGCAAAATTCACAGAGATCCTGTATTATAAAATATCGGCGGCTGTCGGAGAAAACGGCGGCGGCACGGTTTCGGGCGGCAGAACGGTCGCGGAGGGCGAAAGCGTGACTCTTACCGCAGCGGCAAACGACGGCTACACCTTTGACGGCTGGTATGACGGCGACACAAAGGTTTGCGATACTTTGGCGTTTACTATCGAAAATGTGTCTGCAAATAAAACCTACACGGCGAAATTCACAAAGAACGAACCTGTGTTTGATTTCACAAGCCTCAGAACGCTCAGAACAAAGAATATAACAGTGGATCATACAGCAAAAACAATAGACATCGAAGCGGCTGACGGCATTGACTTTATCACGATTTTGGTTCATCAGAAAGAAATTATTCCGGGCGGCACTCTCAAAATGGCAAGCTATCTCGGCAATAAGGTCGTATATGATAAAAACGGAAGCTACCGTATCTATTTCACCGGTAATTTCGTTGTAACAGTCAAGGTGAACATAACCATAGACGGTTTTACCAAGCAGTATATGCTGAATGTGAAGTTCGATTCGTCCAAAGCAAACTTTGATTTTAAAAGCCTTAAAGGCGAGAACTTCAGCGATGTAACCGTTGATCATAATGAAAAAACCATTCATATAACAGCAAACGGCGATGCGGACAGCATTATTCTGTATGTAAATCAGCACGACACTGTCTACGGCGGAAAGCTCAGAATGGCAAGCTATCTCGGAAACAAGGTCAAATACGATTCAAACGGTGTGTACACAGTATACGCCAATGGCAAAAACAAAGTTTCCGTTAAGGTCAATATCGCGATCAACGGCGCTGTCGAGCAATATCTGATAACCATAGACTTTCCGGGTATCGTTTGGGGATTTGACATGGTGAATGCCGAAAATGTTAAAAATGTCAGCATTGACCATAAAAACAAAGTCATAACGATAGACACGGCAGAAAACTGTGATAACATCCTGCTCTATATAGATCAGATCTGCAATTTTAACATCAAGGGACAAATTTGGATGAAGAGCTATATGGGAAACAAGGTTTTATACAATGCGGCAGACAGAACCTACACGATCTCCAAAAACAATAAAAATTCTATCCTTGTCAAAACCAAAATAACAATGCTCGGCGAAACCCGTTATTATGATATTGTAATAAACTTCACAGAAAACAATTAACCGGAGGTATGTGCCGATGAAGCAAAACAGAATAAAAATCACGGCACGAATATTAGTGCTTTTGGCGTTATTTTCAGCGCTGTTCATGCAAACGGCTTCCGCCGAAAATAACGATTCGCAATCGTATATGGTAGAGAAAATATCCGTTGAAAACGGATATTTTCTCAATGATTTCGACCCCGGCGTGTACAACTACGATGTAATAATGTCCTCATTTACATATAATCTTTCGATCTCGGTTGAGCTTACCGATCCGAGGTTTGAATATGAGATCAGCGGAGATGATGAGATAACGGCTTCCTCCGATTCTCAAAACATTGTTACGGTGTCGGTTCATGATACGCTGGGCAGATATGAAACAGTCGAATATTATTTAAACATTTATGTCGGCAACGATGCGATCAGTTCCATTCCGTGGACAGGTCTGTCCTATCTTGATGTGGAAAACGGAATTTTCTCACCGCAGTTCAGCCGATACAGAATTACCTATTATGCGATCTTGGAAAACAACATAAAAAGCTTCGACGAGGCAAGCGTAAATTACCGAACGATAAATCCGGATGCCTCAGTCGAGATAAAATGCCGCGATGAGCTGAACAGCGACGGAACTCTCAAAGAGGGCAAAAGAACAGAGTATGTGATCAAGGTCACTGAGCGCAGCGGCAAAAGTAAAAGATATTATCTTAACCTATACAGAAAGGCGCATATTACATCTTCGATAAGCGATACCGCGGTGCTTTCAAATATTGAGATAAACGGCGGTGAAGTAAATATCAACTTTTCTTCGCACAGATCGTATTATGATCTGACAGTTCCGAAAGCTGTGAAAAATCTCGATATTCAGGCATATCCTGCCGACCGAAGCGATATGGTGCAGGTGATCGGTGCCGAATCAATTAACGACAGTCAGCCGGTGTTTGTGAATATTCTGGTCACTTCACCGAGTGAGGACACATACAGTATTTACACGCTGCGGCTTACATACGATAATTTTTTCACACCGAAGTATTCCGATTTTCAAATGGCTGTCTATGTTGTTCTGATCGGTTCGGTATTGTTTGTGTGCGGTTTTTTTGCGGCGCGTTTTATGTATAAAAGTAAAATGCGGGCTGAGACGGATACAGAAACAGAGATAGAGGCAAATGCGGCGTTTGAGGATATCGAGGTGACAGAGGATATTGAAGATGAAAACACACCGGTTGTATAACAATAGCTCGACCTCATATAAAAAGCTTATTTTCGGTATATCTGTTTTTTCTAATATACTGCTTTTTTTAGTTGCGATCGCTCACAATCCGCCGAGCTGGTATACAAATGACGATTTTCGCATGATGACGATCGTATCAGGCGCGTATTCGGGAACACCGAGCCCCGATATTGTTTTTATGCGTTATCCCATGGGGCTTTTGCTTTCGGGATTGTATAGCATAACAACAGGTATCCCGTGGTACGGCTTGTTCACTATGCTTTGTATGTTTGTTCCGAGCTGTGTTTTTTGCTATTACATTATCAAAAAGTCGTATGAGAAAAACAGAGTTTTTATAGGCGTGTTTTTGTATTTAATGCTCTTTATCCTCTTTATACAAAAATATATCTGCCTTCCGCAATTCACACTGACTTCTGTGTTTTTAAGCGTCGGGGCTTTTGCACTGCTGTACGAAATGCCCGATACAAACAACGCAAAGCATATCATTGTCGCCGTTATCTTTGCCGTTATGTCGTTTTCGATTCGCTCAAAAGCATTTTACTTGATTTTGCCGGCATTGCTATGGGTAATTGCAGTCCGAATATTCAAAGATAAGCAGAGTAAGAGAAAGTATATTTTTTGGGGCGGTTTAACACTTGTGATGTGTTTTGCTGTTTTGTTTGCCGATATGGCGGCATGGAGCAGGCCGGAATATACGGAATTTAAAGGTTTCAAAGAAGTGCGCGCTGAGATCTACGACTACGGTTCGATCCCCGGATATTATGAAAACATGCCTTTTTATAAGGAAAACGGCATAAGCGAAGTGACTTACCGTGCAATGTCAGGCAGGTTCCTGGATATAGATGATAATGTGAACACCGAAACTTTAACCACGGTTTCGTCATATATGAAGCAGGTACGCACGACGGAGATCACCTTTTTGGAAAGGGCGATCTTTGCGGTAAAAAACGGCTTTTCAACATGGTATACATCGAGCGACAAAACAATCAAATACTATGCAATATTCGTGACTGTCCTGTTTTTTATATGCATAATGCTCTCTGTAAAAAAACGAAAGGCGGAAATTATATTTCCGTTTATCGTGGCGGGAATGATACTTGAGATCACATTTCTTGAATTCAACGGCAGAATTATGGCGCGCTTGATCGACTTGATGATGCTTACAATGTTTGTCTGCGGCTCTTTTGCCGTTATAGATCTTATCGATAAAAGAACAGTGCCGCTGTCGGATTATATAAGCCGCTTTAAAAATGATAAGTTAAAGTCGCTGTGTCTGTGCGGACTGTTGTGTGCGTTGGTTGTATTTATGTCGGTGGGTGTTTGCAATATGCAGAATGCGCTTGATAATAAAGCTCGTTCGCTTAGAGAAACCACCAATTCAAAGCTTGAAGCGCTCATGCAGTATACGGAAAAATACCCCGACACCTTCTTCTTTTACGATACCTATGATTTTATTGCATCAACAGGGTATGTATTTAAAACCTATGAAAAGGGAAAAGTGCTAAACTGTGAATCATTAGGCTCATGGAACGCCCGTTCGCCGCTTTATTACGAAAAAAACCGCAAATTCGGCTTTAAAACAGCGATAGAGGGACTTGTTAGTTCGGATGTTGATGTTTATTATATTACGAGTTCCTCCCCTCGAATGGGAATAACAAAAAAGCTTAAAGATAACTACAATAAAAAGCTTGCAGAGGTGGATAAGATCCAAACGGCAAAGGATGTACTTTATGTATATATGGTGGTAGATGATGAATGAATACAAAATTTCCGTTGTAATACCTTGCTATTATTCGGAAAAATCAATTGCGGATGTTGTTGAGAAAACCGCAGAGGAGCTCGAAAAATACTGCGACTATGAGTTCATTTTAGTAAATGACGGCTCAAATGACGGTACATATTCCGAAATCAAAAAGCTTGCAGGAAAATATAGCTTTGTGATCGGTGTGGATCTCTCGAAAAACTGCGGCCAGCACAACGCGATTCTCGCCGGAATGAAATATGCAAGCGGCGATTATATCCTAGGCATGGACGACGATTTTCAAACACATCCGTCACAGATCAAAAAGCTAATCGATAAGTTAAACGAAGGCTATGATATTGTTTACGGCCGCTTTCCGAAACGTCACCACGGATTTCTAAGAAACCTTGTGAGCAGGATGAGCCATGTTTCGGTGTGCTGGCTTTTGGATAAACCGAGAGATCTGAAGGCTTGTCCTATGTATATCATTCGCCGCTTTGTGCGCGATGAGATTATAAAAAGCGAAAGCAGTTTTGCCAATTTGCAGGGCTTGTTTTTGCGTACATCGTCAAAAATCGCAAACGCGGATATAGAGCATTTCGACAGACGCTTCGGAAAAAGCGGATACAAATTAAAAAAACTGATCCGCCTGTGGGCATCGCTGCTTAATTATTCGTTAAAACCGATCAGGCTGATATTGAAATCGGGCGTGCTGATTTTTACAGTGTCGCTTATCTGCTTGATAGTTGCCTGCGTTGCAGGCGGATTTGAGCATAAGATATATGCCGAAATAGGTGTGTTTTCGGGGCTGATATTATCGGCAGTCGGAATTGTCGGGGAATATATTGTCCGAATGTTTATGGCTGTAACAAAAGAGCCTCAGTATATTATAAGACAGGATACCGTGACGGGAGATGTAATATATGAAAAAGAAACTGCTGATATTGGGTGCAGGTAACGCGCAGATCGATTTAATAGAATATGCGAAAAGCGTTGGGCTCGAAGTCCATGTTTGCAGTTATGTCAGCACCGATAACGGAGTTCCGTTGGCGGATTTTTTTGCCGAAATAAACATAGTGGACGCCGAAAAAATCGAAAGCTATGTCCGGGAAAATAAAATCGATTACATATATTCTGTCGGAAGCGATATTGCCGTGCCTTCATTTTGCAAGGTAGCGGAAAATCTGAATAAGTTTCATTTCGTATCAAGCAAAACAGCCGAGATCTGTTGCAATAAGCATCTCATGCGCAAAGCTCTCGGCAAAGATGCCCCGTTTAATGTGCCTTTCGCGGTTTGTAAGACGCTTGATGAAGCCAAAAACATTGACTTTTACCCGCTTATGATCAAGCCTGTTGATTCGCAGGGACAAAGAGGCGTTTTCAAGGCAGAAAATTTCAATGAATTGTCGGAGCATTTCGATTCAGCCATGAGCTATTCGAGAAACAAAAAAGTAATTCTTGAAAAGCACATATCGGGCAGCGAGGTTTCGGTCAACGCTTATGTGAAAGACGGCGAAATTATTTTTTCCATGCTGTCGGATCGTGAGTCGTTTGAAGATCTGCCGGGCGGTATCATCAAAGCTCATCATCTCCCCTCGGCGTTTGAGGGAACTCGGACTCATGAAATGATCAACGAGCTTGTGCGCAAAGCGGTAAAAAAGCTTGAAATAGAAAACGGTCCCGTTTATTTTCAGATCAAAGTGTCAAACGGCCATCCTTATCTGATAGAGATCACGCCCCGTCTGGACGGCTGTCACATGTGGCGTTTGATAAAGGAATACTGCAATGTGGATCTCTTGGAAATGACAATGCGGCATTTGCTTGGAGAAAATATAGATGTCCCGCAATATAATGTCAGCCGAGTGCCCGTTCATACGGAGTTTTTCTGCGAGCAGCCGAACACCGCATTCCAAGCCGAGAAATATGAAAAATACACTGCCGATTATAAAAGGATGTATTACAATACCGGTGACATCGTTAAAAAAATGAATGGCTATATGGAAAAGTGCGGCTATCGCATCTTCAGATCTCCGAAAAAGATCGGCTTAGTCGGCGGCAGCGGCTTTATAGGAAAATGCTTTCAGGATATTTATGCGAGGGAAGCGGAACTTGTCGATATTTCAAGGAAAAGCGGCGCGGTCTGTGAATACACCTGCGAACAGCTTGAAAAAGCGCTGTACGGATGTGACAGCGTTGTTGTTTTTGCGGCAAAGAAAGTCGATCCGAACGAAAAGCAAACGCTCGGGCTGTATAGTGATAATGTCAAAACACTTGAAAACACATTGGCAGCCTGCGTGAGTTTGGGGATAAAAAACATAGTATTTCTTTCCTCAAGGTGCGTTTATTCCGATTCACAAAAATCGCCCATCAGCGAAAACGGCGAGATAGCCCCCATAAATTATTACGGTATTTCAAAATATTCGGGTGAATTGCTCTGCGATTATTACAATCGAAAGTTCGGAACAAATATAAAGATTTTAAGGCTTTCTCAGGTCATAGGCAACGATAAAAACGGATATTTAGTAAGCTTGTATATGGAAAATGCAATGAACGGAAAACCGCTTTCGGTATACGGAAATTCGGTCGGCAAACGCGATTATATTTATGTGAAAGACGCTTGTCTTGCAATATGGCTCGCGCTTCAAAAATACGCCTTGCGCGGAGTATACAATATCGCATCGGGAATCGGAACATCCAATGCGAAGCTGGCAAGCGCAGTGATAGACGGATTTTGTTCATTATCAAAAATCGAAGTGCTCAAAGATAAAAAAGAAGATACATCCGTTTGTTATTTTGACATATCAAAAGCCCAAAAAGAGCTCGGCTTCGTATGTCAATACAGCCTTACGGAAGCTTTTAGAGAATTAAGCAAACAAAATCGAGGTGCCGATCATGATACCGTTTAATATACCGCCGATAGTCGGTTCGGAAAAAACTTTTATCGCCGATGCAATAAACAAGCGAAAATTGTGCGGAGATAATTTCTATACCAAAGAGTGCAGTAAGCTGATAGAAGAAAAATATCGCGCTAAAAAAGCACTTTTAACACCGTCCTGCACTCACGCTCTTGAAATGGCGGCGCTTCTTTGCGATATAAACCCGGGCGATGAAGTCATAATGCCGTCGTTCACTTTCGTATCCACGGCAAACGCATTTGTGCTGCGGGGAGCCAAAATCGTTTTTGTCGATATTCGTCCCGATACGCAGAATATCGATGAAAAGCTGATCGAAGCGGCTGTCACGGATAAGACCCGTGCTATCGTCCCTGTCCACTATGCCGGAGTCGGCTGCGAAATGGATCATATAACGGCGCTCGCAAAGGAGTATTCGTTAAAAGTGGTCGAAGACGCCGCACAGGGTGTTAATGCTTATTATAAAGGAAAAGCCCTCGGCACAATAGGAGATTTCGGAACATACAGCTTTCACGAAACCAAAAATTATACCATGGGCGAAGGCGGCGCTTTGCTTGTGGGATCTGAGAACGATGTTATCAAAGCCGAGATCATAAGAGAAAAAGGAACAAACCGCTCAGAGTTTCTGCTCGGCATGACAGATAAATACACATGGGTGAATAAAGGCTCGTCATACCTGCCGAGCGAACTTTGTGCGGCATTTTTATATGCGCAGTTAAATGAAGCAGAGCAAATAAACAACGCTCGTTTGGCAAGATATGATCAGTATTACTCGGGCTTGAAAGAGCTTGAAAAAAGAGGGTGCATAAGTCTGCCCGTCGTTCCCGATGAATGTACGCATAACGCTCATATGTTTTACATAAAAACAAGAGATTTAAAACAGCGGTGTGATTTTATCGAGTATATGAAAAAAAGAGATATATCATGCGTGTTTCATTATGTTCCTCTCCATTCTTCGCCGTTCGGCAAAAAATGTTCTATCTTCTTCGGCGAGGACAGATACACGACCAAAACCTCCGAAACGCTTGTAAGACTGCCTATGTATAAGGATCTTACAATAGATGATGTCGATTATGTTTTGGAAAACATATATTCGTTTTTTGAGGGGAAATAACTATGGCAAAAACAAAGCGTCTGATTATTCTTCATATCAATATAATGCTGTTTTCATTTGCGGGGATATTTTCAAAGCTCACTGCAAACAGTATCGGCGAAAACGGATTATTCAGTATTTACACTTTTATTTTTGCAGGACTTATTCTTGTCAGCTGCGGTATCTATGCGATATTCTGGCAGCAAAACTTAAAGCATTTTGATGTAAATGTCGCGTATGCGCACAGATCTGTTTATAATATATGGAGTCTTTTGTGGTCGGTTCTGATATTTTCCGAAACGATCACTGTCGGAAATATTATAGGAACAGTGTTGATTATAGCAGGAATTTGGGTGATGCAAAGTGAGTAAGTTTATATTCTGCATTTTAATGATAGTAAGCGCATTTATCACTGCCTTTTCGCAGATCATTCTTAAAAAGAGCGCGAACAAAAAGCATAAAAATATTATTTTTGAATACCTGAATCCCTATGTTTTATGTTCGTATATATGCTATGTCGGCGTGCTTGTGTTAAATGTGTTCATATACACAAAGATCGATTATCGCTTCGGCGTTGTGATAAGCTCAATGTCCATTGTCTTTGTAATGCTGCTTTCAAATATTATCTTGAAAGAAACTATCACAAAAAAGCGGATAATCGGCAATATGATAATTGTCTGCGGCATTCTGGTGTTTGTGCTTTTTTAACCGAAAATAAATATCGAATATATCCGACAGGGCTGAGACTTGTCGGATATATTTTTGCCGTTTTTTAAGCACCGTTTCGTGGGATATAAACAGCGGACAGCAGAAAAGATAAACCGTATTTAAGCGAAGATCTTATAAACGAATAACACCCGAATTATTAAATCGTTCTTCCGAGCCACTCTGATATTTCACACATTATTTCTGTTTGCTTTTTGTGATAAACCTATATTTTTTGGTCATTTCCAACCGCAGTGATCGACCAAAAAATCGTCAAAACCGCCGCTTATCGTGTCCAGCCCGCTGTCTTTGAAATAAACAAAGCAAAGCTCGTAATTATCGTCGGAATAGCCCATCATATATATTTCTTTCGGATAGCTCATCGAATAATAATCAAAGTCAAAAAGCTTGAAAGTGTAGCCGTTGTATTCAAATTCATAAGGCTTAGTGCCGCCTTCATCCTTTATCTCGCTGCTTTGAAACTTGCATCCGTTTAAAAAGCCTTTTTTAGTGCTTTCATAGTCGTTCCTTTCATAGCCGACAGTCAGTGTGTATGCGTCTGCCGAGTAGATAAATCCGCTGTCGTGATAATGCATTGAACCAACGCTTGTGTATGACCCGAGCTGAGACAAATTCGGTAAAAGATCATTGGATTTGACCTCGCTTTCATAGTCGGACATATCGTAGCTCACCTTACTGCATGAGCAAAGCACCGCTCCGAGTAAAACCGCAAGCAGTAAACAAAACAGCTTTTTTATCATCAGACGAACTCCTTTTCACAATTTTTATCTAATTTTATCACATAACCCTGCCGCCGTCAACAAAAACCGTTATCCGACACGCCTGTTTCGGCTGCTTTTACGCATCAGCGGCGCTATTATAAATTCAAAGAATTCTAAATTTAAGGAGGGTTTCTTATGAAATGTGATTTATCCGTCAGCGGCGAAATGCTGACCGCATATCTCGACGGCGAGATCGACCATCATTCGGTCAAGCCTGTGAGAGAGCAGATAGACGCGGCGATAGAGCAGTATGAGCCGAAAGCGCTCGCTCTCGATTTCGGCAAAGTCTCGTTCATGGATAGCTCGGGAATAGGACTCGTCATGGGCAGATTTCGCAATCTTCAGCGCTACGGCTCTCAGCTTTATATCTTCAATCCAAATGCGTATATCGGCAAGGTAATGCGCCTTGCGGGAATGGACAAGCTCGCCAAAATTCAAAACGACAGATCGGGAAAGAAGGAGAAAAAATGAAGATATTAAATCAGTTTAAAATGCAGCTCGCCGCGCGTTCGTCAAATGAAAGCTTCGCAAGAACGGCAGTTGCCGCCTTTGTCTCACAACTGGATCCGACACTCGAAGAGATAAGCGATATAAAGACAGCCGTCTCCGAAGCGGTGACAAACTGTATTGTCCACGCATATAAAGAAAAGCTCGGCACGATCTACATAACCGTCCGAATACTCGAAAACAATAAAATATCAATCAAAATACGCGACCGCGGCTGCGGAATACCCGATATAAAGCAAGCGATGCAGCCCGCCTTCACAACTGCGGGCGGAGAGCGCGCAGGAATCGGATTTGCCGTTATGCAAAGCTTCACAGATAAGCTCACCGTTTCATCGCGAGTCGGCTACGGCACAACCGTGGTCATGCACAAAATACTCAGCTCTAAAAGCTTAGATGACTGAGCGCGACCGATTCATACAGGATAATTTAAAACTGGTACATTCGTGTTGCCTCAGATTTAAAAACAAGGGAATTGAATACGACGATCTGTTTTCGTCGGGATGTCTCGGGCTTGTCAAAGCGTACGACCGATTTGATAAAAGTCTCGGATTTGCGTTTTCCACTTATGCGGTGCCTGTGATACTCGGCGAGATAAAGCGGCTGTTTCGCGAGGACGGCGCGGTGAAAGTCGGCAGAAGGCTTAAAGACACCGCAAGAGCGGTCATGAACGAGCGTGAGAAAATGAGCAGAGAACTCTCGCGCGAGCCTACCGTGAGCGAACTTGCAGCCGCACTCGGACTCACGGCGGAGCAGGTGACGGAAGCGGTGTGTGCTTCAAAGCCTGTTTTGTCGCTCGACTATACCGACGACGATTTTGATGAGCCTATGCAGCTTTTATCGTCAGACGAAAGCGAAAAAGTCATCGGATCTATTGCGCTTTCGCAGTCGCTCGAAAAACTGACAGAGAAGGATAAAGCGCTGATAAACCTGCGCTATTTTCAAAACAGCACGCAGTCGGTCACAGCGAGCAAACTCGGGATGACGCAGGTGCAGGTGTCGCGCCGCGAAAAAGCGATCCTGCAAAAACTGCGCGAACAGATGACAGGATAAAACCGCCGGTATCGGCGGTTTTTATGCTTTTGCAGCGCGACTTTTAAGATGAGCGGCTTTGATCAAAAACAGCGGAACAGTGTATACCGCGCCGCAAACGGCAAGCTTTAAAATCAGCCTTATAATATCGGGCGAGCCGTTCGGAACGGCCATATATCCAAGTCCTGCCGAGGCAAAAGCAAGTAACATCGGCGGCAGAATATTTCGGCAAAACCCGATTTTGAGCGCAATTTCTCGCCTTAGCTTTATAAAGCAGGCAAGGCTTGTGAGTGCGTTGCTCAGTGCCATGATAAATATAAATCCGGCAATTCCGAATCGAGGCAGCAGAAAAACGATCAGCAGTATTCTCAAAGCAGAATCCACAGCTGAGCAGACGAAGATAAACCGCTGCTTATTAAGTCCGTTCAGTATTCCGTTCGTCGCCTGTTCAAGATACATAAACGGAACGAGCGTCGACAGCGCTTTGATAGCTTTTGCTGCCTGAGCGTTGTGATAAACAATGAAAGAGATCTCACCCGAACAAATAAAAAATACCGTCGTGCAGAAAAATGCCGCTTCCAAAGTCACAATGACAGCTTTCTCGGCGCAGTAGCCGATCCTTTTTATATCCCGCCTTTCCTGCGCGCGTGCAAGTTCGGGAACAATAAGCGATGAAGCTCCGTTTATTATCGCGGACGGAAAAAGCAGCACAGGTAAAGCCATTCCTTTGAGCACACCGAACTGACTGAGCGACAGCGATCTGCTGCCGCAAAACATTGTCAGATAGTTCGGCACAGCAATGTTTTCAACTGTTCTGAGCGCGTTTGTGCTGAGCCTGCCGAGCCCGACGGGTATCACCACCGACATCAGTCTGCCGCGCCTGCCGAAACCTGAAAGCTTTTTAACACTTTTTCTATACGCAATGTATATTACCGCACATGAAAACGATTCCGCAATAAGATCGCTCAAAAACAAAAGTCTGCATATCTCGCCTGTGTCGGTGCTGCTGCCGCAGAGCAGAATAACGACAGCGGCAATACGGACTATCTGCTCGGCAAGCCTGCAATTAGACGGCGTGACAGCGTTTCTCATCGCACAGAAATAACCTTTAAAACAAGCTGACGCACCCATAAACGGAACGCTGAGCGACAGCATTTTCACAGCCGCCTCGCACCTCATATCGCCTATCGCGGCCGAAATAGGCCCCGAAAACAAAAATGCGCCGACAACAACAGCCGCCGATGCGCAAAACGAAATAATGCACGCAAAAGACACTGTGCCCGCAACATTTCCTTTATGCTTTCCGGAAACCGCCCTCGAAACAGCACTTGTGACAGCGGTTTCCATAGCCGCACAGATAGCACCCGAGGGCAGCATATAAACCGAGAAAAGCTGCTGATACAGCCCCGTGCATTCCGCACCGATACGGTTCACGGTAAATATCTTAAGTCCCATTCCCATAAGGCGGAGTATAACGCCGTAGACCGTGAGTATCAGTGTGTTTTTGATAAAAAGCGATACTTTCATAGATTGTTATAATTGTCGGTAATGCTGTTAAAGACATCTTTGTCAATACTGTCAGTATTATTTATCTTCAAAAACACTTCAGCGGATTCGAGCGTTCTTTCATCAAAAACGCCGTTGATAGGAGGCCTTTTAATATTTACAAACCGCCTTGAAAGCGCTGAGAGCATGACCTGAATGAAATAAACAGGTTCTCCCGAGTTACCGAGTGCGAAAACATAGCCGGGATCATAAATCGCTCTTATCCTGCGGTGCTCGGAGTTTTTGTGAGAAAGCTCCGAAAATGCGTTCATAATGGCGTTCCAGTCGTCCGGCGTAACGACGCCAGTCACAGGCATTTCATTGATCGATTGAAAATTCCGCACAGCCTCGCGCGTTTCATCTCCGTAGATCCCGTCTATTCCGACAGGGCGTATCCGTTCATCCTCGGCGGAAAGCTCCCTGAGATAAAATTGAAGTTCTCTTATATCCTGCTCGATATTATCCATTTGCCCACCTCTTTAGTTTATAGTGTAGCCGGGAGTCTGACCTGTCGACCGCTGATTTCCCGTTGTAACGCTTTCGTAAATAGATGCAAGCGCATACCATGTCTGCGGCCTAACATTTCCTGTGACAGGGAAGCCCATGACCTGCTGAAACGCAATGACCGCGTCTCTTGTCTGCTGACCGTATGTTCCCGTAACAGGTACTGTAGGCACCTGCGGATAAACCTGTGCCGCAGCGTTTATATATGTTTGCAGCACTTCAACATCTTCGCCGCTCGATCCCACTCTCAGTGTCTGCCCCGGGAAAATGCGAATACCGCTCGGAGTGTAAGGATTGTCGCGCCGAATACCGAGATAAGCATCATAAATCTCATTCCAAGTCCGCTCACCTACTATTCCGTCGGGATCCAATCCGAAAAGTCGCTGAAACGCTATTACCGATTTTTCGGTCTGTTCGCCGAACACACCGTCGGGAACAAGCGTCGGCACTCTAGCATAAAAGTCCGCAACAGTCGAAAGGTAGTATTGAATAGTCAAAACATTCGGGCCGCTGTCGCCTTTTCTCAGCGGACGAATGTACTGCTGTTTCAATTCTTCTATCGAAACGCCTTCCGCGTCAAGTTCGGAAAGCCGTTTCACGGCGTTGAAAATGTATATTATTCTGTACCATGTGGCTTTTCCGACAATGCCGTCCGCCTGAAGCCCGAATATCTGCTGAAATCTTCTAACAGCCGATTCGGTAACATCGTCGTATATCCCGTCAATACCGTATATTTTCGGGATCGACGGATAATTTGCGGATATGCGGTTCAGCCAGAATTGAACAAGACGCACGCCCTGACCGGTGCTGCCGTTTGAAAGCGCATAGCCGGGATACGATTGAACATTCGGGCGTATCGGTGCGTCGCTTACTATTCCTATATCGTCTCCGTAGTATCGCTGCAATATCTGAAACGGAGTCAGCCCTCTGTTCGCAAGCGGCACGGTGCCCCATTGCGAAAGTCCGTCGCAGGTCACGGTCGTGCCGTTGCAATACTGTGTGAACAGCGGTTGTATCTCTCCCTCGCGCACAACATAGGAATTGAATATTTCATCGACAATCCTTGATATATTCTCAAATATCTCTCTTCCCGAAACATAAGCCTGATCATAAGCTGTCGATGAAGTTATATCAAAATCATAGCCCTGGCTTCGGTAATGTTCGGTGTAATAGCGATTCAGCGCAAAAGAAAGCTGAGCATATATATTCGCCCTTATGGCGTTTTCGGGCCATGTCGGATATATCTCGCTCGAAGCAACATTTTTGATGTATTCGGGAAAGGGGATCGTCACATTCGGCGCATTAGACGACGGAGTCCCGAGATGAACGGTTATGTTCTCGGGAATATAAGGTTCGGGCATAACAGCGCCTCCTTTTTAAAGATTGTTCGGCGACTGCTCGTTATAGAGCAAAACCGTGTTTCCGCTGAAATTTTCGGGCAGAGGTATCATTTCAAGCCGCTGCACGGAGGTTTGACTGTCAAAAACAGGCACATTCTGATTGATGATCGTGAAATAGCCGTCTTTTCTGCTCTCGAGCGAGTAAGCCACAAAAGGCTCTGCGCCGTCTGTCGGCTGTTGGGATAAAAACTCAGGCTTTGTCGGGAGTGCAATGGGAGCGGTCTCGCCGCTGCTGTTTGTCACGGCGGACGAAACAAGATGTTCATCGCCGTTTTTATCCTTGAATGTCACCCGCACAAAAACATTCTCTTCAGGCTGTCCTTCTTTCCCGCTGAACGCTCTGACAGTCAGATACCCGATGCCCGATGTATCGTCCGTTTCGTTACTGCTGTTTTGATCTTTCGCATCGTCGGCGGTTTCGTTTTCGACAGGTGTAACAGCGGCGGAAACCTCGTCTGCTATCTCGTTTGCTATCTGCGGCTCCTCATTTTTATAAACGCTCTGCGTTTTTCCTTTCATGCTCATTTTCGTGAGTTCGTCGGTGTATTGTTTTATAAGCTCGTCAAAATCTGTATTTTGCATTCTAAGCACCTCGTATAGTAATTTATTAAATTATATTTTAAATAATTTCAAAAATAACCGAAACACTAATCAAAACGCAGTATTTATAGGAGGAAAATAAATGTTTATTCTGAAAACGCTCGGCTCTATCGCAGCAATGATAGCTGCTTCAAAAATAGTCGGAGTCCGCCAGATAGCGCAGCTCACGGCATACGACTATATCTCGGGAATCACCGTCGGCTCTATTGCCGCCTCTATGGCGATAGACGATTCTATACCCGTGTACTACCCGATAGTTGCAATACTTATCTACGGCGTTGTAACGCGGTTTATCGGGTATCTTACAGGCAAAAGCATCGTGTTGCGCCGCTTTTTCACAGGCAAACCGACTGTTATGATAAACAACGGCAAAATACTGATAAAAGCGCTCAGGCAGCATAACTACGATGTAAACGATCTTTTGCTTGAATGCCGTATTCAGGGCTATTTTAACCTCGATGACATTCAGTGTGCGGTTATGGAAACAAACGGCGAGATAAGCATACTGCCCAAACCGCAGTATCGTCCGGCACAGCCGTCCGATCTGAAGCTTCCGACCGCCCCGGACGGTATCCGCTACAATCTCATAATCGACGGTAAAACGCTGCACAATAATCTAAATAGCTTCGGCAAGGACAGCCGGTGGCTGAAGCAGGAGCTTAAAGAGCAGGGAATTAAAAACGAAAATGATGTTTTGGTCGCTTTCGGAAACCCGGACGGCAGCCTCTCCGTCTATAAGAAATACACCGACAAAACACCGCCCGATTGCTTTATGTAGCGTCCGCTCGTTCATAGTCGTCCGACTGCTCGTTCTTTCGCACAGTGCTTCTGCGGTTTTGCAATAAATTTATTATTTCATAAACATCGATCCAGATTTCGTTATTCGTGTCTTTCTGGCTCTCATCGAAAATGATCTGCATACCGAAATGCAGGTGCGGCACCTGCATACCGTTGTAATCCTCATTATCGCTGTAACCCGTCATTCCGAGATACCCGATAACATCGCCGGCTTTCACCTCCATGCCCTCTTTAAGAGTGTTGACATAGGGGTGTCCGCGCCTCAAATGTGCGTAATAATAGTATCTTTTCGTGTCGAAGCTGCGTATACCGATGCGCCATCCGCCGTATCTGTTCCAGCCCATAGTCTCGATAATACCGCCTTCAACAGCGATTATCGGAGTCCCGACCGACCCCATAAGATCATTGCCGAGATGTTTACGCTTGAAGCCGTAGGATCTGCCGTTGCCGAAATCGTCGGAATGAGAGTATGATCTCCCCTTAGCTATCGGCGAATATGCGGTGAGTCCGTTTTTGTCGGCAAGTCCTCCGAGTACCGCGGTGTAGGCTTCAAAATAGTAAGAGTAGTATTTCGAGCTGCATATACTGTCGATACTCTCGCCGTTTTTCAGCCGTTTTGCCGTATCGTCAATATCGTTGTTTTTCTTGTCGGAAAAATGTCCGCCGTTTTTGCAGGCGGCAACGCTCAGAAGCTGTATCCAATCAAGCCCGTCGTCCTTTTGATATTTAAGCGCCTGCTTCATAGCGGTACAGCTAACAGAGAAGTCCACCCATTTGATAAACTTTTTTTGCTGTATTTCAGCCGAAACTTCATAAAGCCCGCTTTCAGACCCTCTGAAAAACACTCCTGCCGCCAGACTGAGAGAAAGCACAGCGCAAACCGCCGCAATAAACTTTTTCTTTGTCGGCTTCAGATCAGCTGTTAAAAATCTCATCAAATCACCGTTATTTTATAAAAAATTCACTGACTGTTTAAATTATACGGCGATAAACACAGTATAATGATTAAAAAGAAAAGAGCGGATAAAGAGGTGTTGTGAGATGAATTTTTATTACAGACTTCGCGAGTTTATGCGCGGAAGAAACGGCGTTGACGCACTGGCGGTAGTCGTGCTTTGTCTGTCGCTTATAATCAGCTTTATTTTAACGCTTTGCGGAGTCGGAATGTTCGGCTGGCAGCGTGTGTTCGTTTATCTGCCTATGGCTTATTCGTTTTTTCGTATGCTGTCGGGCAACATATTTGCCAGAGCAGAGGAAAACCGCAAATTTTTGATGATAGTCGAGCGGCTGAAAGGAAACCGCCAAACTGCTTATCAAACCGATTTTCAAAAGCCCAAAAAGGATAGAAAAAATTATAAATACCTGAAATGCAAAAACTGCGGCGCTCAGCTTCGTGTGCCAAGGGGCAAAGGAAAAATAAATGTGACCTGCCCGAAATGCAGAGCGAAATTTCAGACAAGATCATAACAAAAACCGTTTGGAGTATATCCAAACGGTTTTTGTTATCAATTTTAAATTCAATCATAGGTTAGATATAACTAACTTATATGAAGAAATGAGATTATACAAAAAATAATTATATTTTAACACATTCCATT
>CAKSQZ010000015.1 GCA_934486895.1 uncultured Eubacteriales bacterium | reverse complement strand
GGCAATGGATATGCGTGTATCAAAAGCTGAGATCGCAAAGAATATCATCAGGACTTATGAGTACTGATCATATATATCAAAACGGAGGAATGAAGAAAAAATGAGTGAAAAAGCGTATCTTGTTTTGGAAAACGGTACGGTTTTCGAGGGCAAAAGCTTCGGTGCGGATAAGACCGCGTCCGGTGAACGGTTCACCACGGGCGAGGTCGTTTTCACGACCGCTATGACAGGCTATCTCGAAACACTGACCGATCCGAGCTATTTCGGGCAGATCGTAGTTCAGACTTTCCCGCTTATCGGAAATTATGGGGTCATTCCCGCCGATTTTGAGAGCAAAACCCCTGTCGTTAAAGGATATATTGTAAGAGAATGGTGTCAGGATCCTTCCAATTTCCGAGAGGACGGTCGGCTTGACACCTTTTTAAAAGAGCGCGGTATCATAGCGATGTGCGGAATAGATACCCGTCAGCTCACCAAGATCGTCCGCGAATACGGTGTTATGAACGGCAGAATTTTTGTGGGCGAGCTCCCCGAAAAGGCGGCGGATAAGATTGCCGACTATAAAATAACAGACGCTGTCTGTTCCGTCAGCTGCAAAAAGCCGGAAGATTACAAAGCCGAAAACGGCTTTTGCAAAGTCGTGCTTATGGACTTCGGCGCAAAGGATAATATCAGAAGAGAGCTTGTAAAGCGCGGCTGTAATGTCACAGTCGTCCCGTCGGACACTAAAGCCGATGAGATCATCAAAATGAAGCCGGACGGTATCATGCTTTCAAACGGTCCGGGCGATCCGGCTGAAAATGTCGGCATTATCGATGAGCTGAAAAAGCTCTCGCAAAGCGGTATCCCGATATTCGGTATCTGCCTCGGACATCAGCTTTTAGCCTTAGCGCACGGTGCTAAAACAGTCAAGCTGAAATACGGCCACCGCGGAGCAAACCAGCCCGCGACCGACACTCAGTCGGGCAGGGTGTATATCACCAGCCAAAACCACGGCTATGCGGTCTTATCGTCAACATTGCCGCCGGACGCGTACGCTTCGTTTATCAATGCGAACGACGATACCTGCGAGGGTGTGCAGTATACAAAGATCCCGGCGTTTTCGGTGCAGTTTCACCCAGAAGCGTGCGGAGGCCCGCATGACACCTCATTTTTATTCGATAAATTCATCAGCAATATAAAGGAGGCGATGAACAATGCCGCTGAATAAGGATATTAAAAAGGTAATGGTCATCGGCTCTGGCCCGATCGTCATCGGTCAGGCGGCTGAGTTCGATTATGCAGGAACACAGGCTTGCAGAGCACTCAAGGAAGAGGGACTTGAAGTTGTCCTTGTCAATTCCAACCCTGCAACTATTATGACAGATAAGAGCATGGCGGACAAAATTTATATCGAACCGCTCACGCTCGATGTTTTAAAAAGAATAATAATCAAAGAAAAGCCGGACAGCCTTTTGTCCACCCTCGGCGGTCAGACAGGTCTTACCCTTTCCATGCAGCTCGCGAAGGACGGCTTTTTAAGCGAGCATAATGTCCGTCTGCTCGGAGCAGACCCTGTCACGATCGACAAGGCGGAGGACAGACAGCAGTTTAAAGATACGATGGAGGCAATAGGTCAGCCGTGTATTCCTTCGCTCGTTGTCGAGGATATGGAATCGGCAATGGCGTTTGCCGGAGAAATGGGCTATCCGCTGATAATCCGTCCCGCATTCACACTCGGCGGAACAGGCGGCGGTATCGTCAATAACGACGATGAAATGAGAGAGATAACCGAAAACGGTCTTCGTATGTCCCCTATCCATCAGGTGCTTGTAGAAAGATGTATCGCAGGCTGGAAAGAGATCGAATTTGAAGTCATGAGGGACGGTAAGGGCAATGTTATCACCGTCTGCTCAATGGAAAACTTCGATCCCGTCGGCGTTCACACCGGCGACAGTATCGTCATCGCTCCGACGGTAACGCTTGCCGATAAAGAATATCAGATGCTCCGTTCCGCGGCGCTGAATATCATTTCGGAACTGAAAGTCGAGGGCGGCTGCAACTGTCAGTTTGCGCTTAATCCCGATTCGTTCGAGTATGCGGTCATCGAGGTAAATCCCCGTGTTTCCCGCTCATCTGCGCTTGCTTCTAAGGCAACAGGCTACCCGATCGCAAAGGTCGCGGCTAAGATCGCAGTCGGCTATACGCTCGATGAGATCAAAAACGCCGTCACCGGCAAAACCTGTGCCTGCTTTGAGCCTGCGCTCGACTATGTTGTTGTAAAACTGCCGAAATGGCCGTTTGATAAATTTGTCTATGCTAAAAGATTGCTCGGCACTCAGATGAAAGCGACCGGCGAAGTCATGTCGATCGGCACATCGTTTGAGCAGGCTATAATGAAAGCGGTCAGAGGCGCGGAGATCTCGCTCGATTCGCTGAACAGCAAGAAAATAAACAAATTGTCCGACAGCGAGCTTAAAGAAAAGATCGCCGTTTGCGACGATGAAAGACTGTTTGTGATCTTCGCCGCGCTGAAAAGAGGCGTTGCAGATGTCGATTATGTTCATTCGGTAACAAAGATCGATAAATGGTTCTTAAATAAGCTGATGAACCTCGTTGATATCGAAAAGCGCATGGCGTCCGAGCCGCTCAGCTCCGAGCTTTATAAGCAGGCGAAAATACTCGGCTACCCCGATAAGGTGATCGAGCGTATTTCGGGCAAAAATATCGAAAATCCGCTTTATGCTTCATATAAAATGGTCGATACCTGTGCGGCCGAGTTCTCGGCGCAGACGCCTTATTTCTACTCGACTTACGACACCGAGAACGAAGCTATCGAATATACTGCGAATAATTCGCGAGGAAAAAAGAAAGTCATTGTTTTCGGCTCCGGCCCGATCCGTATCGGTCAGGGCATCGAGTTCGACTATGCTTCGGTCCAGTGCGTCTGGTCGCTCAAACGGCTCGGCTATGAAGTCATAATCGTCAATAACAACCCCGAAACAGTATCGACCGACTTCGACACTGCAGACAGGCTTTATTTCGAGCCGCTCACAGGTGAAGATGTCATGAACATAATCCGCACCGAACAGCCCTACGGCGTTGTTGTTGCGTTCGGCGGACAAACAGCGATAAAGCTTACCAAAACGCTCACCGAAAACGGCGTCAATATCCTCGGTACCTCGGCAGACAGTATCGACGCCGCTGAGGACAGAGAGCGGTTTGACGAACTGCTCGAGCGGCTTCATATCAAGCGTCCGCAGGGTTTCACCGTTATGACGACCGAGGAAGCGCTCGATGTTGCAAACCGCATTGAATATCCGGTATTGCTCCGCCCGTCCTATGTTCTCGGCGGTCAGAATATGATCATCGCGTTTAACGACGATGATGTTAAGGAATATATGGCGATAATCCTCGCACAGAATATCGAAAATCCGATCCTTATCGATAAGTATCTGCAGGGAACGGAGATCGAAGTCGATGCTATATGCGACGGCGAAGATATCCTGATTCCCGGTATAATGGAGCATATTGAGCGTGCAGGCATCCACTCGGGCGACTCTATCGCGGTTTATCCTGCGATGAATGTCAGCGAAAAGCTCACCGATAAAATAATCCATTGCACAAAGCAGCTTGCGGTTTCGCTCGGCACTCTCGGTCTTATCAATATCCAGTATATCGTTTATCGCGATGACCTTTATGTGATCGAAGTCAATCCCCGTTCGTCGAGAACTATTCCTTATATCTCAAAGGTGACGGGCGTTCCGATGGTCGATCTCGCAACAAAATGTCTTGCCGGCTTAAAGCTGCGCGATCAGGGCTTCGGCACGGGACTTTTCCGCACACCGCCTTATGTCGCAGTCAAGGTTCCGGTGTTCTCATTTGAAAAGCTCATCGATGTCGATACCCATCTCGGCCCTGAGATGAAGTCAACAGGCGAGGTCCTCGGCATTGCCGCAACAACAGAGGAAGCTCTGTTTAAAGGGCTCACTGCGGCGGGCTACAATCTCAAAAAACACGGCGGCGTTCTTATAACCGTCCGCAATTCGGATAAACCCGAAATTGCCGACACCGCAAAGCGTTTTTACGATCTCGGATTTAAGATCTATGCAACATCGGGCACAGCCGATCTGCTCAACCGTTCGGGTGTTCCGGCACAGAAGGTCAACAAGATCCACGAGAGCGACGATAACACAATAACACTGCTCGAGAGCGGCAAGATAAACTATGTTATCTCCACCTCTTCAAAGGGCAGGATCCCGACCCGCGACAGCGTTAAGATCCGCAGAAAAGCGGTAGAACACAGTATCCCGTGCCTGACATCGATCGACACTGCTAATGCTATCGCGTCAAGCATCAAGAGCCGCTATTCGCAGGGCAGCATCGAGCTTGTCGATATCAACGACCTGCGTGATAAAAAACAGCGTCTTGCATTTATCAAAATGCAGTCCTGCGGCAACGACTATATCTATTTCGACTGCCGCAGCCAGAAGATCAACAATCCCGAGGGACTTGCGGTCAGACTGTCAGACAGACACTACGGTATCGGCGGCGACGGTGTTATCATTATCGATAATTCCGATAAGGCGGATGCTAAGATGACCATGTTCAATCGCGACGGTTCAGAGGGACTTATGTGCGGCAACGCGATAAGATGCGTTGCGAAATATCTGTTCGACAGCGGCAGTATAAATAAGACCGATCTCACGATCGAAACATCGAGCGGTATTAAGTCGCTCAAGCTGTATCACCGAAACGGCGAGGTCGCGCTTGTCACTGTTAATATGGGCAAGGCACAGATGAAGCCCGAGAAGGTTCCCGTGCAGCTCGCAGGCGATAAGATAGTGGACAGAGAAGTTGTTATCGGCACAGAAAAGTTTAATATAACCTGCGTTTCAATGGGCAACCCGCACTGTGTTGTGTTCTGCGATATAATCGATAATATCGATATTGAAAAGCTCGGTCCGATGATCGAGTGCGATGATCTCTTTCCGGAGCGCGTCAATGTTGAATTTGTCAAGGTCGTAAACCGCCACACATTAAAAATGCGTGTCTGGGAACGCGGCAGCGGCGAAACATTCGCCTGCGGAACAGGAGCTTGCGCGGCGGCGGTCGCGGCGGTCGAAAACGGCTTCTGCGCTAAAAATGAAGAGATCTGCGTAAAGCTTGTCGGCGGCGATCTTCATGTTAAATACACAGACGACGCTGTTTATATGACAGGCAGCGCAATAAAATCTTTTGAGGGAGTAGTAGAGATATGACAAAGTATATTTTCATAACCGGAGGCGTTGTTTCCGGACTCGGCAAGGGTATCACGGCAGCATCACTCGGCAGACTGCTGAAGGCGCGCGGCTTTAAAGTAGCCGCTCAGAAGCTGGATCCTTATATCAATGTCGATCCCGGCACAATGAGCCCGTATCAGCACGGCGAGGTGTATGTAACCGAGGACGGTGCGGAAACCGACCTTGACCTCGGACACTATGAGCGTTTTATCGACGAAAACCTCAATAAGTATTCTAACCTCACAACAGGTAAGGTCTATTGGAATGTCCTCACAAAGGAACGCCGCGGCGAATATCTCGGCGAGACTGTTCAGGTAATTCCGCATATCACAAATGAGATCAAGGAATTTATCTATAATGTCGGTAAGACATCTGACGCAGATATCGTTCTCACAGAGATCGGCGGCACAACAGGCGACATCGAAAGCCAGCCGTTCCTTGAGGCTATCCGTCAGGTCGGTCTTGAAGTCGGCAAGGAGAACTGCCTGTTTCTGCATGTAACGCTGATCCCGTATATCGAAGGCTCGGGCGAGCTTAAATCAAAACCGACCCAGCATTCCGTAAAGCAGCTCCAGGCGCTCGGGATCATGCCCGATCTCATCATCGCACGCTGCGATATCCCGATTCCGGATACTATCCGCCAGAAGATCTCGCTTTTCTGCAATGTTAAGCCGGATTGCGTTATTCAGAATATAACCGTGCCGGTGCTGTATCAGGCGCCGCTCATGCTTGAAAACAGTCATCTTTCCGATATCGTCTGCCGCGAGCTGAAGCTTGACGCTCCCGCTCCCGATATGACAGAGTGGAATGAAATGCTCGAGCGTGTTGAAAACGCCGATAAAAAGGTCAAGATCGCGATAGTCGGTAAATATGTCCGCCTGCACGACGCTTATCTTTCGGTTGCAGAGGCATTAAGACACGCAGGCTTTGAAAACGCAGCGCAGGTTGAGATAGGCTGGGTGGACGCCGAGCATATCGACGATAATAACGCAGCAGAAATGCTCTCGGAGTATGACGGTCTGCTCGTTCCCGGCGGCTTCGGCGACAGAGGTGTTGAAGGTAAGATCTGCACAGCGCGCTATGCAAGAGAAAATAATGTTCCGTATTTCGGTATCTGCCTCGGCATGCAGACAGCCGTTATCGAGTTTGCCCGCCATGTTCTTAATCTGTCGGACGCTGATTCGAGCGAATTTAAGCCCGGCGGCATGAACAGCGTTATCGATCTTATGCCCGATCAGCAGGGCAATATTCCTAAGGGCGGTACAATGCGTCTCGGCGCTTATCCCTGCAAGATCCGCGAGGGCAGCGAGCTTGAGCGTGCTTACGGCTGCTCGCTTATTTCCGAACGTCACCGCCATAGATATGAGTTTAACAACGACTACCGCGAAAAGGTTGAGCAGTACGGCATGAAGATCTCCGGCACATCGCCCGATAACCGCCTTGTTGAAGCGGTCGAGATCCCCAAAAACGATTTCTTTGTGGCAGTTCAGTATCATCCTGAGTTCAAGAGCCGCCCGAACCGCGCTCATCCGCTGTTCAGAGAGTTTGTCCGTGCCAGCCTTGAACACAGCGAAAAATAATCCGAGAGAGGGTTTGAAGAATGAAAGCAAATACTAATTACAACAATCTTCAGGACAGTTATCTGTTTTCAACCATCGCAAAAAAGGTTGCCGCATATTCAAGCGAGCACCCCGATAAAAAGATAATTCGTCTCGGTATCGGCGATGTCACAAAGCCGCTTTGTCCCGCTGTTATAAAAGCGCTCCACAGCGCAGTCGACGATATGGCTGCCGCTGAGACTTTTCACGGATACGGCCCCGAGCAGGGCTATGGCTTCCTGAAAGAAGCGGTGCACGAGTATTATAAGAAAAACGGTGTTTCGCTCGATATTGATGAAATATTCATAGGCGACGGTGCTAAGGACGATCTCAGCGAATTGCTCGATATTTTCGGCAAGGACAATAAAGTCCTGGTGCCCGACCCCGTTTATCCCGTCTATGTCGATACGAATATTATGGACGGCAGAGAGATAGCGTATGTCAGCGCGACCGAGGAAAACGGCTTTTTGCCCGTTCCTCCGAGCGATATTCATGCGGATATTATCTATCTTTGCTCGCCGAACAACCCGACAGGTGCGGTGTTTGATAAAGCTCAGCTCAAAGAGTGGGTGGACTATGCAACAGCCAACCGCGCGGTCATTCTGTTTGATTCCGCTTATGAAGCGTTTATTTCGGACAAGAGCCTGCCGCACAGTATCTATGAGATCGAGGGTGCAAAGAGCTGTGCGATCGAGCTTTGCTCACTTTCCAAAACAGCAGGCTTCACAGGCACTCGCTGCGGCTACACTATTATTCCGAAAGCGCTTTTAAGCGATGAAGGCATGAGTTTCAACAGTATGTGGCTCCGCCGCCGTTCCACTAAGACCAACGGCACTGCGTATATCATTCAGAAGGCGGCCGAAGCGGTGTTCACAGATGAAGGCTACAAAGAGACCAGAGCCGACATTGCTTATTATATGGAGAATGCCAAGATCATCGCCGAAGCGATGGATGAGCTCGGGATCTGGTATGTCGGCGGCAAAAACTCGCCTTATATCTGGCTTAAATGCCCGAACGGCATGAAATCGTGGGATTTCTTCGATTATCTGCTTGAAAACGCCAATGTCGTCGGCACACCCGGTCAGGGCTTCGGCGAAAACGGCGAGGGCTATTTCCGTCTCACAGCGTTCGGTAACCGCGAAAACACTATCGAGGCTGTCCGCAGAATAAAGGAATTGCTCGGCAAATAAGTTTAATTTCAAAAAGGATGTGGCAGTGTGAATAAAAGTTTAAATCGCATTATCTGCTTTGTGCTTTCAGCGGTGCTGGCTTTCATCGGCACTGCTTATGCCGCTGAGAAAACGAACAGCGGCGATGCCAAGGATAAACTCAGCAGTATCGAGCAGGAACTAAAGGAGTTCGAAAAGCAGCAAAAGGAACTTCAGTCAAAGATCAATGAGCTTTCAAAAAGCTCCGATAATTATGATGAGCTTCGCAACAGCTTGGATAAAAAAATCCAGTCGATCAAGGATCAGACGGAATATATCGATTCCGAGATCAAAAAGCTGAATGCGAAGATCGAGGAGAATGAGCTCGATATATATAAGCGCAATGAGCGGCTCTACGGCGCAAAGGAGGAGCTGAAGAAGCGCCTGCGTGCGATCTATGTCGCAGGGGCAAACAGTGAATTGCTTATTTTGCTCAGCGCCGAGGATTACAGCGATTTTCTTGCAAGAAGCGAGCTTCTCAGAGGTGTTTCGGATCACGATAAAAAACTGATGGATTCGCTTGCAAAAGAGGTCGGTGAATTAAACGAGCTTAAAGATCAGAACCGCTCGACCAAGGAAGAAAACGCTAAAATGAAAGCGGAGCTCGAAGCAAAGAAAAAGCAGTATGACACCGAGTACAGCGAAGCCAGCGCGATGCTCACAAAGATCACGGGGCAGAAAACTTCGCTTTATGAAGATCAGTCGGAACTTGCCGATGTTATTGCCGCAAAGGAAAAGGAAGCCGAGGAGTGGCGCGATGTTATTAAAAATAACAGCCGCGATTTTGAATTCGGCGGCGGCGAACAGCAAACGACCGCTAAGCCGACCACGACCGAGCGTACCACAACCACAAAGGAAACGCAGTCCGATTCGGATAAAACAACGCAGGAACCCACTCAATCGACAACTCAAAAAACAACTCGGAAGCCAACAACTCCGCCCGGAGTTACAATAACCGATGATCTTATTGTATCGTCGAAGGGATTTGCGTGGCCTTTCCGCACATCTTATTATATCTCCTGCCCATACGGTCAGAGAGAAGGCCGCTTCCACACAGGCGTTGATATAACCTGTTCAAAAGCTCTCGGCAAGCCGATCTATGCTTCCGCCGCAGGATATGTTATCCGTGCAAAACACAGCAATGTCAGCTATGGCAATCATCTTATAATAGACCACGGCAAGAAAAACGGCAATTCGTATTCAACGCTGTATGCCCATTGTCAGACACTGCTTGTCGATGAGGGTGATTATGTCCGCCAAGGCCAGCTTATCGCTTATTGCGGTTCCACAGGTAACTCATCAGGTCCGCATCTTCATTTTGAAGTGCGTGTCAACGGCGATTATGTCAATCCGTTCAATTATATCCCGCGCCCGTAGTATAAAACAAAAACCGCCGAAAGGCGGTTTTTGTTTTTGCACGAAATCATTTGTTGTAAAAGCTGATATTACTCATCATAATCATCATATTCGTCGTCGTCATCATCATACACGTCGTCATCGTCGTAGTACTCGTCGTCATCGTCGTAGTACTCATCGTCGCCATCGTATTCTTCATCTTCATCTTCATCGTACTCGTCTTCAAAAAACTCGTCGTCATCGTCCTCATCTTCCTGATAGACGTCGCCCGGTGTGTCGTTCATCATTTCAAGAACGTTCATATAATTGAGGTATTTCTCAAATTCTTCCCCTGATTTGTCCAGCCAGCCTGCCATAAAAAAGCCTCCTTTGTATTTTTACTTAAATTATATACAGAGATCAGTCCATAAAACAGGACAATTATATTATACCATAATAAAACATCAAAATCAATTCTAAAAACAAAACCCGTTCGGAATTTCCGAACGGGAACTGTTTACAATATAGCATTTTGCGATCAGACAGCTCTTTCGACCTTTCCCGAGCGCAGGCAGCGGGTGCAGGCATACACTCTTTTAGGAGTACCGTTAACGATAGCCTTTACGCGCTTTACATTCGGTTTATAAGTTCTGTTCGAACGTCTGTGCGAGTGAGAAACTTTAATGCCGAAAGTAACCGCTTTTCCGCAGATATCACATTTTGCCATGTTCTGCACCTCCTTTAAACCTAACGGATTTATAAGTCACAAAAAACATTTTAACAGATATACAGACAAAAATCAAGGGCTTTTTAAAAATATTTCAGATTTTTTTGAAAAAACGCTTGACTATTTTAAAACAGTGCTATATAATAGTAAAATGCACAAAATGGGCACAATAGCCTATTTTAGTTGGAACTTTATTTGGATTATAGCAGATAAGCTTCCAAAAATCAAGCGGGAAAATAAAAAATTTATTTTTCGCAAAATTTTGACTGCTAATGACAGATAAGGAGAGAAAAAGCCTATGGTGAATGTTAAACCGGTACAGCTCGGACGAAATACCAGAATGAGCTTCGCGAAGATCAATGAGGTGCAGGAAATGCCCAACCTCATCGAGGTGCAGAAAAACTCATATCAGTGGTTTTTGGACGAGGGACTCAAGGAAGTTTTCCGCGACATCGAATCCATCACCGACCATAACGGCGTTTTGGAGCTGAGCTTTGTCGACTATAAGCTTGACGACGAGCCGAAGTACAGCATCAAGGAATGCAAAGAACGCGACTCGACATATTGCGCTCCTCTGCGTGTTCGCGCACAGCTTCTCAACCGCGAGACGGGAGAGATCAGAGAAAATGAGATCTTCATGGGCGATTTCCCGCTTATGACAGATTCGGGCACATTTGTTATCAACGGCGCAGAGCGTGTTATCGTTTCTCAGCTCGTTCGTTCGCCGGGTGTGTATTTCTCTAAGGAAGTCGATAAGACCGGTAAGGACCTGTTCAACACCACGGTCATTCCTAACCGCGGCGCATGGATAGAGTACGAGACCGATCATAATGACATAATGTATGCGAGAATCGATAAAAACCGCAAGCTCCCGATGACGACATTTGCGCGTGCTCTCGGTCTTGAGACCAACGAGCAGATGATCGCAATGTTCGGCGAGAGCGACAGACTTCTCGCAACTCTCGAAAAGGACACCACCAAGACCCGTGATGACGCGCTTCTCGAAGTTTATAAAAAGCTTCGTCCGGGCGAGCCGTTCACAGTTGACGGTGCGCTGTCGCATATCTATAATCTGTTCTTCGAGCCGAGAAGATATGATATTTCGAGAGTCGGCAGATATAAATATAATAAGAAATTCGCTTTGTCCGCAAGACTTGCCGGCAAGACTTTGTCGCGCCCGATAGTCGATCCGCGCACAGGCGAACTGCTTGCCGATGAGGGCGATGTTATCGATCGCGCAAAAGCTCAGGAGCTTGAGCATCTCGGTGTCAGCGAGGCTTATGTTTCCGTTGAAAACGAAGGCGAAACAGTCGAGCGCAAGATCCTCACCAACGGCATGGTAGATCCGAAATTCTATGTTTCATTTGATCCGAAGGAATACGGTATCAATGAAATGGTCTGCTTCAAAGTTCTTTGCGAGATCCTTGATTCTGCCGAGAATGAAGATCAGATCAAGGAAGCTTTTGTTCAGAGAAGAAACGAGCTTATCCCGAACACGATCACAGTTGAAGATATTTATGCTTCAATGAACTATATCTGCGGTCTGCCCGCAGGTGTCGGCAATATCGACGATATCGACCACCTCGGCAACCGCCGCATTCGTTCTGTCGGTGAGCTTCTCCAAAACCAGTTCAGAATCGGTTTTTCGAGAATGGAACGCCTTGTGAGAGAGAAGATGAATCTCCAGTCGCAGGACACCGATAACATCTCTCCGCAGTCGATAATGAATATTCGTCCGGTAGTTTCGGCTATCCGTGAGTTCTTCGGCTCTTCGCCGCTTTCGCAGTTCATGGATCAGGCGAACCCGCTCGCAGAGCTCACTCATAAGCGCCGTCTTTCGGCACTCGGCCCGGGCGGTCTCTCGCGTGACCGCGCAGGATTTGAAGTTCGAGATGTTCACTACAGCCACTACGGCAGAATGTGCTCGATCGAGACACCTGAAGGCCCGAACATCGGACTTATCTCCCACCTTGCAACTTTTGCAAAGATCAATGAATACGGCTTCATCGAAGCTCCGTACAGAAAGATCGATAAAGCGACAGGCGTTGTAACCGACGAAGTTGTTTACATGACAGCAGACGAAGAGGACGAGTATGTTGTCGCTCAGGCAAATGAGCCGCTCGACGAAGAGGGCAGATTCAAGAGAGCGAGAGTCAACTGCCGCCACAGAGACGAATTCCTCGAAGTTGAGAACACCGTTCCCGATTTCATGGATGTATCTCCGAGAATGATCGTATCTGTTGCTACCGCTATGATCCCGTTCCTCGAGAACGACGATGCTAACCGTGCGCTCATGGGATCGAACATGCAGCGACAGGCTGTTCCGCTTCTTGTAACAGAATCGCCTATCGTCGGCACAGGCATGGAGTATAAAGCTGCTGTCGATTCGGGTGTCACAGTCCTTGCCAAGGAGGACGGTACTGTTAAGCGCGTCAGCGCAGATGAGATCGTTATCACCAATGATCTCGGCGAAGACAGAAAGTATGAACTCGTTAAGTTCACCCGTTCCAACCAGGGCACCTGTATCAACCAGAAGCCTATCGTATCGTTCGGCGAGAAGGTCAAGAAGGGCGATGTTATCGCTGACGGACCTGCAACTCAGAACGGTGAGATCGCGCTCGGTAAGAATATGCTCATCGGCTTCATGACATGGGAAGGCTACAACTATGAGGATGCTGTTCTTCTTAACGAAAACCTTGTCAAGAACGATGTGTTCACATCTATCCATATCGAAGAGTATGAGACCGAGGCGAGAGATATAAAGCTCGGCTCGGAGGAAATAACAAGAGATATTCCGAATGTCGGCGAGCTTGCACTTAAAGACCTTGACGAGCGCGGCATTATCCGTATCGGCGCGGAAGTCACCTCGGGCGATATTCTTGTAGGTAAGGTAACACCTAAGGGCGAGACCGAGGCAACAGCCGAGGAACGCCTGCTGCGCGCTATCTTCGGTGAAAAAGCAAAAGAAGTTAGAGATACGTCCCTGAGAGTTCCGCACGGCGAGTACGGTACTGTCGTTGATGTTAAAGTGTTCACAAGAGAAAACAGCTCTGAGCTCAGCCCGGGCGTCAACATGGTCGTTCGCTGCTATATCGCTCAGAAGCGTAAGATCTCCGTCGGTGATAAAATGGCGGGCCGCCACGGTAACAAGGGCGTTGTTTCCCGCATTCTCCCGCAGGAGGATATGCCGTTCCTGCCGGATGGTACTCCGCTCGACATCGTTTTGAATCCGCTCGGCGTTCCGTCCCGAATGAATATCGGTCAGGTTCTCGAAGTGCACCTCGGCTATGCTGCCAAGGCGCTCGGTTGGAAGATCTGCACACGGGTATTCGACGGCGCTAAGGAGGACGATATCCGCGAGTGCCTCAAGGAAGCAGGCTATGCGGAGGACGGTAAGACTCAGCTTTACGACGGCAGAACAGGTCTTCCGTTTGATAACCGCGTAACAGTCGGCTATATGTACTTCCTTAAACTTCATCACCTTGTTGACGATAAGATCCACGCCCGTTCGACCGGTCCGTATTCGCTTGTAACTCAGCAGCCGCTCGGCGGTAAAGCTCAGTTCGGCGGTCAGCGTTTCGGTGAAATGGAAGTTTGGGCGCTGGAAGCATACGGCGCATCCTACACCCTGCAGGAGATCCTCACTGTCAAGTCCGATGATGTTGTCGGCCGTGTTAAGACATTCGAGTCGATCGTCAAGGGCAACAATGTTCCGAGAGCAGGCGTTCCCGAGTCGTTCAAGGTCCTTATCAAGGAGCTGCAGTCGCTCGCACTTGATATTCAGGTGCTCGATGCCGATGATAACGAGATCGACTTGAAGCAGTCGATCGATGACGAGACCGAGATCACAAAGACGCTCTCGGGCGGCCGCGACCATTCCGAAATGGGCGGCGAGACTGTTGTTGACGGTCTGCATGGCTTTGGTGTGCAGGACGAAAACGGCGAATATGTCGATGATGAGGACGATGTTATCGAAGCGTCCGATGAATACGATGATGAGTACGGCGACGGCGATATAGACACTTCCGAGTATCTCGATTTAGACGAGGATCTCGACAGTGAAGCCGTCGAGGACGAAAACGAAGACAGCGACGCTGAATAATCAAGGAGGACGGATAATATGCAGATTAAAGATTTTGAATCTATTCGTATAGGACTCGCGTCTCCTGAAAAGATTCGCGAATGGTCTTACGGCGAAGTAACCAAGCCGGAGACTATCAACTACCGCACCCTCAAGCCTGAAAAGGACGGTCTTTTCTGTGAAAAGATCTTCGGCCCGACAAAGGATTGGGAATGTCACTGCGGTAAATACAAAAAGAACCGCTTTAAGGGCAAGATCTGCGAACGCTGCGGCGTTGAGATCACAAAAGCCAGTGTGAGAAGAGAGCGCATGGGCTCTATCGAGCTTGCAGCTCCCGTATCGCATATCTGGTATTTCAAAACAATCCCTTCAAAGATCGCGTTCACACTCGATATGTCGCCGCGCGATCTCGAGCAGGTGCTCTATTTCAGCAGATATATCGTTATAGATCCGGGCAACACCGATCTTCAGAAGATGCAGCTTCTCAATGAGCAGCAGTATGCCGACGCTTATGAGAAATATGAGGACGATTTCCGCGCAGAAATGGGTGCGGAGGCAATTCTCGAATTGCTTCGTGAGATCGATCTTGATCAGCTCAGCGAACAGCTCAAAAAAGAGATCGACGAGGCGACAGGCCAAAAGCGCAATAAGCTTTCCCGCCGTCTTGAGATCATCGAGTCGTTCCGCCTTTCAAATAACCGCCCTGAATGGATGATCCTCACGGTTCTTCCGGTTCTTCCGCCGGATATCCGCCCGATGACACAGCTCGAAGGCGGCAGATTTGCCACTTCAGATTTAAACGACCTTTACCGTCGTGTTATCAACCGCAACAACCGTCTTAAGAGACTTCTTGAGCTCGGCGCTCCGAACATCATCGTGAGAAACGAGAAGAGAATGCTTCAGGAAGCGGTTGACGCGCTTATCGATAACGGCAGGCGCGGCAGAGCAGTCACAGGCCCGAGCAACCGCGAGCTTAAATCGCTCTCGCATATGCTCAAGGGTAAGCAGGGCCGTTTCAGACAGAATCTGCTTGGTAAACGAGTTGACTATTCGGGCCGTTCGGTTATCGTTGTCGGCCCTGAGCTGAAGATCTATCAGTGCGGTCTGCCGAAGAAGATGGCGCTTGAGCTGTTCAAGCCGTTTATTATGAAACGCCTTGTTGAAACAGGCGCGGCAGGCAACATCAAGTCGGCAAGAAAGATGATAGACCGCGCTCGTTCCGAGGTGTGGGACGCGCTTGAGACTGTTATCAAGAACCATCCGGTATTCCTGAACCGAGCGCCTACACTTCACCGTCTCGGTATCCAGGCGTTTGAGCCGATCCTTGTCGAGGGCAACGCTATCAAGCTGCATCCGCTTGTTTGTACAGCGTTCAACGCCGACTTCGACGGCGACCAGATGGCTGTTCATGTTCCGCTTTCGGCGGAGGCTCAGGCAGAGGCGAGAATTCTCATGCTCGCTGCAAACAACCTGCTCAAGCCGTCCGACGGTAAGCCTGTAACCGTTCCTACTCAGGATATGGTTCTCGGCTCGTATTACCTCACTCTTGTCCGCCCCGAGGAAGTCGGCACAGGCAAGGTGTTCAGAAATAAGGACGAAGCTATCATGGCTTATGACGCAGGCGCTGTCGGACTTCATGCTCCGATCAGAGTCAGAGTCACAGGCGAATATAAGGGCGAACAGCTCACCAGAATTATCGACGCTACCGTCGGCTACCTCATCTTCAATGAATCGATCCCGCAGAACCTCGGTTTTGTTGAGAGAACTCCCGGTCATGAGCTCGATCTCGAGATCATGTTCACAAAGAATGAGGACGGCACATATAAAGCCAATAAAGCAAGCAAAAAGCTGCTCGGTAAGATCATCGACGCTTGTATCCGTATCAACGGCACAGCAGTCACCTCCGAGGTTCTCGATAAGATCAAGAGCACCGGTTATAAGTACTCCACAAAGGGTGCTATAACCATCGCTGTTTCCGATGCTGTCGTTCCGCCGATCAAGGCACAGAAGATAGCTGAGGCAGAAGCTAAGATCGAGAAGGTCACAAAGCAGTATAACCGCGGTCTTATGTCCAATGACGGCAGAGCAAAGCAGGTTCAGAATATTTGGCAGGATACTGTCGATCAGGTATCTGCGGCGCTCACCGAAAACCTCTCGGAATACAACCCGATCAATATGATGGTTGATTCCGGTGCGCGTGGTTCTGCAAGCCAGATCAGACAGCTCGCAGGTATGCGCGGACTCATCGCAAACACTTCCGGTAAGATCATCGAAGTTCCGATTCGTTCTAACTACCGTGAAGGTCTTAATGTTCTTGAATACTTCATTTCTTCACGCGGTGCGCGTAAAGGTCTTGCCGATACAGCGCTCAGAACGGCCGACTCGGGTTATCTCACCCGCCGTCTTGTCGATATTTCGCAGGATGTCATCGTCAGAGAGGACGACTGCCATACCGACGAAGGCCTCGAAGTATTTGATATTTATGACGGCAAACAGCTTATCGAGGATGTCCAGGAGCGTCTTATCGGCAGATTCCTGTTCGAGCCGGCAGTTCATCCCGAAACCGGCGAGATCATTATGGACACCGAGCATATGATGACTTATGACGATGCAAAACGCATTATCGACGCAGGCATCAGAAGCTGCAAGATCAGATCGATCCTCACCTGTAAGGCTAAGCGCGGTATCTGCAAGAAGTGCTACGGCGCAAACCTTGCAACAGGCCAGCCTGTAACTATCGGAGAAGCAGTCGGTATTGTTGCGGCTCAGTCTATCGGTGAGCCGGGTACTCAGCTCACAATGCGTACCTTCCATACCGGCGGTATCGCGTCGAGCGAAGATATCACACAGGGTCTTCCGCGTGTTGAAGAGCTGTTCGAGGCACGCCGCCCGAAGCATTCGGCATTCCTCTCCGAAATTGCGGGTATCGCAAGGATCGAGAATGTCAAGAAGAACCGCGAGATCGTTGTCACCGCGCATGACGGTTCCGACGAAAAGCGCTATGTTATCCCGTACGACTATCGTATCAATGTTCAGGACGGCGACGAGGTCGAAAAGGGCCAGCAGCTGACAGACGGCGTTATCTATCCGCAGGATGTTCTCGCAATTCTCGGCGCTCAGGCTGTTCAGAATTATATCATCGCTCAGGTACAGGGCGTTTACCGTACACAGGGTGTTGATATCAACGATAAGCATATCGAAGTCATCGTTCGTCAGATGATGAGAAAGATCAATGTCGATGACAACGGATCGACAGATATGATCCCGAACACTCATGTTGAGTGCGGAACATTCTATGCGAAGAACGAGGAGATCAGAGATCGTATCGCCGCAGGCGAAACAGATCTTGTCGAGGCTGTCGGCTCGCCGACGCTGCTCGGTATCACCAAAGCTTCTCTCGCAACCGAGTCGTTCCTTTCCGCGGCTTCCTTCCAGGAGACCACCCGTGTGCTGGCTGATGCCGCTATCAAGGGCAAGAAAGATGAACTGTTCGGCCTTAAGGAGAATGTCATCATCGGTAATCTTATCCCTGCCGGAACCGGCATGAAGTATTATTCGCAGTCCACTATCAATATCGAAGCGGAAGAAGCGATGGATACAACTCCCGATGAGCTCGTCTATTCAACAGAAGAGAGCGACCTCCCGTCTGAGGAAGATATCTATTAAAATCAAAAACAGCTCGTGATCACTCACGAGCTGTTTTGCTGTCTCTTGCCAAAAACAAAAAACCGCTGCTTCATGCAGCGGTTTTGCTTTTAGAACAAAATTAAGCCTTGTTGAGCTTTTTCTGGAGAGCAGACTTTCTTCTTGCTGCTGTGTTCTTGTGCATAAGGCCCTTCGACTCAGCCATATCGATCTTCTTAATAGCGATCTTGACCTGCTCAGCCTTGTTCTCAGCACCTGTCTCAACAGCGGTGTTAGCCTTTTTGATCTGTGTCTTAAGCTCGGAGTTAAGAGCCTTGTTGCGGGCAGTCTTAACAGCGATAACACGAACTCTCTTTTTCGCCGATTTAATGTTAGGCATAAAATTTCCTCCAAATTATCGTTAATATAAGCAGCGTGTTAAACAAGTGACGGTAATAACACATAGTCTGTTTAATATGATACCACTGTTTTGCTTGAAATGCAAGAACTTTTTTCAAAAAAGATTGATTTTTTCGGACGAAAATGTTAGAATATCAGTAAATTTATAATCGGAAAGGATGAGGCGAAGTGTCAATAGAAAAAGTAAGGGAATATCTTAAAAAATACGGACGCGAAAACGATATCATGGAGTTCGATCAATCGAGTGCAACGGTCGAGCTTGCGGCAAAAGCTATCGGCTGCGAGCCTGAGCGTATCGCAAAGTCAATAACCTTAAAGCTCCCCGATGAAACACCGATAATGATAGTTGCCGCGGGCAATGCTAAAATAGATAATCATAAGTATAAATCATTCTTCGGCACAAAAGCGAAGATGCTCGGATATGATGAAGTCGAGCCGCTTATCGGTTATGCAGTCGGCGGAGTCTGCCCGTTTGCGGTAAACAGCGGAGTCAGAATCTTTTTGGACGAATCGCTCAAAGCGTTCGACTATGTGTATCCTGCGGCTGGCAGTCAAAACAGTGCAATAAAGCTCAGTATCGATGAGCTTTGTGATCTCGCGAAGCCTGAGGGGTGGGCGGATGTCTGCAAGCTGCCGCAAAGCGAGCTTTAAGTTTTTTGCTCTTTAAACTAAATTCTACTTTACAAAAAGACGAAAATATAGTAAAATGAATTAAAAGAAAAAGAGAATAAAAAGGGGCGGCTTTTAATGGAACCAAAGTATAAAAGAATAATGATAAAGCTTTCGGGAGAAGCGCTTGCGGGCAATAAGAAAATGGGCCTCGATTTTGACCGTGTGCTCGAGATTTGCCGCAGTGTAAAGAAAGTAGCCGATCTCGGAGTGGAAGTTGCTATCGTTGTCGGCGGCGGTAACTTCTGGCGCGGCAGATCCAGCGGCAAGATGGACAGGACCCGTGCCGACCATATGGGTATGCTTGCCACCGTTATCAACTCGCTCGCCATTGCCGATGCACTTGAACAGCTCGGCGTCGATGTCCGCGTTCAGACAGCTATCGCAATGCAGCAGATCGCAGAGCCGTATATCCGCAATAAAGCGACCCGCCACCTCGAAAAGGGCAGAGTAGTCGTTTTCGGCTGCGGAACAGGCAACCCCTTCTTCTCAACAGACACTGCCGCAGCGCTCAGAGCAGCTGAGATCGAGGCGGAGATCGTGTTTAAAGCAACCAATGTCGACGGCGTTTACGATAAGGATCCGAACGCTTATAATGATGCAAGCAAATTCGATAAGCTCGAATTTCTTGATGTGCTCAACAACGGACTTCATGTTATGGACTCGACAGCGGCATCACTGTGCATGGACAATAAGCTGCCTATCCTCGTGTTCTCGCTCGAAGATCCTGACAATATGGTTCGCGCCGTAATGGGCGAGGACATCGGAACAATAGTTCAGTAAAACACACCGATTTTGGAGGTTATTATGGAAGATTTAATGAAGCTTTGCAACGAAAAGATGGATAAAGCGGTAAGTGCGCTTGATGTTGAATATACTTCTATCAGAGCCGGCCGCGCAAATCCCGCAGTTCTCAACAAGATCCAGGTCGACTATTACGGAGTGCCAACACCGATCGCACAGATGGCGGCGGTGTCCGTTCCGGATGCCCGCACGATCATGATCTCCCCGTGGGATGCTTCCACACTCAAGGATATCGAAAAAGCGATCCTCGCCTCCGATATCGGTATTACCCCGAATAACGACGGCAGAGCGATCCGTCTTAACTTTCCGCCGCTCACAGAGGAACGCAGAAAAGACATCGTTAAAGAAGTCAGAAAGTATGCGGAGGAATGCAAAGTTTCTGTTCGTTCGGTGCGCCGCGATATAATCGAGAAGTTCAAGGCTCAGAAAAAAGGCGGCGAGATAACAGAGGACGATCTTAAGTCCAGCGAGAAAAAGGTGCAGGATTCCACCGATAAATATTGCAAAGAGGTCGATAAGCTCTGCTCGGATAAAGAAAAGGAAATAATGGAGCTGTAAACACAGCAGGGAATATTCGGGGCGGTTTTCTCGTTCCCGAATATTCGGCGTTTTAAGAAAGGCTTTAAAATGAGATCGGAAACAGACGATAAAAACCTGCCGCGCCATATCGCCATTATTATGGACGGCAACGGAAGATGGGCAAAAAAGCGTTTTCTTCCAAGGACTGCGGGTCATTCCGCCGGCGCTTCGACTTTTAAGACGATCGCGCGATATTGCAATAAGATCGGTATTGAATACCTCACAGTCTATACTTTTTCAACAGAGAATTGGAAGCGTCCGCAAGCCGAAGTCGATACTATTATGGATATGCTTCGCCGCCACCTGAAGGACTCTACAAATTTCAAAGGCGAGAATATCCGGCTTAAAGTCATCGGTGACAGAACGGGACTTCCCGCAGATATTGTGGATCTTATCGATAATGCCGAGCATGAATCGGAGAATGCAACGGGGCTCACCTGCGTTCTCGCCGTGAACTACGGCGGCAGAGATGAGATTGTTCACGCTGTGAGAAAAATCGCAAATAAGGCTAAAGACGGCGAGATCGATCCCGACAGCATCACAGAGCAGACAATAACCGAAAACTGCTATACCGACTTTATGCCCGATCCGGATCTTATTATAAGACCGAGCGGCGAATACCGCCTTTCAAATTTTCTTATGTGGCAATCGGCTTACAGCGAACTGTGGTTTTCAAATGTGCTTTGGCCCGATTTCAAGCCCAAGCATTTAGACGAAGCCATTAAAGCCTATCAGCAAAGAGACAGACGCTTCGGCGCTGTGAAATAAACAGGGATAACAATTCATTTCATCATCAAGGGGTTTGGTAAATTTGAAGCAAAGAGTCTTAACGGGAGTAGTCGGCGGATCGCTTGCTCTGGTCGCACTGCTTTTACATAATACGATATTTTTCAATTTTGTCGTGCTGATAATAACAGTTTTCAGTATGTACGAAGTGCTCGGCTCAACAGGATATGTCCGTGACCGTGCGGTGTTTATAACGTCGATCATTTTTTCGGCGATCGTTGCGTTTTTTCCGCTGTTCGATTATATCTATGGGATTTTGCTTTCGGTCTGCTATGTTGCGGCGCTGTTCGTTATAGCGCTCGCAAAGCACGAAACTATCGCGCTTAAAGAACTCAGCTTCTCGTTTATGATGTCAGCTATTATCCCGTTCTCGCTTATGACGTTGTGCGTCTTTGCAAGGATCAGCGAGCTTCGCCCCAATACATATTTTGAAAGCGACGGACTTTTTCTTCTGCTCGTTTCGTTCGGCGGAGCGTGGTTTTGTGATATCGGCGCATATTTTGCAGGCAGCTTTTTCGGCACTCACAAAATGGCTCCGAATATCAGCCCGAAAAAAACTATCGAGGGTGCGGCAGGCGGAGTTGTTGCCAATATCGTTATGCTGCTGATAATCGGACTTATCTGGAAAACATTTGCCCTTTCCGCGGCGGACAGTATCCAGTGGCTCCCGCTTATCCTGCTTGCGGTGATAACCGCTGCAGTCGGTATGTTCGGCGACCTTATGTTCTCGCTTATCAAAAGAAAGTGCAAGATCAAGGACTACGGCTCGATCATCCCGGGACACGGCGGTATGCTCGATCGTTTTGATTCGCTCATAACCACCGCCCCCGTTGTGTATATCTTTATTCAATTTTTCCCGCTTGTCATTCGTGCATAAAGGAAATATTAAAAACTTTCTACGGCGCAGTATCTGCGCCGTATTGCCGTAAGGAGGAACGACTTTGAAACTTTCAATTCTCGGATCAACCGGATCGATAGGCACTCAGAGCCTCGATGTTGCAAGACTGCACCCTGAAATAAAGATTGCTGCACTGACGGCGCAGCGCAATGTTGAACTGATCGAGCGGCAGATAAGAGAGTTTTCGCCGAAGATCGCCGTCATGGCAGACAAGAAAGCAGCGGACGATCTTAAAATAAAAGTCGCCGATCTGCCGGTGAAAGTATATGCCGGAAACGACGCGGTAGCGGCGGCAGCCGAAACGGACGATGCCGACACCGTGCTCAATGCGCTTGTCGGAATGGCGGGACTTATCCCGACATACCATGCTGTTAAAGCAGGCAAAAAATTAGCGCTTGCGAATAAAGAAGCGCTTGTTGTCGGCGGCGAGCTGATAATGAAAACAGCCCGAGAAAACGGAGTTTTGATAAAGCCTGTCGATTCGGAACATTCGGCGATTTATCAGTCGCTTATGGGTAATAATAAAAGCGGCGTAAAGCGGCTTATACTGACAGCTTCCGGCGGCCCGTTCTTCGGGATGAGCAGGCAGCAGCTCAAAGATGTAACGCCTGAAATGGCGCTTCGCCACCCGAACTGGGATATGGGCAGAAAAATAACCATTGATTCCGCTACAATGATGAATAAGGGCTTTGAGGTCATCGAAGCGGCGCACCTATTCAATGTTCCGCCCGATAAAATAGATGTTGTTGTGCATAGAGAAAGTATTGTTCATTCAATGGTCGAGTATATGGATAATTCGGTCATAGCCCAGCTCGGCGTGCCGGATATGCGTGTGCCGATCCAATTTGCATTGACCGATCCCGAGCGGTACGAATCGCCGGCGGCAGAGCTTTCTCTCACCAAGATCGGCAAGCTCACTTTTGCCGAACCCGATCTGAAGGCATTCGGCTGCCTTGAGATCTGCCGCAAGGCTATCTCGCTTTCGGGGATCACACCGTGCGCTGTCAATGCAGCGAACGAACGCGCTGTCGATCTGTTCTTAAAGGGCAAGATCGGATTTTTGCAGATCGAAGAGATCGCCGAAAACGCATATCAAAGCTTTAGGGGAGAATATAATTGCATTGACGACCTTGTCGAAACGGATGCGCTCGCGCGCCGCATGGTAGACGAGAGATACGGAGATGATCAAAATAGAAATATGGAGTAAAGTCTGGCCGGTCTTAGTTGCGATCTTAATATTCGGCTTCATCATTTTTATCCACGAGTTCGGCCATTTTATTTTCGCAAAGCTTTTCAAAATAAAGGTCAATCAGTTTGCGATCGGCTTCGGCCCCGCAATATTCAAATTCCAAAAAGGCGAAACGCTTTATGCCCTCAGAATACTTCCGCTCGGCGGCTACTGTGCCATGGAGGGTGAGGATGGCAAGAGCGACGACGACCGCGCCTTTTCAAAAGCCAAGGTCTGGCAGCGTATCGTCGTGTGCGCGGCGGGGGCTGTGTTTAATATAATCCTCGGCTTTCTGATATTGCTGAGCGTTGTTTGCATCCAGTCGAACAGACTTGCTTCCACCACCATATCCAAGTTCGACACTGCGGCCCGGTCACAGCAAAGCGGACTTTCCGTGGGCGATGAGATAATCCGTATCGGAGGCAGACGGGTCTTTTCATCGGACGATCTTAATTATATGCTTTCTCTCTCGTCGGACGGTATTGTGGACATAACCGTTGTAAGAGACGGTGAGAAGGTCGAGCTTGCGGGCGTTAAATTTGATCTTGAGGAGTATGAAGGTCACACATTCATCAAACGCGATTTCTATGTCCGCCCGATCGACGCAGGCTTTTTCGGAGTTGTGAAAGAAGCGTTCGGCAGGACGCTTTCGATGGCGAGATATATCTGGATGTCGCTTATTGACCTTATAAGCGGAAAATACGGTCTTTCCGATGTTTCAGGTCCTGTGGGGATAACAAATATAATGTCGCAGGCGGTGTCGAGCGTCACTTCAAACGGAGTAAACGGGCTTGTTTATCTCATGCGCATCTTGGCGCTCATCACAATAAACCTCGGCGTGTTCAATCTTTTGCCGATTCCCGCGCTGGACGGAAGCAGGATCTTGTTCCTTGTAATCGAGGCTATAAGAAGAAAGCCAGTGCCGCCCGAAAAAGAAGGCATTGTCCATGCGGTCGGTATGGCAGTGCTTATGGCGTTTATGATATTTATAATCGTGAAGGATGTTTACAGTCTTTTTTAAAAGGAGAAATCAAAAGTGGCAAGCTACACTAAAAAAGTGAAGATAGGCGGCGTTACTATCGGCGGCGGAGAAAACATCGCCATTCAGTCTATGCTCAATGTCAGAGCGGACAATATCGACGGCAGTGTAAAGCAGGCAAAAGCGCTTGAAGAAGCAGGCTGTGAGATAATCCGCGCGGCAGTGCCGACTGTCGGCGACGCAAAGCTGATCTATGCATTAAAGCTTGCGCTGAAGATCCCTGTTGTTGCGGACATTCATTTTGATTATAAGATCGCGCTCGAGTGCGTGGAGGCAGGGGTCGATAAGATACGCATAAACCCCGGTAATATCGGGTCGGACGATAGGGTGAAAGCAGTTGCGGATAAATGCGCGGCGGCAGGCGTTCCGATCAGGATCGGCGTTAATTCAGGCTCACTGCCGAAAAGCGTGCTTTCAAAATACGGCGGTGTCTGTGCGGATGCACTTGTCGAAGCCGCAATGTACCATGCGTCCCTGCTCGAGAAATTCGATTTCGATAATATCGTGCTTTCAATGAAAGCGTCCGATGTCCGCCTTATGAGCGACGCTTATAAAAAAGCCGCCGCTCTCACAAAATATCCGCTTCACCTCGGCGTCACAGAAGCCGGAACAGAACGCATGGGTCTGATAAAATCCGCAGCGGGAATAGGCGGACTGCTGCTCTCGGATATAGGAGATACGATACGAGTTTCTCTCACCGATGATCCGATAAAAGAAATAAAAGCCGCAAAGGATATTTTAAAAGCGGTCGGCGCACGGACAGGCGGTGCAAACATCGTCTGCTGTCCGACCTGCGGCAGAACGAAGATAGATCTTATCTCGCTTGCAAAGCGTGTTGAATCCGCGCTTGAAAGCTACAGCGGCAAACCGATAACAGTCGCTGTTATGGGCTGTGTTGTGAACGGCCCCGGCGAAGCGAGAGAAGCCGATTTAGGTGTTGCCGGCGGCGACGGCTGCGGTATCCTGTTCAGAAAAGGCGAGATCATAAGAAAGGTCAGCGAGGAAGATCTTTTCAGCGCGCTGATGGACGAAATAAAGAAGTACGATCAAAAGGAAGAGTGAATTGAAAACTTTTTTTAAGCTTTTTGAAAGCTATTTAAGCAATAAAAACGAGCTGTCGGAATATTTTGAATTGCCTGTTCAAAGCTGTCGGATAAACAGGGCAAACCGTCTTATGTTCATCCGCATGATAAACCGAAGCTTTGTTGATTATAAAAAGACCGAGCTGCTTGAAAGCACCATTGCAAAGGAATTCGGGCTATCTGCGGTCAGAGCTGAATTTGTCTATGAACATCTGCCGTTCTCGGCGGACTTTGCGGCAGATGTTTTTCTGCTTTTAAAGCGCGATCATCCGAAGTTAAACGGTTTTTTAAACGGTGCTGTATGCCGCTTTGAAAATAACACATTGTCGGTCTCACTGAAAAACGGCGGACTTTCGGTTATGCAGGACATCGGGGCAGACAAGCTGATACGCGACTATATAAACGGCCATTTCGGCGCGCATATATCGCTCGAATTCAGCGGTGTCACCGAATCCACCGAAAAAATGCTCAGTGATCTTGTGAGGAATGCGCCGAAGTATGAGCCGCCCACACCGCAGTATGCGCCTAGCGCAAGACAGCAGGCGGTGCCTAAAGATATTCCGTTTGATGTCGGCGGTCCCGATAGCAGCGAACCGGCCGCAAGGCGTGAGCCTGCCGCCCGCAAACCGCGAAGCACAGTGTCGGGAAAATCGCCCGCCGAGCTTGGCTACTATCCCGATTCGGCAGAGCCGATCATCGGCGCTCATATCAAAGGCACACCGACGCCTATTTGCGATATAACGCCTGAGGACGGTGCGGCGGTCATCTTCGGCAAAATATTCAAGACCGACTTTTTCAAGACCAGAGCCGGCAACCGATATATCGTAACAATGTATATCACCGATTACACCGGCTCGTTTATTTTGAAGTTTTTCGCAAGCACTCAGGATTTTGAAAAGCTCGAAAAATCGGTGCTTTCGGTCAAAGGCGGTGTTTATGCCGTAGTCAAGGGCGAGATAGCACTCGATACATACGAGGACGATTATGTCATGAAGCCCACCGCGCTGATGACGGTCAAAAACTATGAAGTCAGCGATATGTCAGAGCATAAGCGTGTCGAACTGCATATGCACACAATTATGTCCTCGAAGGATGGTATTGCAACCGCCGAGGATCTTATAAACACTGCCTACGGCTGGGGGCATAAAGCAATAGCCGTGACGGATCACGGCGTTGTTCAGGCTTTCCCGAACGCGATGAACGCTGTCGAAGCTATCCGCAAAAAAGGCGGCGATTTCAAGATAATCTACGGCACAGAGGCGTATTTCGTCAACGACTATGTGGATGCTGTCACCGGAACTGACGACAGAGGTCTGGATGATGAAATGGTCGTTTTCGATGTCGAAACAACAGGACTCAACGCCAACACCGAGCGGCTCACAGAGATCGGAGCCGTTCGTATAAAGGGCGGCGAGATCATCGAAGAGTTCGATACATTTGTGAACCCCGAAAAGAAGATTTCACCGAAAATAACCGAACTCACAGGCATAACCGATGAAATGGTCAGCGATGCTCCGAGCGAAAAGCAGGCACTTGAAATGCTGATGAAGTTTGCCGGTGATTGTCCGCTTATCGCACACAATGCGACTTTTGATATGTCGTTCATAAAAGCCGCGGCTCACCGAAGCGGTATCGACTATGAGCCGACATATATCGACACTCTGCCCATGGCAAAGTCGCTCATGCCGGAGCTGAAAAAGCATAAGCTCGATGTTGTTGCCAATGCGCTCAATCTGCCCGAGTTCAATCATCACCGCGCATGTGACGATGCGAGAGTGCTCGGCCGGATCTTCAATAAGTTTGTCGAAATGCTGAAAAACCGCGACTGCTCTTCACTCGGCGCAGTCAATAAATCGCTTGCGCTTGCGGCAACAGGCGGCAAAGTCACGTCTTATCATATGATTATCCTTGTCAAAAATAAGACAGGACTGAAAAACCTCTATAAGCTCGTTTCCAATGCTCACCTGCATCATTTCTATAAAAAGCCGCTTATCTATCGTTCCGACCTTGATGAATACCGAGAGGGCCTTATTATCGGAAGCGCCTGCGAAGCAGGCGAGCTTTATCAGGCGATCGTCAAGGGCGCGCCCTGGGGCAGACTGATGGAGATAGCCGATTACTATGACTATCTCGAAGTTCAGCCGATGTCGAACAATATGTTCATGGTGCACGAAGGGATTGTCTCAAGCGAGCTTGACCTTCAGAACCATGTGCGGACAATAATGAATATAGCCGATAAACAGCATAAGCTTGTAGTCGCAACGGGAGATGTTCATTTTCTCCATAAGCGCGATGCAAAGTACCGCGCAATACTCATGGCAGGTCAAGGATTTAAGGACGCTGATGCACAAGCCGATCTTTATCTTAAAACGACCGATGAGATGTTAAGCGATTTTTCGTATTTGGGCGAGAAAAAAGCATATGAAATAGTTGTCGAAAACACCAATAAGATCGCCGACATGATAGATAACGATATCCGTCCGATCCCCGAAGGCAACTATCCTCCGTCGATCGAGGGAAGTGATGTCACTTTAAGAGAGGACGCCATGAAACGCGCGAGGGAGATCTACGGCGATCCCCTGCCCGAAATAGTCGAAGCGCGTCTGAAAAGAGAACTTGATTCTATCATATCAAACGGCTATGCCGTCATGTATGTAACGGCGCAGCGCCTTGTTGCCGACTCTAACGCCCATGGCTATCTTGTCGGTTCCCGTGGCTCTGTCGGCTCGTCATTCGTCGCAACGATGACGGGTATCTCCGAAGTCAACCCCTTAGCTCCGCACTATGTCTGCCCGAAATGCCGCCACAGCGAATTCATAACCGACGGCTCTGTCGGTTCGGGCTTTGACCTTCCGCCGAAGGACTGCCCCGAGTGCGGCGAGCCTATGGTGCGCGACGGCCACGATATCCCGTTTGAGACCTTCCTCGGATTCAACGGCGATAAAGTTCCCGATATCGATCTTAACTTCTCCGGCGAATATCAGTCCTGCGCACATAAATACACCGAAACTTTGTTTGGTGAGGGCTGCGTTTTCAAGGCAGGCACAATAACCACCATCGCTTCAAAAACAGCGTTCGGCTTTGTTAAGAAATATGCCGAGGATCGCGCGCTTCATCTGAACAAAGCCGAGATCGAGCGGCTCACAGAGGGCTGCACGGGCAGCAAGGCCACAACAGGTCAGCACCCGGGCGGTATGATAGTTGTTCCGGCGGATATGGAGATCTATGATTTCTGCCCTGTTCAGCACCCTGCGGATAAATCCGGTTCGGACACTGTGACAACTCACTTCGATTTCCATTCGATCCACGATACTATTTTGAAGCTCGATATTCTCGGACACGATGTTCCGACGATCTATAAATATCTCGAGCAAAACACGGGTATCCCCGTTATGCAGGTCTCAATGAGCGATGAAAAGGTCATGAGCCTGTTCCATTCTCCCGAGGCGCTCGGCGTAACATCCGAGCAGATAGGAGTTCCCACCGGAACTCTCTCGCTGCCCGAGCTCGGCACAAACTTTGTTATTCAAATGCTGCTCGAATCACAGCCCAAAACATTTTCCGACCTTTTGCAGGTCTCGGGACTTTCCCACGGTACCGATGTTTGGACAGGCAACGCACAGGATCTTATCCGCCAGGGTATCTGCGATATTTCCGAGGTTATCGGAACGCGTGATAACATCATGGTCTACCTTATCCATAAGGGTGTCGAGAACAGTATGGCGTTTAAGATAATGGAGATCGTCAGAAAGGGTAAAGCACCCAAGCTGCTCACAGAGGAGCATGTTCAGGCAATGAAGGATAACGGTGTTCCGCAGTGGTATATCGATTCCTGCTTCAAGATCAAATATATGTTTCCGAAGGCTCATGCGGCAGCATATATGATCGCGGCGCTGCGCCTTGCGTGGTATAAAGTGCATCACCCTGCCGAGTATTACGCGGCATACTTCACCGTTCGCGGCGAGGATATGGACGCCGGTATCTGCATGGGCGGACTTTCTGCCGTCAAAGCGACAATGAATGAGATCCGCGCAAAGGGCAAGCAGGCCAGCGCAAAGGAAAACGGAACATATAACATCTTGCAGATCGTCAACGAGATGATGGAACGCGGAATAGAATTTCTGCCTATCGATTTTTATAAATCCAAAGCGTCGGTCTATGCAATGGAGGACGGTAAGATAAGACTGCCGTTTTCATCTGTTCCGGGTGTAGGCGGCAATGCCGCGGTCGCTCTTGAAGAAGCCGCCGCAAAGCAGAAGTATATCTCGATCGAGGATATCCGCCAGTCATCGGGCGTTTCAAAAACAGTCATCGAAGCACTTGAAAAGCTCGGCACACTTGATTTTCTGCCAAAGACCAATCAGCTAACCTTCTTCTGATAATATTAAAAGCACGCCTTGCCGATCAAAGCAAAGGCGTGCTTTTTGCCTGTTCCTTTTTCATTTTGCTCCAGCTTATAAAACCGTATATATCGTTTATAAAGAACATCAGAAAACAAACAGCGGTCGATAAATACGAAATATCGGTCATACTCGCCATGACCCAAAGCGTTATCAGCACAAGATCGTTTGCGGCGTATGCCACCGCATAAGCGGGCGACCGCCTCATCTGAAGATAGGCAGCGCTGAAACTTGTCGCTATCGAAAGCGTGCCGACTGCGAGGTTCGGCGTGTCGAACGCTTTTAAAATAAAGTAAAATGCAAAAGTCACAGCCGCCGTTAAAACCGCAAGCAATATCCGCTCGGGATTTTTAAGACGGCTCACCTTCACTTGTGTTTCGCTGTATGGATTTTTAAGCCATGTGACAACAGATAAAGCGGCGATAGGCATTGTCATGCAAAGATAGGTTATCATCTCGCCGTAGTAGCGAAATCTCAGCGACAGCACAGCATACAGCAGGCTGAACAGCACCGTCAGCACCTGCCCGAAAACATCGCCTTTAGCCACAAATATCAGCGCGGTGACTCCCACGATCGGCGCAGAAAGCGAAACAATATCACCGCTGCCTGAGATGATAAGCGACACCCCTACAATAACAAGAGAGCAGATCCAAAGCGCGTATTCACCTTTTTTAAGCGTTGAAAACGGATTTCTCAGCCTCATAAATCTCTCCTTTCAAATAAAAAAGCACCTGCAACGGCATTTCTTCAAAGACCTAACGAAATGCTTGCAAGTGCAAAAAAATGCACAGCCACCCGGTGGCGGCTCAAATATTTGAGTGTATTTTAGCATATAATCTATTGTTTGTCAACCGATTTTGAATAAAAATCGGATCCGTGCTCAAAAATGTTAATAAATTTTGAATTTTTAAAAATTTCTTGATTTAGGGGTTGATTTTTGGTCAGAAATAGTTAAAATATAATTAGCACTCGGAATAAAAGAGTGCTAATTATATGACAGTTTACTTTCAGGAGGTAATTCATAATGAAAATCAGACCGATATACGATCATGTCGTCGTCAAGATGACAGAGGCTGAAGAGACGACCAAAAGCGGTATTGTTCTCGCAGGCAATGCAAAGGAGAAACCGCAGGTAGCGGAAGTTATCGCGGTGGGCGAATTTGCCGTTGTCAACGGCGAGCAGTGCGAAATGCCGGTCAAAGTCGGCGATAAAGTGCTCACAAGCAAGTATTCGGGAACACAGGTCAAGATCGACGGTGAGGAGTACACTATCTGCTCTTCGTCCGATATTCTTGCAGTAGTTGAATAAGGGAGGTCTTTATAATGGCTAAAGATATTATTTTCGGTGAAGAAGCAAGAAAAGCTTTGCAGACAGGCGTTGATAAGCTTGCTGACACAGTTAAGGTAACACTCGGCCCGAAGGGCAGAAATGTTGTCCTCGATAAGAAGTTCGGCGCTCCGCTTATCACAAACGACGGCGTTACTATCGCTAAGGAAGTCGAGCTTGACGATCCGTTTGAAAACATGGGTGCTCAGCTCGTTAAGGAAGTTGCCACAAAGACAAACGATTGCGCGGGCGACGGTACAACGACCGCAACACTGCTCGCACAGGCTCTCATCCGCGAGGGTATGAAGAATGTAACTTCCGGCGCTAACCCCATGGTCGTCAGAAAGGGTATCAAATCCGCTGTCGATGCTGCGGTTGACGCTGTTAAGGCAAACTCCAAAAAGGTCACAGATTCCGATGAGATCAAGAGAGTTGCCGCTATCTCCGCGGCTGACGATTTTGTCGGCACACTTATAGCAGACGCTATGGAAAAGGTATCGAACGACGGTGTTATCACTATCGAGGAATCCAAGACGGCTGAGACATATTCCGAAGTTGTTGAGGGTATGCAGTTTGACCGCGGTTATATCACACCGTATATGGTAACCGATACAGATAAAATGGAAGCTGTGCTTGATGATGCTTCTATTCTTATCACAGATAAAAAGATCTCTAACATTCAGGAGATCCTTCCGCTTCTCGAGCAGATCGTCCAGTCGGGCAAGAAGCTGCTCATCATCGCGGAGGACATTGAGGGCGAGGCTCTCTCAACACTTATCGTCAACCGTCTGCGCGGCACTTTCACCTGTGTTGCGGTTAAAGCTCCGGGATTCGGCGACAGAAGAAAAGAAATGCTCAGAGATATCGCCATTCTCACAGGCGGTCAGGTCATTTCCGAGGAACTCGGTCTTGAGCTTAAAGACACTACCATGGAGCAGCTCGGTAAGGCTCGCCAGGTCAAAGTCACCAAGGAGAACACGATCATTGTTGACGGTGCAGGCAATTCCGATGACATTGCGGCGCGTGTTCAGCAGATCCGTTCGCAGATCGAAGCAACAACATCCGATTTCGATCGCGAGAAGCTGCAGGAGCGTCTTGCTAAGCTTGCAGGCGGCGTAGCTGTTATCAAAGTCGGTGCGGCAACAGAGATCGAAATGAAAGAGAAGAAGCTCCGCATTGAAGACGCTCTTTCGGCAACCCGTGCGGCAGTCGAAGAGGGTATCGTCGCAGGCGGCGGCACAGCTCTGCTCAATGCAATTCCTGCTGTTAAGAAGCTTGTTGATTCGCTCACAGGCGACGAAAAGACAGGTGCGGCTATCGTGCTGAAAGCTCTTGAAGAGCCGGTAAGACAGATCGCTCACAATGCAGGCCTCGAAGGCTCTGTTATCATCGATAAGATCGTTTCTTCCGATAAGGTCAACTACGGCTTTGATGCTTACAACGAAGAATATGTCGATATGCTCAAGGCGGGCATTGTCGATCCTACAAAGGTCACCCGTTCCGCTCTTCAGAATGCGGCTTCGGTTGCGGCTATGGTACTCACAACAGAGTCGCTCGTTGCCGATAAGAAGGAAGATGCGGCGGCAGCAAATGCAGCTGCAGCAGCTGCTGCGGCAGGCGGCATGGGCGGTATGTATTGATCCGCTAATAAATAAAAGTTATCCGTCGGTCGATTTTTCGGCCGGCGGATTTTTTTGAATAAATTGACTTTGTGATATACTCTATTGCACAAGAAAACGGCGCTTTTTTAACTAAAACGCCGAAAAATAAATAACGCTTGAAACGCTCTGATTTGTATGTTAGTATGAAGAAAGATGATATTAAAAAGGAGTAACTGAATGAAAAGAACTATAAAAATCGTGCTTCTTGCAGTGACAGTTGCACTTGCAATGGCTATGCAGACAGCCGCTCCCGCATTTGTTCAGGCGGAATCGGATGACGCTGTTGCCTTCTGCGACTGGTCGGGCGGGATAATTGCCGCACGTACCCAAGGCTGGACAGCTCCCAACAATCAGAATATAAGCAACACAAAAAGCGCAATAAGTGTTTCAAACGGTTCGCTGACCTATAACACCGAGGGCATGACATATAATTGCCAGCACCTGCAGGTTGAAGTCGGGATGAGCACTTCAGCCGCTTCTTCTGCGATTGCTGCCGCTAAAGCGACCGATCAAAAACTTCGTGTTACTTTCAAGCTGGACAAAGCCGAGTCGAGCAGCGGCGCCACCACAGTTAAATTCAAGATGTACTGCTTTGCGAACGGCGACTGGCAGAACGGCCCGACACTTATCGACGGCGGCGCTGAGATGCGCGCGGGCGAAACAAGAACATTCTATATCGATGTAAATGATGTCACAGTCGTCCCCGACACTATCGCTATCAATGCGATGAACTACAACACAGGTCTCACCGCAATAAACTATACCGTTTCGAGCGTTTTGGCGGGCGGCAACGGCGCTACATACACAACTTCAAAGGAAAACAGCAAACTTCCCACGGTAGCTTATGAAGATTACGGCGACCTTATCAATCATCGTCTGCTCGGCGATGTTATTAAAGATGACGCTGTGAACACCGCCGATCTTTTGGCGCTCAAAAAGCTGGTTTCGGGCTATGAGCTCGATACCGCCGCCGACAGCGAAGCCGCAGATGTCTGGGAGGACGGCAGGATAAACGCTAAGGATGTCTATGCCGCTATTCAGACGGTCAACGGCGAGCGAACCGCTGTCCATCGTCCTGTCACAACTGACGGCGAGGCGAACTACGATTCGCATTATGACATGACCGACAACGGCAACTATATCATCAACGGCAAGGAATATTCGCTTGCGTTCTATGATGATTTCGAGGGCACAACATTAAACCGCAGGAAGTGGGAACGCTGCCCCGAGCAGGAACGCCACAACGGCAATGTATGGCGCAATGAAATGGTTTCGATGAACGGCAAGGGCGGACTTGTGCTGTCAAATGCAATCGACGAGGACGCGCCCGCGCGCTGCAAGAGCGGCGCTGTGCGCACTAAAAACCGCTTCTATAACAGCTACGGCTACTATGAGGCGCGTTGTCTGCTCCAGCAGTATTCGCGCGGATTCTGGGGTGCATTCTGGATAATGCCCGATGCTATCGACACCGGTATCGACGGCGGATCGGACGGCACCGAGATCGATATTTTCGAGTCGGCATATCTCTACACCGATAAGGTCCAACAGGGTATTCATTTCGACGGCTACGGAAGCCGCCATAAATCAGTCGGTCAGGCAACACGGGTCAATAATGTTTACTATGGCTATCACACATTCGGCCTTTCGTGGGAGCCGGATAAATATGTGTTCTATGTCGACGGCAAGCGAACATACACTCTCAAAGAAGGCGATGTTATAAACGGCACAACTGTCAACATCTCCAAAGTCGCAAGTTATATCAAGCTTTCGGTCGAGGCAGGCACATGGGCGGGCTCTTTCGATCCCGAAAATTCACCTCATAATATCGATGGCATCACCGTTGATTATGTAAAGGTTTATAAACCTGTCGAATAAAATGATCTGCAAAACAGCTCCGATCAATCGGGGCTGTTTTGTTTTGCGGCGGTTCTTGACTTTACATTCGATTTAATGTATAATATATCAAATAAGAGTGTATAATTTGAGGTGAAAGACTTGGATAAAAACTTTTTTAATGCCGCCGCAGAAGTGCTCGCAAAGGAGATCGAGAAAACAAATCATATCGATCCGCATTATTTCGAGCGTTACGGCGTTAAGCGCGGCCTGAGAAACGCAGACGGGTCGGGCGTCCTTGCCGGACTGACGAATATCTGCTCTGTCCGCGGATATATGATGAACGACGCGGAGAAATATCCGATAGACGGTCAGCTTTTATACAGAGGCTATGATATAAATGATATTATCGAAAACTGCGAGCATGAGAACCGCTTTTGCTTTGAAGAAGTTTGCTGGCTCCTTTTGTTCGGCGCACTCCCGAATAAAAATCAGCTTTCGGGGCTGCGCGAAACCTTAGGCGAGCTTCGTGAGCTACCTGAGTATTTTGCCGAGGATATGATCCTCAAAGCGCCGTCGCGCAATATAATGAATAAGCTCGCGCGCTCAACTCTCGCTCTTTATTCCTACGATGACAACCCCGATGATATAAGCATCTCCAATCTCCTGCGCCAGTCGCTCGAAATAATCGCGAGAATGCCCACTATTATGGCATATTCCTACCAGGCAAAGCGCCGTCATTACGATAAAAAGAGTATGTTCTTCCACCCTGTCGATAAAAACCATTCGGCTGCCGAAATGATCCTTTCGGCTATCCGCGCCGATCGTAAATTCACAGAGGACGAGGCAAGACTTCTTGATGTCTGCCTGACTCTCCATGCAGAGCACGGCGGCGGTAATAACTCAACCTTCTCCGCCCGTGTGCTTTCATCTTCGGGAACAGATACATATTCGGTAATTGCCGCGGCTATCGGCTCGCTTAAAGGCCCGCGCCACGGCGGCGCAAACCTCAAAGTCGATGAAATGTTTGAGCATATCAAGCAGAATGTGTCCGACTGGACTAATGAGGACGAGATCAGCGCTTATCTTATCAAGCTGATGAAGAAGCAGGCAGGCGACCGCTCCGGACTTATCTACGGTATGGGTCACGCTGTCTACACAAAGTCAGATCCGCGCGCAGTCATTCTCAAAAAGTATGCTCGCAGACTTGCTCATGAAAAAGGCTTCGGCGAGGAATTTGAACTGCTCGAGCGTGTCGAGCGGCTCTCGCCCGAGGTGTTCAGAGCGATCAAAGGGTCAAGCAAAACTATCTGTGCCAATGTTGATTTTTATTCAGGCCTTGTTTATAAAACTCTCGGTATCCCGTCCGATCTGTTCACACCGCTTTTCGCAGTTGCAAGAACCGCAGGCTGGTGCGCTCACAGAATCGAAGAAACATTGACCGGCAACCGCATTATCAGACCGGCATATAAAAGCACATTCAGCCAAGTTGCGGAATATATTCCGCTTGATAAAAGATAATTTTCGAAAGGCGGAATCAATTTGAAAACCAAAGCGATAGTTTCATCGGTGATCTTCAGCGTGCTCACTGCGATAACAGTTGTTGTGAGGATCATGCAAAACGCGGCTATGATCGATCCGAAAACAGGCTTTTATTATAAGGAATACGAGGTTTTTGAGCCTGTCTTTCTGATAACGATCTTTGCACTGATGATCGCATATTTCATCATCGCAATGCTTTCATCGGAAAATCCGCCGCTGGGCGACAGTTATATTGTCTCCCGTCCGCTCGGCGTTATGACGCTCATGCTCGCCGTTGTCGCGGGCATAAGATGCGCGCAGTATGTTTTGAAAATGGCAACTATATCGGTGAGCGATTATTTCCTGCTTGCGGCTTATGCGGCCTTTTTCATCTTCTGTGTTGCCTATGGCGTTATGCTCATTTGCGGCAAAAAAGCGCCGTCGGAACTGTTTTTGATCCCTAGCCTGTTCGGCGCAGTCCGCTTCACGGTCACATTTATAAGCTATGTCGATGTTATCAAAGTCACCGATATAATTCTCACAATAACAATGCTCGGTGTCACAATGATGTTCTGGCACATGTTCGCGAGAGTCAATGCGGGCATGGCGTCCAAATCGACGGTCAAAATGCTCTATGGCTTCGGTTTTCCTGCGGCATTGCTTTGCTTTGCCTGCTCGGTTCCGAAATACTATGTTAATTGGTTCATGCCGAATACAGGTATCCATATCTCCGAACACATCTCGTATTTCGATTTTGCAAGCGGCATTTATATCGCGGTGTTCCTTGTTATGACGCTTTTTGCATCGCCGAAAATAAGAGAGGACGATTAAGGAGCGAAAATGAGTATATTCAAGCGCAGAAAAAAGAATCAGAACAGCGAGATTCTTGCGATCGCGAGCCATCGCCTTTTGAAATATGTTTCCTCGCGCGATGAAAACGGCAGCGAGATCATTCTCGGCAAGGACGGCAGAATAAATGTTAAAGACGGCATTTTGTATGTCACTTGCGAGGGCAAGGATGTTTTCTGCTGCGACACCGAAACAATGGAATTCGGCGAGCTTTTGAGTCGAGAGGGCGTCAGAATAGTCGGCATTGATAAGGACGGGGTCAAGCGCTCTGTCGTTTGTAAATACTATTGATCATGAAAAGATTTTTGACATTTTTTGCGGCGGTGATATTGTTTGCCGCCGTTTTGTGCGGCTGCGGCGGCGAAGATACGACCGCCGATTATCCTGTCACTGTCGGCGGCTGCACGCTCGATAAAGCGCCGTCTAAGGTCGCCGTGTTGTTTAGGCAGGCGGCAGACGCTGTTTGCATGATGGGCGGCGGTATTCGTCTGTGCGGTGTGCCGAACGGCTATTTAAGCGAAGACGCGCCTGCCGCAGTCTCGGTCGGCACGGTTGCCGCACCCGATATTGAGAGAATTAAAGCCGTTTCTCCCGATGTTTTGATAACAACATCGTTCACATCGGATATTGCGCTGTCCGAGCTGTATGACGTGGGTATCAAAGTTGTAAGGCTGGATGCGCCGTATTTGCAAAGCGAATTGCCTGAATTTTATTCTTCGCTCGGCATAGTGCTTTCAGGAAATGTGTCGGGAAAGTCGGCGGCAGAAAATTCGTATGAAATTCTAAAAAGCAATGTTAAAGCGGCGGCAGAGAAGTACTCGATCCCGAACGAGCCGATGAATGCCGCATTTGTCTCCCAAGGCTCCTACGAGTTCGGCGATGATACACTGATAGCGGAGCTTTTCAGTGTTTGCGGACTGAAGATCGGCAAAACTCCCGAAATCGTTGTTTGCGATACTTCGTCTGAATCGAAAGCGGCGGAGAAATATCCGTCCGCGAGGATAATAACAGTCGAGTTCAGCGCAAACGATCTTTGCGGCAACGATGCTGTATCTGCCGTAAAATCGCTTTGCCGTGCGCTTTACGGCGAAAAATAAAATTTCTATCGAATATTGTTCAAAAAAACAAAAAAATTGCTTGACAACTTAAATTAAATGTGGTATAGTATTTAAGCGTCAAGTCAACGCGCTGGTGTAGCTCAGTTGGTAGAGCAGCTGATTTGTAATCAGCAGGTCGGGGGTTCAAGTCCGTCCACCAGCTCC
>CAKSQZ010000014.1 GCA_934486895.1 uncultured Eubacteriales bacterium | reverse complement strand
CAGTATTCAGAAAAATGAGTGTACGGACATAATAATAGCCGGTATGGGTGCTGAACTTATCGCAGACATACTTGGTAAATGCAATTGGGTAAAAGACAAAAAAATAAACCTTGTGCTCAATCCTATGACTAAACCCGAACTGCTCAGGAGCTTTCTTGCGGAAAACGGATTTGATCTTTTATCCGAAACCGCGGCGGAAAGCAACAATAAACACTACACTGTTATGAATGCGGTTTACAATGGTGTAAAACAAAAGCTCGGCATAGCTGATAAATACTTCGGCAAGCTCGCTGATGACAAAAGCAATGCAGCTGTTGAACTCAAAAAAATGACTGCAAGGCGAATGATGAAAAAAGCCGGCGGATTATATCACCGCGAGCCGAACAGTGAAGAAGCAAAATTGCTCGAAGCCGCTGTACAAACAATTATTGGGGGAGAAACAAAATGACAACTGTTAAGGATATTTATGATTATATCGACACTTTGGCGCCGTTTTCAACACAACTGCCTTTTGACAACGCAGGTTTTTTAGTAGGCGACGGTTCTAAGGCTGTTGAAAGAATAGGATTTTGCCTTGATATAACAAACGAAGCCGTTGAAAAGGCCGCCGATTCAGGTGTTGATCTTATTGTTTCACATCACCCTGTTATTTTTAACAAACTCGGAACTGTCAAAGCAGGCAGTGTTGTGTTTAATCTTATTGAAAAAGGTATTGGTGCGATCTGCGCTCACACAAATTACGACAGCTGTATCGGCGGTGTTAACGACTGCCTTTTCGACCTTCTCGGATTAAGCGCAAAACAGCCTCTTTATTGCAAAGAATTTCCCAACGCACCCGCACTCGGCAGAGTCGGTATGCTCCCGACACCTATGAGCATTTATGAATTTGCAAAAATGGTTAAGCTGAAGCTTAATTCTCCGGATGTCAGATACACTTCAAACTGCAACAGAATAATTGAAAAGGTCGCAGTTTGCGGCGGTGCTGGCTCTGATCTTATGCATGAAGCGATTTCACTCGGGGCGGACGCTCTGCTTACTTCCGAAGTTAAAAATCATGAATGGTTTGAAGCAAATGATTTGAGTTTTGCCATTCTAGATGCAGGTCATTTCTCAACCGAAAGCATTGCGATAAAACCGCTTTATCAGCGTGTCGCAGAGCGGTTTGAGGTTGAATGCGTTTTGATTTCTCAAAATGCACCTTATAAAACGATATGAGTGAGGATCTATGGCGTTTGACGGACTGACACTTAACATAATAAAAAGCGATATTGAAAAGGCTGTCGGCAGCCGAATAGAAAAGGTCAATATGCCGAATAAGTATACGGTTATTCTGACACTTTCTTCAAAAGAATTTTCAGGGAGACTTCTTTTGTGTTGCAATCCATCGTATCCGAGGATCCATTTTACAACCGAGAAATACGAAAATCCGCAAACTCCGCCTATGATCTGTATGCTGCTTCGCAAGCGATATGTCGGAGGCAGACTAAAAAGCGTCAGGCAGCAAGGGCTTGATCGCATTTTATACCTCGATTTTCTCTGCCGTGATGAATTGGGCGATGAAACAGAACAAACTATAATTATCGAGGTGCTCGGCAGGCTCTCGAATATTATATTTACAAGCAACGGAAAGATAATCGACTGTGTTCGCAGATTTGACCCTGAGGAGGGCAAGCGCTTTCTTATCAGCGGTGCGACATATGAACCGCCGACAGCGCAGAATAAGATAAATATATTGAAATCAGATTCCGGTGCTGTTATAGATAAAATGAAAGAGCTCGGAGATATTCCTGCAGATAAAGCTCTCAGCGCTGTGCTCGACGGCGCCTCCCCTATCGTTTGCAGAGAGCTGTGCAGTCTTTCATTTAAAAATCAACCGACACTTCTTGATATATCCGATGTAGGCTATGAGCGGCTTAAAATAAATATAGACAAAATGAAAACCGCTCTCAGCACACCTGTTCCGACCGTTGTCTGCGATAAAAGCGGGAAACCGGTCGACTATTCTTTCACCGACATTCATCAATACGGAGCGGAATACCCTATAACGCATTACAAAAGCATGAGCGAGCTGCTTGATAAATACTACACAATGCGTGACAACGCCGAGAATATCAGAAAGAATTCCGCTGATCTTTTAAAGCTGCTCACAACGCTCACCGAACGGACACGCCGCAAAATAGAATACAGAAAAAAAGATCTTAAAGCAACAGAAAATCGTGATAGATTTCGTATTCGCGGCGAGCTGATCAAAGCGAACATTCATCAGATAAAACCGGGCGACAGTGTTCTCAGAGCTGTTAATTATTATGACGAGAACTGCAAAGAGATAGACATTCCGCTTGATCCGTCGCTTTCTGCCGCACAAAATGCACAAAAGAACTTTCACAACTATAAGAAAGCGTCTGTTGCTGCGGGACTTCTCAGCGGTCTTATTGAAAAAGCCCAAGAAGATCTTGATTATTTTGAATCGGTTTTTGATTCTTTGAGCCGCGCCAAAAGCACGGACGAGCTTGAGGCAATTCGCAGAGAGCTTGTTTCTTCGGGATTTTTAAAGCCGCAAAAAAACAAAAAGCTAAAACCGAGAGCTGTTCCGTATCTTGAATATAAGATAGACGGGTATCGTGTTCTGGCAGGCAGAAACAATATTCAAAACGACACATTAACACTTAAAACGGCGCAGAAAAACGATATTTGGCTGCACACAAAAGATATTCCGGGCTCTCATGTTATCATCTTCACAAACGGCGAAAATGTACCGGATGATGTTTTGATAAAAGCCGCTAATATCGCCGCTGTAAATTCAAAAGGTGCCGATTCAAGCGGTGTTCCCGTGGAATACTGCCATGCACGGTATGTAAAAAAACCGAGCGGTGCAAAGCCCGGGATGGTTATTTACACAAACAACAAAACTTTATTCGTTACGCCGAATGCCGACGAAGCGAAACGAATGCAGATAAACAGTTGACCGAGAGGAGATTTTTTATGACATTAAGAGAAGTTAGCACAATTATCGAGGCCGAAGTGGTTTGCGGTGAAGAAAGCCTTGACACCGAGGTGAAAATGGCGTGTGGGTCGGACATGATGAGCGATGTTTTGGCATTTGTCAAAGATCAATCGCTTTTGCTGACCGGACTTATAAATCCGCAGGTCGTGCGTACCGCAGAAATGATGGATATGCGCTGTATTATATTTGTTCGCGGGAAAGAGCCCGATGAATCCATCATCGAGCTTGCGAACGACCGAGATATTGTTCTTATGAAGACCGGAATGAGAATGTTCACTGCTTGCGGCAAGCTCTATTCCGCAGGTCTTATCGGCTGAAAACGGCAAGGGGGTTATTATTTGAATATCAAATATGAAGTTCCGGGCGATGATTTTACAAGAGCCGGTGAAGCTTCGGGGAAATTTAAAAAGACGCTAAAGCAGATCGGCTTTGATGCGAATATAATCAGAAGAGTCACAATCGCCATGTATGAGGCCGAGATAAACATGGTTATTCATGCTCACGGCGGTGAGATCGAAGCAAACATCACACCCGAAAAGATCGAGCTTTGGTTCCGAGATAACGGACCGGGCATTCCCAATATTGATCTTGCCATGAAAGAGGGCTACTCAACAGCACCTGACAATGTGCGTTCGCTCGGTTTCGGTGCAGGAATGGGGCTGCCTAACATTAAGAAATATACAGATGAAATGAAGATCGATACGGTCATAGGCTCCGGAACGACCGTATACATAGCTGTTAATATCTAAAATAAATTCAAACGGAGGCTAACATGACAAAACCATTTCACTCCGTAACGCTTGACAGGGACAAGTGCAAGGGCTGTATTACTTGCGTCAGCCGTTGTCCGACTTCGGCTATCCGAGTCAGAAACGGCAAAGCAAAGATACTGAATGAATTATGTATTGACTGCGGCGAATGTATTCGCTTATGTCCGCACCATGCAAAAAAGGCTGTCTATGATCCGCTGGACAGAATTAATGATTTCAAATACACGATTGCGCTTCCCGCACCGTCGCTTTACGGTCAGATAAATAATCTTGAAGACATAGACTATGTTTTAACCGCACTTAAAATGATGGGGTTTGACGATGTTTTTGAAGTATCAAAAGCCGCCGAGCTCATATCCTGCTATACCCGCGAGCTGATGAATCAGGGCAAGCTCAAAAAGCCTGTTATTTCATCAGCTTGTCCTGCTATCGTTCGGCTTATTAAAGTGCGTTTCGGACAGCTTTGCGAAAATGTTCTGCCGATTTTGCCGCCTATGGAGCTTGCTGCAGGCATTGCAAGAAAGCAGGCTGTTTCAAAAACAGGGCTCGATAGCAAAGATATAGGAATTTTCTTTATATCCCCCTGCCCTGCAAAAGTCACAGATGTTAAAAATCCGATCGGCAGAGATCATTCGGACATTGACTGTGTGCTTTCAATGGGCGAAGTATACGGCCCGCTTATTTCAAAAATGAATAAGATCACCGCCGTTGAACCGCTCGGCGAATCCGGAATTATCGGAGTCGGTTGGGCAAGCTCCGGAGGTGAGTCCGCCGCACTGCTGAATGAGAAATATCTTGCTGCAGACGGTGTTGAAGAGGTTATTAAAATACTTGAGGAAATCGAGAGCGAAAGGCTTTCCGATCTTGATTTTGTTGAGCTGAATGCCTGCAGCGGCGGCTGCGTAGGCGGTGTTTTAACAGCGGAAAATCCATATGTTGCAAAGGCAAGGATACAGATGCTCAGAAAGTATCTGCCTGTTTCAAAAAATCACATCAAAGATGAAGACGACACTTCAAAAATCGATTGGACAAAGCCGCTTGAGCCCGAAAAGACAATGAAGCTTTCCGAAAACATCGGAGAGTCGCTTCGGATGCTTGCCGAAATCGATGAGATAACACAGCGCCTTCCGATGCTCGATTGCGGTGCTTGCGGCGCTCCATCGTGCCGTGCGCTTGCCGAAGATATTGTAAGAGGTTATGCAAAGGAAAACGACTGTGTATTCCAGCTAAGGGACTACATACACAATCTTGCGAGAAGCGTATCGAGCCTTGAAGCGTTTTTACCGAACAATCTGAGAAAGGAGCAGAATGATGAAGATAACGACTGACGAACTCAGAGAGGCGCTGGGCGGCGTTGTTGTCGCGCCGGGCGACGAAAACTCATATATTTCTGACGGCTATATGTGCGATCTGCTCAGCTTTGTTATCGGCAGAGCGCCCGCAGGCAGTGCGTGGATAACCGTTATCGGAAATATAAACACCGTTGCCGTAGCCGTTCTCGCCGAGATCCCGTGCATTGTTCTTGCCGAAAACTCGGAGCTTGATCCGGAGGCGCTCACGCGCGCAAAGGAAAACGATATTGCTGTTATCAAAACGCAGAAATCTGCATTTGACTGCGCTGTGACACTGGGACGGCTGCTTTCAAAATGAGATATTATTATGATATGCATCTTCATTCCTGCTTATCGCCGTGCGGCGACAGGGATATGACGCCTTATAACCTTGTTAATATGGCGGCTCTTAATGAGCTGGATATTATTGCTCTTACCGATCATAACAGCTCGAAAAACTGCCCTGCCGCTTTGGAAGTTGCAAAACGGGTAGGAATAACGCTTATTTGCGGTATGGAGCTCTGCACCGATGAAGAGATCCATGTTGTCTGCCTGTTTCCGTCACTTGAAAAAGCAATGGATTTTGATGAGTATGTAAGCTCAAAGCTGCTGCCTGTGAAGAACAAGCCTGAGGTTTTCGGAGAACAGCTTATCTTAAATGAACAGGACGAGGTTGTCGGACACGAGGAAACCTTGCTTATAACTGCCGCTAACATCAGCGTTGAGAATGTCGTATCGCTGACAGAAAAACTCGGCGGTGCGGCATACCCCGCGCATATTGACAAATCGTCATACAGCATACTTTCGTCGCTCGGGTCGATCCCTGCGGAATGCGATTTTAAAGCGGCTGAGATCAGTGCGCGCGGCGATGTTGCATCACTTCGTGAAAAACACGAGATCTTGCGATCTGTTCCGCTGATCTTATCATCCGACGCTCATTATCTCGAAGACATAAACCCGAGGCGAGCATGGCTTGAACTCAGCGAACCGTCCGCCGAAGCGGTTATAGAAGCGCTGAGAGGAAAATGCCGCGGATTCGGCAGAGGATAATATCAGGGAGGCTTATTATGTTTGATAAATTACCGAATGATCCGATTATGCTTATGAGCATAGTTAATATGAAACTCAGGGATAAATACAGCGATCTTGACATGCTTTGTGATGATATGGGACTCGATAGATACGAACTTATTTCAAAGCTTGAAAATGCCGGATTTTCATACGATGAAACAACACACAGATTTAAATAAGGGTGGGCAAAATGAATATCAACGATGTGTTTGACGGTATTTACGAGAAAGCTAAAAAAGATAAATCGATAAAGCGGGATCTCATGGAGATATATCAATCAAATGACGCTCTCACAGGCTTTTGCGAATATGCTAAGCGGCTTGGATACGATATCGCTCCAGGTGATATTCTCACCGCAGGAGAGGAATACAGCTGCAACCAGCTTAAAAGTACCAACGGCGGCGGTGTCAATCCTTATGACCTGTTTGACGATCCGCTTGACAACTTTATGGTATCAATAGAAAGCATACGATAATATTGCCGCCGACATTGACAAACAGACGAAAATATTATATAATATTTGGCGAAAATTGCAACGAAACAACTAAAGGACTGAAGAGATAAATGATCATTGTTTTAAAATCAAGTGCCACACAGAATCAGATCGACGAACTCACCCGATCGCTTGAATCCAGCTATAATGTTGAAGTTAAGCGTTGGAACGGTGTTCATTCAACAGTTCTCGGTCTGCTCGGCGACACACACACTGTGGATATCGGCAGAATCGGCGCTGATTCAGCTGTTGAAGATATAAAGCGAGTTCAGGAGCCGTATAAGCTTGCCAACCGCAAATTTCATCCCGACAATACTGTTGTTAAAGTCGGAGATGTATCTATCGGTGACGGCAGTCTCACAATAATCGCCGGCCCCTGCTCCGTTGAAAGCGAAGAGCAGATCATTGGAGTTGCGCAGCGCGTCAAAAAGGCAGGCGCAAAACTTCTCAGAGGCGGTGCGTTTAAGCCGAGAACATCGCCCTATTCCTTCCAGGGTCTCAGAGCAGACGGTCTGCGCCTTTTGCTTGAAGCCAAAAAAGCAACCGGAATGCCTATTGTTACCGAGATAATGAGCGCATCGCATCTTGATCTTTTCAGCGATGTAGATGTTATTCAGGTCGGTGCGAGAAATATGCAGAATTTTGAACTTCTGAAAGAGCTCGGCAAAACAAAAAAACCAATTCTTCTCAAAAGAGGCCTTTCAAGTACTATTGAAGAAACACTGATGAGTGCTGAGTATATAATGTCCGAGGGCAACCCGAATGTTATTCTTTGCGAACGCGGTATCAGAACATTTGAAACTCTGACAAGAAACACTCTTGATATTTCCGCTGTTCCCATGTTCAAGATGCTGTCGCATCTGCCTGTTATCATCGATCCGTCTCATGCGGCAGGACTTCCGAAGCTGGTTGAACCGCTTTCAATGGCGGCGATCGGTGCAGGCGCGGACGGTCTTATGATCGAAGTTCACAACTGTCCCGCAAAAGCACTGTCGGACGGCGCGCAGTCGCTCGACCCCGACACATTTGACGGTATCGCAAGCAGACTTATCTCCGCTCACGATAACGGCTTCAGCTTTAAATACAAGGCATGAGGAGCATTTTCATATGAACATTTCCGTTGTCGGACTGGGACTTATCGGCGCTTCGCTTGCAAAAGCGATAAAAAAGCGCACAAACCATACTGTTTTCGGCTTTGATGTTGATGAAAGCGTACTTAATGACGCATTAAACGATAAAGCGATCGATGAGATCGGAAACGATAAAACCCTTTCCCAATCCGATCTTGTTATTGTTGCGCTTTATCCTCAGGCGACTATTGAGTTTGTCACAAATAAAGCGCGCATTTTCAAAAAAAATGCTGTTGTGATCGATACCTGCGGAATAAAGCAGAATGTATGCAAAGCTCTAAGCGAAGTCGCTTTGAATAACGAGTTTACATTTGTTGGCGCTCACCCGATGGCAGGTAAAGAAACAAGCGGATATCACAGCAGCGATGCCGATCTTTTCACCAATGCATATATGATACTCACACCCACCATGGAAGATATCAATGCAGTGACGATGCTGACGGAGCTTTCAGAGCGGCTCGGCTTTAAGAGTATCACACTTTCGACGCCGCTTGAACACGATAGAATAATCGCCTACACATCGCAGCTGCCGCATGTTTTGGCGTGTGCTTACATTTCAGACCCTGACGCCATTAAGCATGACGGATTTTCGGCAGGCTCTTATAAAGATGTATCTAGGGTTGCTCAGATAAATGCGAAAATGTGGACAGAGCTTTTTATTGAAAACCGCGATTGCCTTTGCGGGCACATAACTAAATTGATAGATAATCTCACAAAGCTTCGTGAATATATCAGTTCCCAAAACTGTGATATGCTTGAAAAAACACTGGACAACGGCGATAAAATCAAGAAAAGGATTGGCTGACTTATGCAGAAAATAACCGCTAAAACAAGTAAAATATACGATATAATAATCGATGCAGGACTTTTATGCGAATGCGGTCGGTGCATTGCAGATGTTATTCACCCTTGCAAGGCTATGATCGTCAGCGATACGAATGTTGCGCCGATCTATATGGGAAGGGTTAAGGCTTCACTTGAAAAGTCGGGCTTTGAAACTTTTGATTTTGTTTTCCCTGCCGGCGAGAAAAGCAAGACTTATGCGACTGTCTATGATATTCTTACCGCAATGGCGGACGCTAAGCTCACAAGAAACGATATCGTTGTTGCACTCGGCGGCGGCGTTGTCGGCGATCTTTCGGGATTTGCCTCCGCCGTCTACATGAGAGGGATCCGTTTCGTTCAGCTTCCGACTTCCCTGCTTGCCGATATTGATTCATCTGTCGGCGGCAAGACTGGTTGTGATATGCCATGCGGCAAGAATCTGATAGGCGCTTTTCATCAGCCGGAGCTTGTTTTGATAGATACACTTGCACTCAAGACTTTGCCCGAGAAATACTTTAACGATGGTATGGGTGAGGCTATAAAATACGGTGTGATTCGTTCAAAACGCCTTTTTGATGATATTGCTCAGCGCAGTAAAGACGAACGACTCGACGATTTGATTTCCGAATGTGTTGATATTAAATGTGAAATTGTCGAGCGAGACGAAACAGAGTGTGGTGAGAGGAAACTTTTGAATTTCGGTCACACACTTGGCCATGCTATTGAAAAATATTACGGATTTGATAAATACTCGCACGGCGAGGCTGTCGCTATCGGTATGGTAATGATCTCAGCTGCCGCCGCAAGAAACGGTTTTTGCGATAAAACTGTTTCCGAGGATATCGCGGCTGTTTGCAAAAAATATTCATTGCCGACAGAATGCGATGCTCCGCTGAAAGAACTTATAAAGGTGTGTTTTAACGATAAAAAGCGCACAAACGGCGGCATAGATCTGATCGTACCCGAGCGCATCGGCAAGTGCATTATCAGAAATGTTGCGGACGATCAGCTTTATGACCGTCTTAAAAAGGACTAAAACAATGAAAACGATCAAGATTTTACATTCTGAATATAACGGAACGATTGATGCTATTCCGTCCAAAAGCGATGCGCACAGAGCGATTATCTGTGCGCTGCTTTCGCATTCTCAGTGCAGGATCAGCCCTATCATTATGTCAGATGACATCAGAGCGACAATAGATGCGGCAAAAGCCCTCGGTGCCGAATGCAGTATAGACGGCAATGCTTTAACTGTCGACTCTTCTAAAGAACTGCCGAATAAAGCCGTTATCGACTGCATGGAATCCGGATCAACGCTCAGATTTATGCTTCCTGTTGCCGCGGCTCTCGGAATCGAAACCGAGTTTCACGGCAGAGGCAGACTCCCTATGAGACCGGTCGGCGAATATGTTAAGATTTTCTCGGATCACGGTGCTGATATGTCAGCGGATCATCTGCCGATAACTGTCAGCGGAAAGCTTACGGCAGGCGAATATTCTATAAGCGGCAATGTCAGTTCACAATACATAACAGGACTTTTGATGGCGCTTTGTTCGCTCGGAGAAGAAAGTAAGGTGCATATAACGACCGCACTTGAATCCAAAGGCTATGTTGATATGACACTCAGCACACTCAAAAAGTTCGGTGCGGATATAACCGATCTCGGTCGGTGCTATGTTGTCCGTCCGTCGAAACTTCGGTGCGATGAATACCGTGTTGAGGGCGATTGGTCACAAGCTTCTTATTTTCTTGCGGCAGGCGCTGTAAACGGCTGTGTGTCTGTCGGCGGTTTATCGATGTCAAGCCTTCAGGCTGACAGACGGTTTTTCGGAATACTGAAGCAGTTTGGCAGCGATGTTTTTTCTAAAGACGGTGTTGTGACAGCAAGGCGTTCAGAACTGTTCGGCTCGGAGATAGACGCATCGCAATGCCCTGATCTTGTTCCGTCTGTTGCGGTACTTGCGGCGTTTGCCAAGGGTGATTCTGTTATATACAATGCGTCTCGGCTGAGGTTAAAAGAAAGCGATCGGATTCGATCGGTATGCGATGCAATTGAAGCACTCGGCGGCGAGATCGTCGAATATCCCGACGGAATGAAGATCAAATCCGTTCCGCTTAAAGGCGGCAATGTTGATTGCTGCAACGATCACCGAATCGCAATGGCGTTTTCGGTTGCGGCAGGTGCGCTTGAAAACGGAGCTTTAATAAACGGTTATGAATGTATCAATAAATCATACCCTGAATTTTATGAAGACTATGAAAAGATCGGAGGGAAAACAGATGGCAGTTATAGGTGAAAAAATCAAAATATCTATTTTCGGCGAAAGCCACGGAAACGGCATCGGCGTTGTTATTGATGCTCCTCCTGCCGGATATGATATTGATTTAGATAAAATAAAAGTTCAGATGGCGCGGCGTTCTCCCGGCGATCCGACCTATGGAACTGCAAGAAAAGAAGCTGATATTCCTGAGATAATAAGCGGTGTTTCATTCGGCAAAACAAACGGATTTCCGCTTTGCGCCATTATCCGCAACACAAATGCAAGATCGTCCGACTACGCTGACATCAAGCCTGTTCCAAGACCGGGACATGCTGACTACACTGCATACATAAAATATCACGGAGCGGCGGATATGTCCGGCGGCGGACATTTTTCCGGCAGACTGACTGCGCCGCTTGTTTTTGCGGGAGCGGTGATAAGGCAGATATTAAGCTGTCACGGCATAACTGTCGGCGCTCATGTCAGCTCAATGAAAGATATATATGACACTGAGTTTAACGCTGTGAGCCCCGATATTGATCTTCTTAACACGCTGAACAAACAGCCGTTTGCTGTGATAGACAGCGGCAAAAAGGAAATGATGCTCGATCTTATGCAAAAGTGCAAACACAATCTTGACAGCGTCGGAGGGAGCGTCGAGGCCGCCGCCGTGGGTGTTCCCGCAGGGCTCGGTGGCCCGCTGTTCAACGGATTTGACGGAAAAATATCCGGATATGTTTTCGGGATCCCTGCTGTTAAGGCTATCGAGTTTGGCAAAGGTGTTGAGAGCTCTTTGCTTTTCGGCAGTGAGAATAACGACGAGTTTATGATCGACAATAACAAGATCATGACCAAAACAAATAACTGCGGCGGTATTCTCGGCGGTATTTCAAACGGTATGCCGATCATCTTTAAAACAACATTTAAGCCTACACCGTCTATCGCAAAAAAGCAAAACTCCGTCGATATAATAAACAAATGCAATACGATACTTGAGATAAAAGGCAGGCACGATCCATGCGTTGTTCCGAGAGCGGTTGTTTGTGTTGAATCTGCGCTTTGTCTTGCAATTGCAGACGCTATGGCGCAGGACGGTTTGCTGAACGGAGGAAAATAAATTGGATCTTAACGATATTCGTCTGAAAATCAATGAGCTCGATGAACAGATTGTCAAGCTGATCACCGAGCGAATGGGTTGTTCCATCGAGGTGGCTAAATATAAAGTCGCACATTCCCTGCCTGTGCTTAACGCAGAAAGAGAGCGTCAGGTGCTTTCTAATGTTGCTTCAAAATCGCCGGAATTGAGCCATGAATTATATGCGCTGTATTCTGCTATTATGGACATCAGCAAAGCCGAACAATACCCGATAGTTTATGAAAAAAGCGACTATAAAGACAAAATTTTTGACGGTTTCGGTGAATACGATTCCGCTGTCGAAAATATTATTTGCGCCGGAATGGAAGGAGCATATTCGAGCATTGCAGCAAAAAAGCTTTGGCCGAATGCAAATTTATGCTACACAGAGGATTTTTCCGATATATTCAAAAGAGTAAGTTCAGGCGAATTCGATCGAGGAATCATTCCGATCGAAAACAGCTTTGCAGGATCGGTTGTTGAAAACTACGATCTTCTGACTGCTTACGATATGTATATAACCGACGCTGTGACTATCCCTGTGAATCATTGTCTAATGGGGATTCCCGGATCGCGCGACAAGATCAGAACTGTTTACTCGCATGAGCAGGCTCTCAAGCAATGCGCCGAATACTTGCAAAAAAATGACTACACACCGTCTGTCTTTACAAACACGGCGCTTGCAGCAAAATTTATATCGGAACAAAACGATCCGTCACTTGGTGCTATTGCGTCAAAGACAGCCGCTGAGATCAACGGACTTGAGATTTTTGACACTAACATTCAATCATCTTCTGTTAATTCAACGAGGTTTGTCGCAATATCCAAAAAACTGGCAATCAGCGACAGTGCAAATGTGATAAGCATTGCGTTTTCACTCCACCGCGACACTGCAGGTGCGCTCTACTGTGTGCTTTCGCGGCTTGCGGCAATGGGACTTAATATGACAAAGATTGAATCGCGACCGCTTAAAAGCTCGCCCTTTGAATACACATTCTATCTCGATTTTATCGGCAATGTAAAAGACGAAAAAACATGGGGTCTAATTTGCGGACTTCATGAGGAATTGCCTGAATTTAAATTCTTTGGCAATTACACTATTAAATGATTGACAGAAAGCTCAGATCAAATATTTATATTATGGCGGTATGGCAAAGGCTGTGCCGCCATGTTTTATCGGATTTTATAATAATTTAATTGATTTATCGACCGATTTTTGATATAATAAATATGTATTTTTATCTTTTGATATTCAGGAGTTGACGAACATGAAGATCGCATTCATCGGTGCGGCGGGCAATATTGCCACAGCCGTTATATCCGGCATACTTAAATCAAAATATGAAAAGGAGCAAAACCTCTATCTTTTTGATATAAATCGCGAAAGACTCAGCGCATATCCGGAAGCGGTGATTTGCGAAAGTGCGGCAGAAGCAGTCTCGCAGGCAGACTATGTTTTTCTCACTGTTAAGCCGCAGGTTGTTTTTTCGGTTATAGATGAGATAAAGCTTTCGATGACGGCTGATAAAAAGATCGTCAGCGTTGCGGCAGGCATTTCGATAGACGCTATCAAAAAGGCTGTCGGATTTGACTGTAAAGTCATAAGAGTTATGCCGAACACCCCTCTGCTTTTAGCTCAGGGTGCAAGCGGACTTGCGTATAAAACGCCTGTCAGTGAAAATGAGTTCGATTATGTTCTCGGCATTTTCAGGACTGCCGGAATCGCTGTGAGCTGTGATGAAGAGCAGATCAACGCTGTTACCGCTGTCAGCGGAAGCGGCCCTGCTTATGTGTTTAAATTTGCAAAAGCAATTATCGATGAGGCAACATCGCTTGGACTTGATGAGGACAAAGCCGCGCTTTTGATGTATCAGACTCTTATCGGCTCGGCTTATATGCTCAGAGACAGCAACATGACGCCCGCCGAACTCATTAAAATGGTCACATCACCTAAGGGAACAACGCTTGCCGCGCTTGAATCGTTTGACAGAGACGATTTTGATAACACAGTTAAAAGAGCTGTCAAAGCTTGTCACGACCGCGCATTAGAGCTTGGTAAATCAGAATAACTTGTCCGAATAGTTCATAAGCTTTAGTAAAAGGCTTATGAGGTGATATTTTGACATACGGTGCGTCTATCGGCTCGCACGATCTTACAGGTAAACGAAAGTATTTGCTTTTGGTCTGCGTCTACATCTTCTTTATGGCAGTCGGTGCAAGAGCTGTTTCATTCAATTCATATACACTGTTTTCTCAAATCAAATCATTGGTGTCGAGCGAGCTTGATGCAAGAAATCAGCCGTTTTTAAGCACTTTTTTAAATGTATTTATCGGCAGAATTATCGAATTCTCTGTTATTTTTGTGTCGGGACTTACGATATTCGGAATTCCTGTTGCCTGTGTCCAACTCGGGCTGTGTGCGCTGAAGATCGGGCTTATTTCCGGCGGACTTTATAAAATCGGCGGACTTGAGGGTTTCGGCTGTTATGCATTGCTCTTTATGCCGTTTGCGCTTGCATGCGCTGTGATCTGTATTATATTAACAGCACAAAGCTGCATATTTTCATCGAAGCTGTGCAAAAGCGTTTTTATAAAGCCGAGTATCAACGCGCCGAGCGACATCAAGCTTTATTTTCAACGAGGCGCTGTACTTTTTGCGTTTATTTGCTTTTTTGCGTCGATCGAATCGGCGGCAGGAGCATTATTCGGCAGTATGTTCGCCGATATTTGTTAGGAGAGAGACGTTTGGAAAACATGATTGACGGATTTCGCGAATATCTTGAAAAAGGCGGACTATCTGCGTCCACTATTGAATGTTATCTAAGAGATGTCTATAAGTTTTTAAGCAGCGTTTCGGCCGGATTGTGTGAAAACGCGCTCGATTATATAGAACATCTTGAAGAAATCGAAACCCCGAAATCAACTGTTGCCAGAACGATTTCTTCGCTTAAAAGTTATTTTAAATTTCAAAGCATCAATACTTCTGAAACTGACACTTCACTTTCGGAGATCAAGCCTGTCAAAATCGAGAGAAACGAACCTGAGATACTCGGAATTGCCGAGATCGAGGCGATTTTCAGCCAACCCGACATTGAAACACCGGACGGCATGAGAGACAGAATTGCACTTGAGCTTGCTTATCAAACGGGACTTTCCGTCAATTCTCTGCTTGCGCTGAATGTCGATAATGTCAACTTGCAGACAGGCGTTATCCTGATCAAATCCGACGGCAAAGAAAAGATAGTTCCGATAGCCGGAATACTTCCGACGCTGATGAACGAATACATTGCAAAGACTCGAATAGCGATACTGAAAGGCAAAAATGAACGCGCATTACTTATTAACATGAGGGGCGGCAGACTTACAAGGCAGAGTCTTTGGAGGATCACCGAAAGATATGCCGAAATGGCAGGCATTGAGGTGAAAGTCACCCCGATAGTTCTTCGCAACTCTTTCTGCGCTCACATGATAGACAACGGAGCCGATGCACACGATATTCGCGATGTGAGAGGCATGGCGGACGCTTCGGCGTCCGCACTCTACTCTGCGATAACTCAGCTTAAATACAAGCAAGCAATTGCTCGCGCCCACTTAAATCAGGACGATAACAAATAAAAGAATAACGAAAGGATCTTTATTAAAATGGCGAAAAAAACAATGGAGAAAAACTCCGTTTTAAAATTCTTTGAGGCATTAAAGGATAACTTTTTCAATATCTTGCTTCTCGGATCGATACTGTCGGTTGTTGCGATGCTTATCTTCTCGCTTTGCATAGGCTTATCATGGCTGCTAGTTCATCTGATCGGCGACTACGCGGTGTTCAACTATCTGACATTCCTGCCGTTTATTTTGTTTGTTCCGTGCGCGACAGCGGTTCTGAAGATATTTCGCAATTTTATAAGGCAAGTGCCTGTTATGCTGTTCTCGGATTTAAAGCAGGCGTTTTGCCAGAACTTTGTGCAGAGCCTGTTGCTCGGTATAATGCAGTATATCGCCGTTGTGCTTTTCTGCATTGCCTACAACTATTATTCGCTTACAGCGCAAAGCAGCGGCGGAACATTGTTTGCTCAGGTTGGTCTTGCGGTTTGCGTTGTTTTTGCACTGTTTACGATCATCATAAGCTGTTATGCGATGATGATGATAGTAACGCTTGATTTAAAACTGCGTGAAATTATCAAAAACAGCGGCATTTTCTCTGTGCTTTGCCTGCCGAGGAATGCGCTTATGCTGATTGTTCTCGCTTTATGGCTCGGTATTTGCGGAGCACTTGCTTACACAGCGGCAGCTTCGGGAATTGCGCTTGTAGGCGGTCTTGTGCTGATGTTCCTGCTTTTGTTTATGATCGGGCTGACGCTTTACATAATAGCGTTTTTCACATTTGCTCCTATTAAAAAACACATTCTTGATCCTTATTATGAAAAGCACCCCGAACAAACTTCTGTCGGGCTTGAAAATTCGAAATCACAAAGCGAAAGCGATGACGAAACCGATAACTCCGAACAACCAAAGGAGCTTCCTGAATATGTTTATCACAACGGAAGAATGGTTCATCGTTCGATATTCGAGCGTGAAAAGCTTGTTGATGACGACAATGAAGATGAAAATTGAATAATTTTTAATTGCTTTGTAAATGATAAGCCGCTTGGAAAAATCCAAGCGGCTTTATTGTACCACGATTATTTATATAATTCACATATTACCTGAAGCGATTTTAGAGATTAAGAGACGAATATCGGAGAGATCTGCTTTGCCGTCTTCATTTAAGTCGGCAACTGCGATTTCGTCTGCGGTGAGCTCCGCTCCGCTTGCGATCTTCGAGATCAAGATGCGGACATCTGAAAGGTTGACTTCGCCGTCATTGTTGATGTCGCCGAGGATTGATTGCTCGCTCTCTATGAATGTAAAGCCATTCGTATTTGCATAAGCTTCTGCAGCTGATCCTTTTACACCGTAGATAGTGAAATCAGGAACCTTTGAATACGAATCCGCTCTATAAGGAAGATAATATCCAAATGCACGTATGCCTATGCTTGTGACACTGTTCGGGATCGTTATCGATTTAAGCGATGTACAATCTGAGAACGCACCACCGTCTATACTTGTAACGCTGTTCGGAATTGTTACCGATGTGAGTGATGTGCAGCCTATGAACGCGCCGGCGCCTATACTTGTGATGCTGCTTGGGATCGCTACCGATGTAAGTGATGTGCAATCCTCTAACACCATGTCACCTATGCTGGTGACACTGTTCGGGATCGTTACCGATGTGAGTGATGTGCAGCCCTTGAGCGCCCTGTCGCCTATACTTGTGACGCTGCTCGGGATCGTAATAGATGCAAGCGACGTGCAATCCTTGAACGCCCAGTTACCTATGCTTGTGACGTTGTTCGGAATCGTTATCGATTTAAGCGATGTACAACCCTGGAATAAACTACTGCTTATGTTTGTAACACTGTTTGGTATTGCTACCGATGTGAGTAATGTACAACCTGAGAACGCGCCATGGTCTATGTTTGTAACACTGTTTGGGATTGTTATCGATGTGAGCGACGTGCATCCCTGAAACGCCTCACCACCTATGCTTGTAACGCTGTTCGGGATCGTTACTGATGCGAGTGATGTGCAACCCGAGAACGCTGCCGTGCGTATGTGTGTGACGCCGTTCGGAATTATTACAGATGCAAGCGATGTGCAGCCTGAGAACGCTGCCGACCCTATGCTTGTGACGCTATTCGGGATCGTTATTGATTTAAGAGACGTGCAACCCGAGAACGCACTATCCGCTATCAATCTTGTGCTGTCTTTTATACTATAATCACCACTAACTTTTCCCGAAATCAAGCAATTATCTATATATAAAACTCCGCTTTCCCAATTGGATATATTGTTATAATATCCTGTATTATAAAACGCTTGTTCGCCAATGCTTGCAACGCTGTTCGGAATTGTTATTGATTTGAGCGATGTACAATCTTTGAAAGCTAAGCTACCTATGCTTTTAACACTGTCCGGAATTGTTACCGATGTAAGCGATGTACAGCCTACAAACACACCCCAGCCTATGCTTGAGACGGTATGACCGTCTATAATGCTTGGTATTGTGATATCACTGCTACTGTCGGAATAACCTGTGATTTCGGCTGTATCGTCATTGAGTATAGTGTATCTATAGCTACCCCAATAATCGGCGGAGGCTGAAAGTGTCAGCGAAAGTGCCGAAAATATAAGCGCGGTGCACAATAAAAACGATAAAATCTTTTTCATTTATGGTTCTCCTTGTTTTTTCATATTTTGCTAAAGTTCATTTTACCATAGAAATTACAGCTTGTCAATGTTTATAAATAAAAAAGCGATCGAGCCTTATAACATAAAAGACTCGATCGCTGATACAAGAAATTATACCGATTTACTCGGCTTTAATTGTGACATCACCGTTTTTCGCACCGACAAAAATCTTTTTCGGGGGATCGTCATAACGCTCAACCAACAGGTCGGTTATTTTATCCTCGACACTGCGGCGGACTGCATTGCGAAGCTCTCTTGCTCCGCGTGGCTTACCTTCCGCCTGCTTTGCAAGCGCGCTGTATGCCGCGCTGCTGCATGAAAGCTCAATACCGCGCTCCTCAAGCGGCTCCTTGATCTCATCGATCATAAGAGCGGCGATCTTAACAAGCGCATCATACCCAAGCTGTGAGAACACAACTATTTCATCCACTCTGCCGAGAAACTCAGGTCTGAGCACTTCTTCAAGCGCTTTTATCGCTTTTTCTTTAACAAGAGTGTCTGTCGATTTACCGAAGCCGAGCGCAGTCTCGGTACGGTTACTTCCTGCGTTGGATGTCATGACGATTATGGTGTTTTCAAAATTGACCGTTCTGCCGTGAGCATCGGTAACTCTGCCGTCGTCAAGTATCTGGAGCAGAATGTTCATAACATCGGGGTGGGCTTTTTCAATCTCATCAAAAAGAATGACCGAATGAGGCTTTCTTCTGACCTTTTCGGTGAGCTGTCCCGCTTCATCGTATCCGACATATCCGGGAGGAGCGCCGATGATCCTTGATACAGAATGCTTCTCCATAAATTCGGACATATCAAGTCTGATAAGGGTCTCCGGAGTGTCGAAAAGCTCATTGGCAAGCACCTTGACAAGCTCGGTCTTTCCGACGCCTGTCGGCCCGACAAAGATGAAAGAAGCCGGTCGGCGCTTTTTGTTTATCTGCACGCGCGAGCGCTTAACAGCCGCTGCTATGACTTTTATAGCTTCGTCCTGACCGATGATCTTTTTGTGAAGTGCCTTCTCCAAAGAGCTGAGCTTTTTAAGATCGCTCTCCTGGATCTTCGACGCCGGAATACCTGTCCAAAGTTCGATAACATGGGCCAGATCATTAAATGTGACTTCGGTTTGAAGCTGTTCGGGAGTCACACTTTCGGTTTGTCCCTCTAAAAGCGCAATCTGAGTTTTCAGATTTGCAACCTTTTCATAATCAACATTCTGAGTCGATTCTTCCTGCATTAACTGCGCATTCAGGTCGCCGATCTTATACTGATTGATAAGATAGTCGTTAGCGGTTTTATTGCGGAGGTTAGCACAAGCGCATGCTTCATCTACAAGGTCGATCGCCTTATCGGGCATATAGCGGTCGGTTATATAGCGCTCTGAAAGCATGACTGCCCGTCTCAATATCTGATCGCTCATTTTAACATTATGATGAACCTCATAATAAGACTTGATACCCTTGAGCATTTGTACCGTGTCTTCAATGGACGGTTCTTCAACCGTCACAGGCTGAAAACGGCGTTCGAGAGCGGCGTCTTTCTCGATATACTTGCGATATTCATTGAAAGTTGTCGCACCGATAACCTGAATCTCACCTCTCGAAAGAGCCGGTTTCAAAATGTTCGCGGCGCTCATTGTGCCCTCGGAATCACCTGTTCCGACAAGGTTGTGGACTTCATCGATAAAAAGAATGATGTTTCCGGCTTTGCGGACTTCATCAATAAGCCCTTTGACTCTCGCTTCAAACTGACCTCTGAACTGAGTGCCTGCGACAAGCGATGTGAGATCGAGCATATAGATCTCTTTATTTATCAGCCTTGCAGGGACTTTTCCCTCTGCAATACGCTGAGCAAGGCCTTCGGCAATAGCTGTCTTACCGACGCCGGGTTCGCCTATAAGGCATGGGTTATTCTTCTGACGGCGGGAAAGAATTTGAATGACACGATAAAGCTCGCATTCCCTGCCGATGATGCGGTCCATCTTATTCTCTCTTGCACGAGCTGTTAGATTTGTACAATAACCGTCCAAAAATTTGAACTTGCCTTTTTTGTGTTTTTTATCAGGGTCCGTATGTTCGTCCCCGAAATCCTGTTCGCTGCCTTCAGGAACTTCTTCCGCAAGAATGTCCTCAACGACGCCGTTATCCTCACCGTTCATAAACTGTATTGCGGACATTCCGCCCGGGATCATATTTCCGAACTCTCCGAGTGATTTATTGACAGCATCACGATCGATCTCACCGGTCTCCGGATCGATAAACTCCTTCATCATCTCGGTTATACCGATGTTCATATTTTCAAGATCTTCATCCGAAAGATTCATTTTATTCAGCATATCGTTGACCGGAGCAATATTAAGCTCACGCGCGCACTTGATGCAATATCCTTCCGGCGTGGTCTTATCGCCTTCTATTTTTGTAACAAACACAACTGCAGGCCGTTCGTGGCATCTGCAACACATTTTCATCATACCAAAATCCTTTCTCAGTCTTTAGTGTGCTCGTTTTCCATATCATATTTTCCGTTTTTGATTTTAATAAACAGCTTGATATAATTGATGAACGAGAAGATCAGGCAGATCGCGGCAAAGACTGCAAGCACGATCAGGATCATATACGGAAATGCCTCTCCGACAATATCATAAGTCAGCGATGCGATGAAAAAAGCATAGATAGAAACTGTTCCGAGCTTCCCCCACCATTTTGCTTCGGCAGGTCTTGTTCCGGATTCAAAAAGGTTGATTGCTCCGAGAAACATAAAAAATTCTTTAAGCACCAGTATCGCCATAAGCGGAATAAATTCAGTGTGTTTTATCGATATTGCGATAACAACAACGCCTTGAGTAAGCTTATCTGCGATCGGATCGATTATCTTTCCGAATGTTGAGACCATATCGAATGTTCTTGCAACAAAACCATCGACAATATCGGTAAAGGCCGAAAAAGCAAGCAAACACACAGAAATAAGAATCGAATCCCGCTCATTGCTGAAATAGAATATCAAAAAGAACGGAACTATTGCTATGCGAACAAAAGACAATATATTCGGAATAGTGAGTATTTTATCCTTGCTTTTGTTATCTCCCATTTTCATTTCTCTGCCTTTCTTGTTTTATTAGCCTACTGCCGCAAGGTCATAAACAAAGCGGAATAAGTATGTTTCATTTATCAGTTTATCGTTGAAAATCCAAAATTCGCCCGACATCGCGTTAACGGCGATACGAATAACAAATATCAGCACAAATATCAGCACAACGCCCTTTGCAACGCCTATAACACCGCCAAGGGTTGCATTGATACTTCCGATAACAGGAATACTGAAAATTCGGTTGATAGCTTTAGCGAGAAATTTTACAGCGATAATCAATAAAATAAATATGACAGTCGACCCGATTGAGCGGACAAGGTTTGTTGCGATAGGCTTCACCGCCTTATCGGCGATATTTTGCGCGGCACTGTTGCTGCCGTTTTGAATGCAGGAACCTATTCCTCCGATCGCATCTTCCTTTGAGCCGAAGAAACCGACTGTGCCGGAAATGAACGACGGCAGGTTATCCCAGACATTTTCAGCAAAGTTTTCTGCGCTGACGGATGTTTCTTCGGAAGCCGACCGTACAGCACTTATTACTTTTGGGCGAATTATATTATCATAAGCAGCATCTGCAATGGCACTTGAGAGCGACAATGCGACAACCGCCGAAAGAATATATCCGACAACCTCGATTACGGTTCTTACAAATCCATGGACCGCAGAGCGCCACACGATCAAAGCGATTATCAAAATAATCGATATATCAACAGCAAGTGCCATATATGTTCCCTCCGCTTTCGAGTTTTGAACACCGAAATTCAGTATAACATATTTTAAGATTTAACGCAACTATTTTATAAGCCTGTCGATCTGATCATAGCCGACAGCAACAACACTGCTGCCGTTAACGGCAAAATCAGACGCTCCGGGCGGAAGTTCATAGGAATCGGTGAGCTTGCCGTCGTTGTTATACGCATAAAGGTTATCCGACAAAACATATATCACACCGGCTCCGATACCGTATGCCTTAGCAGATTTATCACAGCTTATCTGAGCGCTGACAGACGCACGTGTTGAAAGCAAATACAGCGTTTTTTGCTGAGAATTAACACTGTCCGAAATAGCAAGCAGGATATTACTGCTGTTTTTCTCGATAGCCGAAAGAACCTTTCCTTTGTAATCAAATTCGCCTATTATTTTTCCATCGGAATTATAAACAGCACATTTATTATCGCCGATAACGATTATATCAGAACCGTTCTGCTCGATATCAAGTGCAAGCCCATCGAACGAAAACTTTGTTACCGCTTCTTCGGAATTGAGCTTATATGCCTGGATGGTTGAGATGATTTTACCGTTTTGCGTGTTGACGCTTGCAACGGCGACTCTTCCTCCTTTTCCGGAAATATCGACGTCAACAATGCTTTTTTCGGCCGATTTAAATTTATATATTTTTTCAAATTCGTCGTTGAAAACAACAACTTCATTGGAATCGGAAACTATTGCATAAGTTCCGTCATTTGCAATATCTGCTGTTACAATATTGCCGTCAGCAGATGAGTCGCTCAGCTTTTTGGTCGCATTATGGATCTGATAGCCCGTGCTTTTGCGGTTGAAAACGATAAATCTGTGATCCGAGCTTTTTATAACACAGTCCGCATAGCCATGCGAAGTCGTATTGACGACACCGCCGTTTTTATCGACGCTTATTACATTTGAATCGGTTAGAATAATATAATAGTCTGAGCAGACGCTTACACTTTTTGCGGAGCCATAATCCGAAAGACTGCACGGAAACCCGGCATTTGACGAAGTAGCAAACTTTGTGCTCAACCATTCTGCTATGGGTATGGGCAATGTCGTCAGAAATATAACAGCCGCAATAACAAGCAAAAGCACCGCTGCAACTATTATATGCAGCGGACGGATCTTTTTCTTTGTTTTTTCAAGTAATTTAAAGCCGGAGTTCGGCTTTTTCTCCTGTTCGTCCATTTTATTCCCCCTAATAGATCACGTCATCGAGGAAAAGTCCCTGTGCGGGCGCTGTCGCTCCGGCAGCGCTGCGATCTTTTTTCGCAATGATCGTCGGTATATCCGACGGCGAAAGTTTTGCCGCACCGACATCGATCAGCGTTCCCGCCATGATCCTGACCATGTTATATAAAAATCCGTCTGCCTCGACTGCGAACTCGATAATATCGCCTTTTTTGCTGACAGTCGCAGAAAACACTGTTCGCGTGTTGTCTTCAACAGACGATCCGGATGCACAAAACGAGCTGAAATCATACTTTCCGATAAACTTTTCGGCGGCTTTGTTCATTATATCTGCGTTTAAATTGCGCTTGCAATGATATGAATATCTGAATAAAAACGGATCTCTTATTTTGCCTGTGTAGATCCGATAGACATATCTTTTTTTCAAAACGCCGTATCTGGCATGAAAATCGTCCGGTACATAGTTGCAATCGACAGCGCAAATGTCTTTCGGCAGTTTTGAATTGAGCGCCGCTGTAATGCCCTTTGGCGCAATGTCGTTTTCAAGATCAAAATGAAAGCAATATTTATTTGCGTGTACTCCGCTGTCAGTTCGGCTGCATCCGGTTATTCCCGGTCGTAAAGACAGTGCATTTTCAAATGCATCCTGTACCGTTTGCTGTACACTGACCGCATTTTTTTGCACCTGCCAACCGTGATACATTGTGCCGTCGAAACGGATAGTCATTAAATACCGTGGCATAGCGATTCTCCGTTACATAAAAATATTCAAAACAATAATTATCGCAAGCAAAGCCAAAGATGAAAGCACGGCCGCAGCATCTCTGCCGCCTGCTTCTAATCTGTTCATTCGGGTTCTTCCCTTGCCGCCATGATAGCAACGGCATTCCATTGCATCTGCCAGCTCCTTTGCTCTGAGGACAGATGATAAAAGAAGTGGTATTAAAATCGGGACAACGGCCTTAATACGCTTTATAAAGCCGCCGCTGTCTATATCCGCACCTCTTGCTTTCTGCGCAGACATTATTTTATCCGTTTCTTCGATAAGCGTCGGGATAAAACGAATGGCGATAGTCATCATCATAGCGAACATATGCGTGTCAAGGCCGAGCTTCATAAGCGGTGAAAGCAGGCGTTCGATAGCGTCTGTCAGAGCTGTCGGCGCGGTCGTATATGTCAGCATGGAGCTGATGAAGATCAAAAGTGCGATACGAACGGCTATAAATAAAGCTTTAACAATACCCTCAAGATAAATATCTATTATCCAAAACGAGCATAAAAGCGTTTCGCCTTTGATGTAAAATACATTCAGTATCGCCGTCAGAAGCACGAAAAACCATATCGCCTTAAGCGACCTTAAATAAAACGAAAACGGCACTTTAGATACTGCCATTATTCCGATCGTGAACAGCACCATTGCGCCGAGCGACCAGAAGTTGAAACAAACAAATGTTACAACTATCAGCCCGAATGTGAGAAGAAGCTTAGTTCTGGGATCGAGCTTATGAATAAACGAATCAAACGGAAGATACTGGCCGAAGGTTATTTCTTTCATTTTGCAGCCCCCTTTTTCAGTATAGGAAGCAGCACCGACAAAGCGCGATCGACCGTGTAGACATCGTCCGGCAGATCAATACCTCTCGACCGAAGTGCAGAGAATATCTTTGTTATCTCAGGTACATTAAGCCCGATTTTTTCAAGTCTCTCAGCATTCGAAAAAACCTTTTCGACAGTGTCGTATATTGCGACTTTACCGTGATCCATAACAATAGCTTTATCTGCCACTTTTGCGACATCTTCCATACTGTGAGAAACAAGGACAACCGTGGTGTTATGCTCTCGGCGGTACTTTGAAAGCATATCAAGTATGGTATTTCTGCCGAGAGGATCGAGTCCGGCAGTCGGCTCATCAAGTATCAACACTTTCGGCTGCATCGCAATAACGCCTGCTATCGCGGCTCGGCGTTTTTCACCGCCGGACAGATCAAACGGCGAACGGGAAAGCAGCTCCGGCTTTAAGCCTACCGCATTTGCAGCGTCAACAACACGCTCTTTTATCTGAGCTTCGTCAAGCCCCATATTGCGAGGGCCGAAAGAAATATCCTTTTCAACAGTTTCATCGAAAAGCTGATATTCCGGATATTGAAACACAAGCCCGACCTTGAATCTAAGCGCTTTTATATCAAAATCCTTATCCGAAATATCCTGACCGTCAAAATAGATCTTGCCGGAAGTAGGCTTTAGTAGTCCGTTTAAATGCTGGACAAGCGTCGATTTTCCGGAGCCTGTATGACCGATCAGCCCTATAAAGTCGTTTTCTTCAATTGAGATACTCACATTATCCACCGCAGTCTTTTCAAACGGCGTATTCTCGGAATAAACATACCTCAATTCTTCGGTTTGCAGTATCAACAGTGATCAAACCTCCGTTATTTTCTTCATTATCTCTTCAACACATTCTTCGGCGGTTAAAACATCCGCCATTTCAACACCGCTTTTTTTGAGCTGATATACAAGCTCACTCGGCTGAGGCACATCAAGACCGACAGATTTCAAAAGCTCAACTTTTGAAAAAACTTTATGCGGTGTATCATCGGATATGATCTTGCCTGAGTCCATAACCACAACTCTGTCCGCTTCTGCCGCCTCGTTCATATAATGCGTTATAAGAACGACTGTTTTGTTATACTCGCGGTTTAATCTGCGGATTATCTTCATAACATCGCTTCTGCCCCTGGGGTCGAGCATAGCGGTGGGCTCATCGAAAACTATACATTCCGGCTGCATTGCAATAATTCCCGCAATGGCAATTCTCTGCTTCTGGCCGCCGGATAGCTTATGGGTTTCATGTCTGCGGTACTCATACATGCCGACCGCTTTTAAAGCGTCATCAACTCTTTCTCTGATCTCCTTAGGATCAACACCGAGGTTTTCAGGGCCGAATGCAACATCTTCCTCGACGATCGATGCAACGATCTGATTGTCCGGATTTTGAAAAATAAGCCCTACTCTGCTTCTTATATCAAAAAGATTTTCTTCATCCGATGTGTCAAGTCCGTCCACCGTGACGCTGCCTACGTCTGGTGTGAGCAGACCGTTGAACAGGCGCGCAAGCGTTGATTTTCCGGATCCGTTATGTCCGAGGACACTGACAAACGAACCCCGTTCTATATCAAGATCAAAGCCGCTGAGAACCTTTTCGGTTTGCTCTGTCTGTTCAGCATCATGATAGCTGACGCTGACATTTTTCACACTGATAATGTTATCCAACTTATCGATCGTTTCCTTTCCAGACTGCCGTTCCTCCGCACGGTAATACCATTCCCGTTTTTGTGACAGGTAATCCGATTTCATCGGCTTCAATCGTTCCGCCGAACTTATTTTTAACAGTCAGCCCGAGTACATATTGCATAACAGACGGAGATATTCCGCTTGTATATGAATTTATTACAAAAAACGCAGGGTCGTCAGACAGTATTTCAACGCATCTTTCAACCAGCGGGAAGATCATATCTTCGAGCTTCCACACTTCCCCGCCCGGGCCTCTGCCGTAGGACGGAGGATCCATTATAATACCGTCGTATTTTCTGCCTCTGCGGATCTCGCGCTCAACAAATTTACCGCAGTCGTCAACAAGCCATCTGACACTTCGGTCTTCAACACCGCTCGAACAAGCATTGTCTTTAGCCCATGCTACCATGCCTTTGGATGCATCAACATGTGTTACAGCAGCGCCTGATTTAAGACAAGCGATCGTTGCGCCGCCTGTGTAGGCGAAAAGATTAAGGATCGAAAGCGGGCGGCTCTCGTTTTCTATAATACCGCGCATCATATCCCAATTTACAGCCTGCTCGGGGAAAAGTCCTGTGTGCTTGAATCCCATAGGCTTCAGATTAAATTTCAAATCGCGATAGCTTATCTGCCATGAATCCGGAACAGGTTTAAACTGCTCCCACCTGCCGCCGCCTGTGTTACTGCGGATATAGCGGGCATGCGCGTTTCTCCACCTGCTGTCGCGTTTTCCGGATGAAAATGCCGCCTGCGGATCAGGGCGAATAAGAATAATATCTCCCCATCGCTCGAGCCGTTCACCGTCCGATGCGTCGATAAGCTCATAGTCCTGCCAAAGTTCTGTATTTCTCATTGCATTTTAAAGCGAACGAATAACATCGGCTATGCTTTCGGCACAGTCGGTTATAAGCTGTTCATCCATTCCTTCGATCATAACACGAATAAGCGGTTCTGTTCCCGAAGCGCGCACAAGCACTCTTCCGTCTCCTGCAAGGCGTTTTTCGGCAGCGTCTATTGCGTTTGTAACACGCTCATCGCTCATAAATACCGCTTTGATATCATTGGTTGTTTTGATATTTACCATTACCTGCGGGAATTTGACCATTTCGCTTGCAAGCTCGGAAAGTTTTTTACCCGTCTTTTTAATTATACTTATGAGCTGAACACCCGAAAGTTGTCCGTCTCCCGTTGAAGCGTAGTCAAGAAAAATGATATGCCCCGACTGCTCGCCGCCGATACAATGTCCGCCGCGCTTCATTTCTTCGAGCACATAGCGGTCGCCAACCTTTGTTTTGGGAACATTGATACCGTTTTTCTCGGCAAATTTGAAAAAACCGAGGTTGGACATGACAGTCATAACAGCGGTGTTATTCTTGAGTTTGCCGTGGTCTTTAAAAAACTTTGCAACGACTGCGATTATCATATCGCCGTCTACAATGTTACCGGTTTCATCGACCGCAAGGCATCTGTCGGCATCGCCGTCAAACGCAAGTCCGAGGTCAAAACCGCCTGCCTTTACATAATCGGCAAGAACATCGATATGAGTCGAACCGCAGTTATCATTGATATTAACGCCGTCCGGCTCACAGTTGATGATATCACATTCCGCTCCGAGCGATTCAAAGATCTTTCTTGCGGTTACCGATGATGATCCGTTCGCGCAGTCGAGAGCTACTCTGATGCCGGAAAAATCAACATCTGTTGTTGAAACTACATGTTCGATATAAACATCAACAGCACTTTCAACATGGCTTATTCTGCCGAGATCGCCTCTGATCGGAGTGGGATATTCCTCAGAATTATCGAGCACGATGCTCTCAATCTCATTTTCGATAGCATCGGGCAGCTTGTAGCCCTCACTGTCGAACAGCTTTATTCCGTTGTATTCGCAGGGGTTGTGCGAGGCACTTATCATTATTCCTGCGCTGCACTCAAGCTTTTTTATAAGAAATGCTGTTGCAGGTGTCGGCACAACGCCGCCAAGCAATACATCGCAGCCAACCGAACACAGTCCCGCTGCAAGTGCGCTTTCTAGCATTTCGGAGGATATTCTTGTGTCCATTCCGATGAAAACTCTCGGTTTTCCCTCGCTGCGGCGGCTGAGCACCATTGCCGCAGCTCTGCCGATATTCATTGCAAGCTCATTGGTGAGCTCTGTGTTGGCTACACCTCTTGCACCGTCAGTTCCGAATAATCTACCCATCTTAAATTTCCTTTCGATTAAAAAGTCTGCTGACCGTTCATTGTCAACCCCAAATGTTTATATCCGAGCGGCGTGACACATCTACCGCGTGCTGTTCTTGACAAAAAGCCTATTTGCATAAGATACGGCTCGCACACATCCTCGATTGTCGCCGAATCCTCATTCATTGCAGCTGCTATTGTATCAAGTCCGACAGGGCCGCCGTCGTAAACCTCGATCATGGTTTTTAGCATTCTGCGGTCAAAATCGTCAAGTCCCAGCTCATCTACCTCAAAGCGGTTGAGAGCATTTATTGCGACCCCCTCGGTTATAACGCCGTCAAACTGTATCTCGGCGACATCGCGCACTCTTTTGAGTAAGCGATTTGCTATTCTCGGTGTTCCTCTTGAGCGAGACGCAATTTCAAGCGCGCCTGCCTGATCAATGGCAATACCGAGAATTCTCGCAGAACGGGTAACGATCTGTGAAAGCTGTTCGGGAGTATACATTTCAAGGCGGAGAATAACGCCGAAGCGATCTCTGAGCGGCGCGGATAACATTCCCGAACGGGTCGTTGCACCGATTAGAGTGAACTTTTTAAGATCAAGCCTTATTGATCTTGCAGAAGGGCCTTTACCGATAATAATGTCGATTCCGTAGTCCTCCATTGCAGGATATAAAATCTCCTCAACCGTTCTCGGCAAACGATGAATTTCATCGATAAACAAGACATCTCCCGTATCAAGTCCTGTGAGAAGCGCGGCAAGATCGCCGGGCTTTTCTATCGCAGGACCCGATGTGATGCGAAGATTAACGCCCATTTCATTGGCAATGATACCTGCGAGCGTTGTCTTTCCGAGACCCGGAGGACCGTAAAGCAAAACATGATCAAGCGATTCTCCTCTACGGCGCGCCGCGTCCATATAAATCGAAAGATTATCTTTAGCCTTAGTCTGCCCTATGTATTCTCCGAGCGTTTTCGGACGAAGCGAAACTTCTGTTTCATCATCGCCGATAAAGCCGGTTGACACTATTCGGTTTTCAAAATCAAATTCGTCGTTCATAACAAACCTCAGAATAAATATTTAAGCGCATCTTTGATAATATCTCCGACATCTGCCGCCGCATTGCATTTGGAAACCGCAGACTGCGCTTCCGACTGCGAATAGCCGAGATTAACAAGTGCGGCTACCGCCTGCGACAAATTATCCGAGCCGCGCGGAACATCGGCGATCTGAGGACTTTCACTATCGTCCTGTGAGACACCGAGCGATGAAAACTTATCTTTAAGCTCAAGCGCGATGCGCTGAGCTGTTTTATTGCCCACTCCCTGAGCGCGTGTTAGAGATTTTATATCGCCAGACGACACCGCAATCGCAAGCTTTGACGGCGACAACTCCGACAAGATCGCGAGCGCCGCTTTGGGTCCGACACCGTTCACGCCGATGAGCAGTTTAAATGAGCTGAGTTCATCCTCGGCGGAAAACCCAAAAAGCTCAACCCCGTCTTCCCTTACGCTCATATATGTATACAATCTTGCTTTTTCTCCGATATTCGGGAGCGAGCCGAGTGTCTGCGATGTTACAGAACATTTATAGCCGACACCGCCGCATTCTATAACCACGGACTGCGAATCAATATGAATGAGCGTTCCGTTTAGCGAATAAATCATCTTTTTCTCCTTTATGCTTTCAGCGAAGTCCCAGTCTTGAAGCAATCGAACCGCCTGTATGAGCATGGCAAACAGCAACGGCAAGTGCATCCGCCGCATCATCCGGCTTTGGGGTCTCTTTCAGCGAAAGCAGCGTTTTAGTCATTTCCATAATTTGATGCTTTTCTGCTCTGCCATAGCCTGTTACGGCCATTTTGACCTGAAGCGGTGTATACTCCGCTATTTCAACTCCGTGCTTGACAGCGGAAAGCAGGCAAACGCCCCTCGCCTGTGCAACGCTGATCGCTGTTGTGGTATTGGTGTTGAAATACAGCTTTTCCACTGACATTGCAGCAGGCTTGTATTTTTCAAGCAAATAATTCATACCGTCATAAATCTCTTCGATCCGCTTTTCAAAAGGCGTGTCCTTATCGGTGGTTATAGCGCCGTATTCCAAAACCTTAAATCGGCTCGCTTCATAACTTATAACTCCGAAACCGACGATCGCATAACCTGGATCAAGCCCGAAAATAATCATGATTTCATACTACCCCATAATAAACTTGATATTCTATTATATCACAATGAAGCGGTTTCTTCAATATTTTTTATCGATTGTTTATAATTTGTTAAGTATTTTAAGAATTATCGTGTTCGCAATATTTGCAGATCGATCTGCCGAAAGCTTTTTTATAAACTCGCGGAAGATATGTTTCTCTGCGTGTTATACACTTTTCATTCGAGCAAAGCTTATCTGAATTGCTTTCAGGGAGCGATGAAAGCTTTTTACCGCCGTTGTCGAGCATATTGAGGATAAGCGCCATTCTCGCGTACATACCGTATTCCGTTTGATTGAAATATTCCGCTCTCGGATCTTCATCGACTTCATAGGCAATTTCGTCCACTCTCGGAAGCGGATGAAGGATCTTGAGTCCGTATTTAGCTTTTTTCAGCTTTTCTTTGTCAAGCACGAACACTCCCTTTTGCCGTTCATATTCATCTATACTCGAAAAGCGCTCTCGTTGAATACGTGTCATATAAAGAACATCTATTGAGGGCATGGCATCTTCGAGCGATTCGCACTCGGAATATTTATGACCGCTCGCGACGATAAAGTCTTTAAGATATTGCGGAAGTCCCAGCTCCTTAGTTGAAATAAGCACAAATTCGTTATCGGGATAACGGCAAAGCGTTTTGATAAGCGAGTGGACGGTTCTTCCGAATTTCAGATCGCCGCAAAGACCGATGCATAAGCCCGAAAGTGTGCCTTTTGTTTTGCTGAGTGTGAAAAGATCGGTCAGTGTCTGCGTCGGGTGAAGATGTCCGCCGTCGCCCGCGTTTATAACGGGCACTCTCGAATACATAGCCGCCGCCTGTGCCGAGCCTTCAAGAGGATGGCGTATTGCGATAATATCGGCATAATTGCTGACAACTCTCACCGTGTCTTTAAGGGTTTCGCCTTTTGAAACAGATGAATTGCCCGGATCATCAAATCCGATGATACTGCCGCCGAGACGGAGCATTGCGGTTTGAAAGCTCATCTGGGTTCTGGTGGACGGTTCATAAAACAGCGTTGCCATAACTCTGCCGCTGCAGCTCGCTGTGAAATACTGCGGCTTTTTCATGATTATATCTGCGAGATTAAGTATTTCCGATATTTCCTCTATCGAATAATCATCGAGATCGATCAAATGTCTGTCCTTCATCACACACCGTTCCTTTCGTTTCTCATACAAAAGTCTGCACATCGACGATATGCAGACTTAAAAAACAAATATTAAACAGAAGATAAGAAAAGCAAGATATTGATTTTTGACTCGCAATCCGCATTTTTTATTCCTCCGTTTTTCACTTATTATAAATTATATACTCATAAACCGCACTTGTCAATCAAAAATCGATCGATTCTCAGCCGATTAGAAATTCTCCGCAATATTCGGTCTGCATGATCTTCTTTGCCGATTCTGAATCATAGGAATACGCCGCCGCCAGCTTCATCGATGCGGCCGGAAGAGTCATGTTAAGCGGGATAACACCGCGCTTTAGAGCATCCGCTCCGGATTTATAGGCCGACATATCGACCACACCGAACGGACACTGAGAAACAAGATAGCACGGCTTATTCGGCAATTTGAGCCTTTTCGGCAGGTTTCCGCTGCCATAACCGCACAACAGGACTGCCTGAGCATCATCCGCACCGATCTGCTTTGTAAGCGGCGTCACATACTCGATCTTAATTTTACCCGAAAGTTTGTTTCCGATCGGAACAGCTTTCGGAAACCGTGTGAAAACACCGTCAGCCGGCTTGAAAGATATAACGCTGCTGGTATTCGATTTTATCGCTTTCGCACCGTGAATAAGTCTGCCGTTCATCAAAATATAAACTCCGCTGTTTTTAAGCGTGTCCGCGGCAAGCACTGCGTTTGACAAATTCATTTTAGCATCGGATCCGGCATCTCCGAGCGGTAGCATTGAGCCTGTTATAATAACCGGTCTGCCGATATTGCCGAGCAGGAAGCTGAGAGCTGCCGCAGTATACGCCATTGTGTCGGTTCCGTGGGTTATAACAAAGCCGTCGCTTTCATCATTTCGGATATAATCGGCAATATGCGTTATCATATCAACCGAAGCATCGCTGCTGTCGATACAATATAGGCTGTCAGACTCGATCTTTGTATCTGTCAATGCTCTGACAAACGAAAGATCTGCCGCTGAGGGTTCGAGTCCCCCGGCGGACTTTTTGCTTTCGATAGTGCCGCCTGTACGGATTATTTTAATTTGCATAATCTACCCTGCCTGAAAATCTGTCGTGTTCCTGAGCAGTTCCTTTTATAACAGTATGTTTCTCCGATGTTTCAGAAAAAATTTCAAGCTGTGTTCCGAGCGGAACTTCCTTAATGAAATCGATCGCGAATGATCTGATTTTTTCGGCGCTTCTGCGATCTTCAGGCAGGTTATCCTGAAGAATTGCGGCGTATCGCGCGTTGTTCAGATGCCGGTTTAGATCAAGATCGGAATATGTCACTGTTTTTCTGCCGACAAGGCTTGGATTTATCATAGACATATCACTATCAAGTGAGAGCGCCGGATTCTCATAATCGGGATACTCATCAAAATCGACATACAGCGCACTCGGTCTGAGCGGGCGGTGTGTTTCGGTGTTCACGAGCACATAGATATTGCATCCGTGCGCCAACAGCTCGCCGTCCTCCGAGTACCACAAAAAGCCTCTTCTGAAGCGAACGCCATTTGTGCCTATATTCCACGTGTAAAGCCGAAATCTTTCACCGTATTTCGGCATACGATAAATGATATTGCGGGTTTTATTGACAAGAAAAGCGAGCTTATGCGCTACCATATTATCGCAGTCGCACCCGAGCGATGAAACATGCTTCTCGGCGGCGTCTTGCTGATACTTCAAAAAAGCGAACAATGTCATATTACAATTCACATCATAGTCGCATATAGTCGTTTGGGGATCAATAAAATACATTCCCTCTTGAGCTTTCGGGTAGCTGCCCATTTTCAACACACTCCATTTTGCCTGTTCAATAGTTTATTATAATTGATTTAAGATATATAAGATCGATTATATTAACCGCACCGTCTGCATTCAAATCAGAAAGGTGATAGATCTCATCCGACAAATTTTCATTAGCGATCAGCTTTTTCAGGAGAAGAAGGTCGGCTGTATTTACAATGTTATCCGAATTAAGATCGCCTTTTTTAGGTTCAGTCGCCTCGGTTGAGGCGGAGGTAGTTGTAGTTACAGTAGTGGGCGCAACATAATACGGGTTGGCTCTGCTTTGCGTTTCATCACAGTTTATGCATTTTCTGATCTGAGTTTCTCCGTCGCCATCCCATCTGCCGAACTGATGAGAAACAGTCGTTTCGCGAGTTTCGAGAAGCGTATTGCAAACCTCACAATATTTCCCGTCTTCTCCGACAGAGTTGCACTCGGCAGCGGTTATAGTCTTCCATACGCCGCTTGTATGGCCGAGCACGGTGCAATCCTTTGCAACAAATTTCAGATTTGAAGATGAATTATCACTCACATACTTTTCCGCCGAAGAGCCGCTGAATCCCCAAATTTCAGTCGGCTTATAGCTGCTGCCGCAATACAAAAACACACTGCTCCCTATATTGCAATTATACGGAATGTTGATATGCGAAAGCGATAAATTCCCGTAAAACGCCGCATACTCGATTACATCGACCGTGTTTGGCAGTGTGACCGATCTCAGCGTTCCTTTAAGATATGCCGCCTGAAATGAGACTTGAGTTATTCCGACAACAGGCCTGCCGATTATAGTCTGCGGAAGCGAAAGAGCACCGTTTGAAAGCGAACCTGTATAGCCCGCAGCGAAAACACCGTCATAAGAACGGTTGTATTTAAACCCTGTTGCACTGTCTGTGACACTATCGAAATACTGCACGATCCTGTGATCGAGACTGAATGTTTCAATGTCGGGATCGAAATAATTATCTCTCGGCGCATTTGTTATCTTTTCGCCGTTTTCATAGCGATTTAAGCTGTTCCATGTGGTGTCGATAATAAGCCATCTGCCGTTTACATAGACCTCATTCCACATATGATTAGCGCGGCTTTTTTCAGAACCGTGGACATTCTCATATGTCCACTCGCCCGATGAATCGGCATAGCCGAGAATACGAATACTGGGAATACCTGCAGTGCGGCACAGTGCGTTCATCAAAGCAGAATATCCGCGGCAGACGGTAGTTCTTGTGTTTATAACATCGATAGCAGTCTCAGATGTCGTGCTTGTTGTTCCGTAGAGATAATCGAAATCATAATATATATTTTCGGAGATCCAATTAGCAATAGCTTTTGCTTTTGACAAGTCGTCCGATAATCCGCTTGTTATTTCATTTGCAAGATTTGTAACGACAGGCAGATTTTCATCCGACACTCCTTCGTTGTCGTTTGACGCTAAAACTGTCGCTGTATTTAAAAGATCTTCGCTTATATAATCACCCGTTTGGGCATATTTATTGCTTTCAACATTATCTTCGTAATAATCGACATAATCTCTCGATAAGATCTGATCGCCTAGGATAGAGATAAGAGCGTTCTTTATATCATGGGCAGTTGTCATTCCGGTATTGTAATATCTGATCGCGCCGCTTTCATCTGCTATGAGCACGCACGGAATCAAAAGATTATCTTCCTTTAATGTATTGAAAAGATAATAGTTGTTCAAACCGCCGCTGTCGGCACTTGAGATTATATTTGAAAAACCGTTTGATATTTTGAAATTCATCACATCGGACGCGGTGTTAGAAGAAGCAATATCAAGATAAACGCCTTTTACAAGCCCGGGTGCCGTATTCTTCAGGATGTTATCAACGGCGTTAAGCTGATTTTTGACATAGCTTTCAGCATTGGACGCAACCAAACCGAACACCATAACGACCGCGCTGCCCTTGAAATCAGTTGACGGAGTGTAGGAATTGCCTGTTTCAGCGTCTACAATGGTGTAGGACATTGTTTTTGCACTGCCGTTGTATTCATGCATGCCTGTCTGTGCATAAGCGCAAAATCCGACAGCCGACAACGCTATTACAACGCTCATTATTGTGCTTATAAAAACATTGATTTTTTTCATAATATCACCTCTTGAAACTGTAATCAGCCGAAAAGTTTATCCTGAAGTTTTTCAATTTCTTTTCTTCGTTTTTCCGTATCTTCGCGATCGATTAAATATCTGCCGTTTGATAATACAAGTGTATCGCCCTCGGCGGCGTCATTCGGAATATCCGAGCATTTTATATTGACCATACCGGTTTCCGATTCGCAAACCGCAAAATCTTCTTCAAATCTATCTATAATCAACTTCATATTATCACCTGATATCCTTTGAAACAGCAACTTTCAGTTCGCCGCCGTCCACCCCGACAGTAATAGTGCCGTTCAGATCGGTGCGATAGACGGTTATATTGCTAAGCGTTTTAAGCGTTTCGCCGTGCGGATGTCCGTAGTCGTTATCCTCGCCGCAGGATATAACAGCTATTTTCGGCGAAACCGCTTTATAAAACTTTGCTTTTGTTGATGTTCTGCTGCCGTGGTGTCCTACCTTCAAAATATCGCATTTAAGCTCACTGCCGTATTCTTCAACAAGGTCGCTTTCGGGTTTTCCCTCGGCATCGCCCGTGAATAAAAACGATTTGCCGCCGACAGATGCTTTAATAACAATGGAATTATTATTGCTGTCATTGTAATCTTTGAGCGGTCCTAAGAACCTAAATGTAAAATCGCCGCATTTGAAATCCGAGCCGATCTCAGGGACAGTTATTGTGAGTCCTTTTTCATCTATCTTTTTGAGCAGATTCAAATATGTCTGTGTGTTAGGTGTTTTAGACGGCTTGATCATAAAAATTCTTCCGACTTCAAAATCTTCGAGTATTTGAACAGCTCCGCCGATATGGTCTTCGTGCGGATGGGTAAGCACCAGATTATCTATCCTGGTCACTCCGGCGTTTTTAAGATTTTGAACAGTGCTTCTTTTATTTGCGGCAGGTCCGGAATCGATAACCGTTACATTTTCATTCGAGATAACCGCCTCGCAATCGCCTTGTCCGCAATCGATAAAGCAGACGCGGTTGCCGCTTAATACTTCACCTGCCGACGGTGCAGGCGCTTGATTTAATATTTCACCCCATGTAGGCAGCCCTTTGATAATACCGTAGGACGAAAGCGTTATACCGATTGCAGCTAAAAACGCGGCAGCGAAAACTATTGTGAATATTAACCCCGTCTTTTTCGGTCTGAACCTTGCCATTTGTTATTTTTACTCCTTTTCGGACTTTTTGAAGAGACTTTATGTTTACCCTGCTTCTCGCTTTGCTTTGTGTGAACAAACGGAGTGTCACTGCCCGGTCTTATAAGACACTTATCCGATGTTCCGATTAGGTCTGTTCTGTGCGCTTTTCTGAGCGCTTCGATAACAAGCGCGCGGTTTTGCGGCAGAAAATACTGAAGCAGAGCTCTTTGCAGAGCTTTATCATGCGGTGTTTTCGGAACCGTGACGGGCTGCATATTGTACGGATTAAGCCCTGTATAGTACATACAGGTGGAGATTGTACCCGGCGTCGGATAAAAGTCCTGAACCTGGCGCGGGCGGATTTTTTGCTCTTTTAAAAAAAGTGACAATTCGATAGCTGCATTGAGATCGGAGCCGGGGTGTGATGACATTAGATAAGGCACAAGATACTGCTCTTTATGTATTTCGCCGTTTATTAGATAAAACTCTTTAGAAAACTCCTTATAAGCCCTGATATACGGCTTTCCCATGAGCTCGAGCACAGTTGCCGAGCAATGCTCCGGTGCAACTTTGAGCTGGCCGCTTATATGATATTTACAAAGCTCCCTGAAAAAGCTTTTATCGGGGTCTGCCATAAGATAGTCAAAGCGGATACCCGATCGGATAAACACGCGCTTTATTCCTTTTATCGAACGCATTTTTCTGAGTATTCCGAGATATTCGCTGTGATCGACCTCAAGGTTTTTACACATTTGAGGAGCAAGACAGCGCTTTCCTCTGCAAAACCCGTGCTTTAGCTGTTTATGGCACGAACGATGACGGAAGTTAGCCGTAGGCCCGCCGACATCATGAATATACCCTTTAAAATCGGGTTCATGCGTCAGCATTTCGGCTTCCTTCAAAACAGATTCTTCACTTCTTGATGTGACAGTTCTGCCCTGATGAAAGTTGAGTGCACAGAAATTGCAAGCGGAAAAACAGCCTCGGTTATGCGTTATCGAAAAGCGCACCTCCTTTATTGCTTCAACACCGCCGAACTGCTCATAATACGGATGGTAATTCCGCTCATACGGCAGTTCGTAGATACGGTCAAGCTCCTGCGTTTCAAGCGGAACCGCGGGCGGATTCTGCACAACGAATCTGTCGCCGAACTTCTGAACTATTCTCTTGCCTGTTACGGGGTCCTGCTCTTCAAGCTGAATACGGCAGTCTTCCGCATAGGCTTCCTTGTCGCCCTTTTCCTGCTCAAACGAATGTAAGCTTATGCACGACAATCCTTCGATGCTGTCTGCAACATAACAAGTGCCGCGAATATCGGTCATCTCGCTTATTTTTTCGCCTTTTTTCAGTCTTAACGCTATCTCCTTTGTTTGCCTTTCTCCCATTCCGAATGAAAGAAGATCGGCATTGCAATCAAGCAGAACAGACGGCATAAGTTTATCCGCCCAATAATCATAGTGTGCAAATCTGCGAAGAGACGCTTCGATTCCGCCGAGAATTATCGGGCTGTCGGGATACGACCTTCTTATCATGTTTGAAAAAACGGTTAAAGCGCGATCGGGACGTTTTATCGGGTAGTTCCTCGGTGCATAAAGATCATCGGTTCGACGCTTTTTGGCAACCGTGTAATTGAGCACCATTGAATCGATAACACCTGAGCCGACAAAAAAACCGTATCTCGGTTTACCGAACCGCTCGAAAGCTTTTTTGTTTTCTGTGTCGGGACGATCGATAATGCCGACTTTAAAGCCGAGACTTTCAAGTTCCCGCGCGATAATAGCTGTGCCGAAGCTCGGGTGATCTACATAGCAATCCCCGGTCACGACAGCGAAATCTATATAGTTCCAGCCGCGCTCAAGCATTTCATCGCGACTTATCGGAAGATAGCCTGTTCTATTCATCGTTTCTTCTCGCCTGCATTTCAAGCCATTGCTGTTTTGTTATCAGAACTCTTCTCGATTTACCCTCAAATGGCCCGACAATACCCCTGTCTTCCATTTCATCGATAATTCTG
>CAKSQZ010000013.1 GCA_934486895.1 uncultured Eubacteriales bacterium | reverse complement strand
CTTGTGCAAGTTCCTGCGGGCATAGGCTCACCCCGAGACAACGGCTGCAATCCGCCGATGTGGAGTTATGATATTAAGAGAGTTTTATGCTTACTATACCAACGGCTATGCTATATCTTTTTGCCCTATGCGGCAGCAGAGCTGCTCTGCACGCTCGACCGAATGTCGGGTACAAAAGACAACCCACAGAACAAACTCCCCGCGGCATATCTGCGGCATTGCCGCCGGCTGTGCCGGCGTGCCAACGGCGGACTGAACGTTTAATATAAATTATAGCACCGATGATCGGGCTTTTCAACCTGGCAGAAAAAATTTAAAACTTTGTTAATTATTTCGCACCGTTCGTTTGTAAAAATGCTTGAAAAAGTTATCAAAATATGCTATCATTAAAATGAATTAAAAATCCGATATGGAGGGATCAATTTTGAAAAAAATCATTAGTTTGTCACTTGCGTTTGCACTTCTTTTCGCCTCGCTCTACACGATCGGCGTCAGTGCTGCAGACACAGAAGTGACGCCCGCAGCCGCTATTTCCGCCTCGGTGGACAAAGACAAGGACGGCTCGCTTGCCGTTTCGTTCTATCTCGAAAAGAACACAGCCGGTATCTGGTCGATCGGCTTTGATGTTTCGTTTGACAACACGCTCGTTGAATTCACAGGGGTTGAAAACAACAACAAGCTTTTCGCATCAGGCGAATGGATAGCGCCTACTCAGGCAAATATCGAAAACTCTAACACAAACGGTTTTTATACATACACCGCTCAGCTCAGCGTCACAAGAGCCAATATGACAAAGATCGGCAAGCTCTGTGTGCTTAAGTTCAGAATCAAAGACGGTGTTTCGGACACTGCCGAATTCAAATTCAAGGCGACAGGCGTTTCGGGCAACAATCTTTACTGCGATGTTGACAATAACACGGTCGTTGAAATTCCGTTCTCAGGCGATTCCTGCGGAATTGCAAATAATGCCGGCACGCTTGGTTTTTCGGCAACTCCGGTTTACAATGCAGCCGAAGACCTTATCGGTATCCAGTATGATTTAAATAAAAACACTGTCGGCGCTTACTCATTCGGCATGAATGTCGAGTTTGATTCCGACAAGGTCGAGATCGTAAGATGCGATCACAGCACCGATGTTTTTGATGATTATTCCAAGTGGGATCAACCGACCTACGATAAATCCAATGCAAGAAACTTTTTCTCGTACACGGCCTATCTCAAAGGCTACAACGAAAATACATATGTTACGACAGGCAGAATCGGTACGGTTTGGTTTAGGCTGAAGGACGGTGTTGACAAAAACGAAAAACTTTCGTTTGTTTCAACCAAAAAAGGAGACGGCTTCGCTCTTAAGCTGCTCGGCTGGGGTGAGTACGAACCGATCGTTTCCGAGCTCTACACCGATTTTGAAGACGCAGAGTTTTCTTACGAAGATGTTAACCCCTCGCAGCCTGTAACAACAACTACCACAACAACCACTACTACGACCACAACAACCACTACTACTACAACAACTAAACCCACAACGACCACTACCACAACAACAAAACCCACAACGACCACTACCACAACAACAAAACCCACAACGACCACTACTACTACAACAAAACCCACAACGACCACTACTACAACAAAACCCACGACAACAACTACCACGACAACAACTACCACGACAACAACTACTACGACCACAACAACTAAACCCACGACCACTACCACAACAACTACTGTCGCAAAGGCAGTTGCAGGCGATGTCAATCTTGATGATCAGGTCAATCTCGCAGATGTCCGCGAGCTTGTTGCCGCTATTTCTAACGGATCGACAAATGATCTTTCAAATGAAGCAAAGCGAAATTCCGATGTAAATTATGACGGTAAGATCGATCTCGCTGATGTTCGTAAGCTCGTTTCGGCTATCGCAAGCGGCGATCTTTCGATCCTCTACAAAGACTAACCGTCCGCTGCCGACTGAGTCGGTTTGCAGTAATCAACATACTGAACTACTTTTAATACCCGACAAAAGGTTATCTTTTTGTCGGGTATTTGATTTTACGCATACTCGCATTTTATTTTCGCCTGCCGCAAAAGACAGCCAACATGTGAATTTTTCGTTAATTTGGGTTGCAATTTATGAAAAAATGAGCTATAATATAATCAATGTTTAATATGGGGACAGATTGAATGTTTTAAGAGTGTATTTCCCGTGTTAAATCACATTTTGTTCAAAGGAGTAATGACTTATGATCAAAAACAAATCAGTCAACGCATGGATCGAACAGATGAAGGAACTGACTAATCCTGACTCAGTCGTCGTTATCGACGGCAGCGAAGAGCTCTACAACAGACTTCGCGAGCAGGCTGTTAAGAGCGGCGAGCTCATCAAGCTCAACGAGGACAAGCTCCCCGGCTGCTATCTGCACCGCACCGCTGTCAACGATGTTGCCCGTGTTGAGGACAGAACATTTATCTGCTCTAAGACAAAGGAAGCTGCCGGCCCGACAAACAACTGGATGGATCCGAACAAAGCTTATGAAATGCTTTACGGCATTGCAAAGGGCGCTTATGCAGGCAGAACAATGTATGTTATCCCGTATTCGATGGGCCCGGTAGGTTCGGAGTTCTCGAAGATCGGTATTGAGCTTACAGACTCTATCTATGTTGTTCTCAACATGAACATCATGACAAGAGTCGGCAATCAAGTTCTTGATGTTCTCGGCGACAGCGAGGATTGGATCCGCGGTCTGCACTGCAAGTGCAATATCGACGCTGAAAAGAGATATATCTGCCACTTCCCCGAGGACAACACAATTATCTCCGTCAACTCTGGTTACGGCGGAAACGTTCTTCTCGGCAAAAAGTGCTTTGCGCTCAGAATTGCATCGTTCCTCGGCAAAAACGAGGGCTGGATGGCTGAGCATATGCTTATCCTCGGCGTGCAGAATCCGAAGGGCGAGATCAAATATATCTGTGCTGCATTCCCGTCGGCTTGCGGCAAGACAAACCTTGCAATGCTTATTCCGCCTAAGAAATACCGCGACATGGGCTACAAGGTTTGGTGCGTAGGCGACGATATTTCCTGGATGCGCATCGGTCCGGACGGCAGACTTTGGGCTATCAACCCGGAGAACGGCTTCTTCGGAGTTGCACCCGGAACGAACGCAAAGTCCAACCCGAATGCGCTTGAATCCACAAAGAAGAACACCATCTTCACAAATGTTGCTCACAACCTCGACGATAACACCGTTTGGTGGGAAGGTCTCAACGACACTCCGCCCGAGAACGCTCTTAACTGGAGAGGCGAAAAGTGGGATTACAGAAAGTACGACAAGGCTGACAAAGTCGGCACAAGCGGCGCTCATCCGAACAGCCGTTTCACTGCTCCGGCTAAGAACTGCCCGTGCATCAGCCCCGAATTTGATTCCGGCAAAGGTGTTCCGATCTCGGCTATTGTATTCGGCGGCCGCCGCGCTAAGGCAGCTCCGCTGGTTTATCAGTCAAGAGATTGGGATCACGGTGTATTCGTAGGCTCGATCATGGCTTCCGAAACAACTGCTGCCGCAACAGGCAAGGTCGGCGTTGTCCGTCACGATCCTATGGCTATGCGTCCGTTCTGCGGTTATCACATGGGCGAGTACTTCCAGCACTGGCTCGACATGGGCAAGAAGCTCGGTGATAAAGCTCCGAAGATCTTCAATGTCAACTGGTTCAGACTTGACGATGAAGGCAACTTCATATGGCCGGGATTCGGCGATAATATGCGTGTTCTCCTCTGGATCCTCGATCGCTGCGAAGGCAAGGTCGATGCTAAGGAGACTCCGATCGGCTATGTTCCGAATGTTGAGGATATTGACATTGAAGGACTTGACGATGTTACAACAGATACAATCAGCGAGCTGCTGAATGTTGATAAGAAGGTTTGGTCTGATGAAGCTGCCGACATTGAGCAGTTCTATGATTCGACCTTCGGCGATAAGCTCCCGAAAGAGCTCAGAGAGTCGCTTAAAGTCCTCAAAGAGAAGCTTAAATAAGTTTTTTGAAATATCCCTGCGTTCATTCGCAGGGATATTTTTGTAAAGGAGATATAAATTGAACCTTTCCGATAAAACCGCCCTTTTATTTGATCTTGACGGCACGATAATCAACTCGCAAAGCGGCATTTTTGCATCGGTGAGATACACGCTCGAAAAATTAAAACTGCCGCCGATGAGCGACAGCCAGCTTCGTCCGTTTATCGGGCCGCCGCTTCAAAGGTCTTTTTCAGCCTTTTGCGGACTTGGATCAGACGAGAGTATCAAAGCAGTCAAGACCTACCGCGAATACTATGAAACAAAAGGCGTTCATATGTTCAGTGTCTACGACGGTCTTCCGCAGACGCTCGATCGGCTGAACAATGCCGGATTCCGGCTGTTTGTTGCGACCTGCAAGCCCGAATATTTTGCAAAAAAAATAATAAGCGAAAGCGGCCTGACCGACCGCTTTATCGAAGTCTGCGGAGTGCCGCTCAACGGCTATTCAATGTCGAAAGCCGAGGTCATCCGCAAAGTTGCCGCAGATAATTCGCTCGATCTCAATGACTGCGTTATGATCGGCGACACCGCTTTCGACATAAACGGCGCAAAACAGTGCGGCATATCGTCGCTCGGAGTGCGCTACGGCTTCGGTGCGGACGGCGAACTTGAAGCGGCAGGTGCGGATATGATCGTTGATACCGCAAAAGAGATCGCCGATATTTTCTGCTAAAAAGCATTTTTCAGGCTTTCAAACAACTCAACAAGAAAAAAGCCGACCCTGTATTTTTGCTTATTTGTGATTATTTCGACTTCATCGCTTTTCAGCTTATCCTCCGGTTTATCGCGTTTCGCTGCGCTCGGAACACACATCTGCGGGAACATGACGCACCACCAGTTTTTGCCTGAGGCTGCGCCGATCTCAACTCGCAAAGCGTCATACTCACCTGCCGGCAGAGTGACATTTTCATAAGTACGAGTTTCGAAATAGGTCTTTTCGAGCCGCACCGCAACCTTCGGCTCACAGCCGTTTTCAGCCAGTGTCTGCGCTGCTGCCTCGGTCAGCCTCGGGATGCTTTCCTTTATCTTTTTTTCTGCCTGCGATTTTGTATCGAAGCCGCAAAGCAGTGTTTCGCTTTCCTTGAGCAATCGGTCGCGCACAAGCAGCTTGATAGTCTGATCATGCTCGGAATCGGAATTTGCGAGCACATGAAGTCGCAGAACATCCTGCCTTATCTGCCCGCACCTGAGTGAAAACGAAACAAAGCCGGCGATCAGCGTCAGACAAAGCCCGACAGCGATACTTTTCTCAATTATTTTAAGTTTCAAAACAAAACGACCCCTTTCTCTGCCGTTATTATTGGCACCGAAAAAGGGGTCGTATTCAATTATTTTAATCTATTTCGCAGCCGCAATCGGCAGGCTCGCAGAGAAAAACATCGTCATACTCGTCTTTCAGGCGGTCATACGCGTCCTTAGCATCGTCAGGATCGGGGAAGAAACCGAAAACACTCGGGCCGCTGCCGGAAACAAGCACGCCTGTCGCTCCGCTGTCGGACATGATCTCCTTGATCGAGCCGAAATCCCAAAGCGCATCAAACACATTCGACATATATCTGCCGACATCCTCGTTTTCACCCTCGCAGATCGCGTCAACAAGGCTCTGAGTTCTCGGACGGATAATGTCGGCTTCATCGAGCTCATCGAAACGGGAATACATCTCAGCGGTCGAGGGCTTTACACCTGTTTTAACAACAACAAACGCGCAGCCTGTGAGCTGAGGCAGAGGGCTGAGTATCGAGCCGACTCCTTCGGCGAGCTGAGTGCCGCCGACCAGGCAAAACGGAACATCTGCTCCGAGCTTGAGCGCAAGCTCCGCCATTTCTTCGTCCTCAAGCGGCTTGCCGTAGAGCTCGTTGAGCGCAGTCAGCACCGCCGCAGCGTCTGCGCTGCCGCCACCGAGTCCCGCCGCTGTGGGAATACGCTTTTTGAGCCGTATCACCGCACCGCCTTCGATCTCGGTTTCATCAAAAAACACTGCCGCCGCCTTATAAGCCAGATTATCCGCACCCGTGGGCAGATCATCGTCCTGGCAGATAAGCTCAATACCGCTGTCCGCTTTCTGGACAGTAACGGTATCGAAAATATCGACCGACTGCATAACCATCTCGACAGTGTGGTATCCATCGGGGCGTTTGCCGGTCACATCGAGCGATAGATTTAGTTTTGCATTTGCCAAAATCGTTACCGATTCAGCCATTATTAAGATCAATCCTTTCAAAAATCGCGATTTACTTTAATGAATCTATAAACTCCTTGATAAGAGCTGTTGCTTTTTTGAGGTTTTTCATACTGTTGCAATAAGAAACCCGAATAAAGCCTTCGCCGCAATCGCCGAATGCGTTGCCCGGAACTACCGCAACATGCTTTTCACGCAGAAGCCGCTCGCAGAACTCCTCACTTGTGAGCCCTGTGCTTTTAATGCAGGGGAACGCATAGAACGCACCCTGCGGCTCAAAACATTCAAGCCCCATTTTGCGAAACTCGCTGACAATGAATGTTCTTCTTATATCATAATCAAACCTCATATCCGAAATGTCCTCATCGCCGGCTTTTATCGCTTCGATCGCGGCGAACTGAGAGGTTGTCGGTGCACTCATTATCGCAAACTGATGAATTTTAGTCATCTGCTTGATAACAGGGGCGGGACCGCAGGCAAAGCCGAGGCGCCAGCCTGTCATTGAATAGGTCTTGGAAAAGCCGCTTGCGACAACTGTGCGCTCTTTCATACCGTCGATCTCGGCTATCGAAACATGGCGTTCAGAGCCGTAGGTCAATTCGGAATAGATCTCATCGGACAAGACGAGAACATTTGTGTCTCTTAACACATCGGCTATCGCTTCAAGGTGTTCTCTTCGCATGACAGCGCCTGTCGGATTGTTCGGATACGGCAAGATGAGCAGCTTTGTTTTCTCGCTTATAGAGTCCCTGAGCTCGTCCGCCGTGAGCCGAAATTCGTTCTCATGCTTTGTTTCGATTATCCTGACCGTGCCGCCCGCAAGTTTCACGATAGGCTCATAGCACACAAAGCTCGGCTGGACAACAAGCACCTCGTCCCCCGGAGCGACAAGCGCTCTGACGGCGCCGTCTATCGCTTCGCTTCCGCCGACAGTGATAAGGATCTCGTTTGACGGATCATAGGAAAGCGAATACCTGCGCTTCATAAATTCGGAGATCTCCGATCTGAGCTCAAGCATACCTCTGTTTGCGGTGTATCTTGTGTAGCCTTTTTCGAGCGATTTTATGCCTGCCTCACGAATGTGCCACGGCGTTTTGAAATCGGGTTCGCCGACGCCGAGCGTTATAACATCATCCATCGTGGCGGCAATATCAAAATATTTGCGAATTCCGGAGGGCTTTAATGCGACCACTTCGGGATTGAGCATATTTTCAATATCCGTCACAGCAGAAACAACCCCCTGTCATCATCCTTCCTGCCGTGCAGAACTGTGCCGACTTCCTTGTATTTACGCAGCACAAAGTGAGTTGCGGTGGAAACGACTCCGTCCATCGGAGCGAGCCGCTTTGCAACAAACATCGCAACTTCCTTGAAGGTGTGTCCCTTGACGGTGACACAAAGGTCATATCCGCCGGACATAAGATAAACCGACTCAACCTCGGGGCAATTTGTTATGCTCTCGGCGATCTCTTCAAAGCCGGCTGTTTTCTGCGGTGTTACTTTAAGCTCAATAAGTGCGGTGACAGTGTCGTTGGACACCTTTTCCCAATCGATGATCGCAGGATAACCGCAGATAACGCCGTCATCCTCCAGCTTTTCGATGGTATCCGCGACCTTTTTTTCGTCTGTTCCGAGCATACTCGAAAGATCCTCACAGCTGTAACGAGCGTTTTCGGAAAGGATTTTTAAAAGCTTGTTTTCAAAATCGGTCATATCCTGTTACTCCCTTCGGTCAGTCAATACTGATAGTTCTGAGCTGACGCTTTTCATAATAAGCAATATATTTAATGCCGGCTTCAGCGGCTTCCTTAATGCCTTCTTTAATACCTCTTCCGAGAAATCTCGCTTCGTGTGAATCCGAACCGAGAGTCACAAATTCGCCGCCGAACGAACGGTATCTGCGAATGATATCCGCCTGCGGCAATGTTGTGTGATATGAAGCAAACAACCCCGATGTGTTGATCTCAAGGGCTTTGCCGTTTTCGCACAGATATTTCAAAACAGCGTCTATCTCATCGTCACAGTCCGAAAGATCAAACGGGACATTCCTTTGGCGCATATATCTTGTGGGATAATCGATATGCGCGAGCGAATCAAACAAATTCAGCTTGCACTGCTCATAGAGCGTTTTAAAATAGTCTCGGAGCAGTTCTGCGGTGTTGCAGCCGGTATAATCCATACCGTAATAATCAACAGCCTCTTTGCCATAGAAAACATGGTGCAGCGAATTCAAAACAAAATCAAAATCATGGCGGGATAAAACATCTCTCGCCTGCTGCGGTTCATAGATCGCACCGCCCATCTCGATGCCGACAAGCGTTTTAACTCCGTCGTTGTCGCCTCTGACACGCATAGTCTTATCATAATTCGGCTCAATATCTTTGTAATCCGGCCTTTCCTTTTCGGCAACTTCATAATGATCGGTTATGCAAAGTATATCAACACCGTTCAATTTGGCGCACCTGACCATTTCTTCGGCGGTGTCGAATCCGTCCGGCGAGACGCAGCTGTGTGAATGAATATCGGCAATGAGCATGAACGGTCACCTCTTGAAAAGCTCATTTGTTATATTGCAAAATTGCGATTATAAATCGTGATCATATAAAGTATAGCACATAAACGCCTTAAAATCAATGCTTTTTCCCAACACCGTCATATTTTTTACAGCACGCACATAAGTTTGAGTATTAAAACACAAAAGGCGGAGATTTTAATGCAATGGCACACATTGAGCTGCGCTCAGACTCTGACAAAGCTCTCTGTCAGCGAAAAGCACGGATTGTCGGACGAGCAGGCAAAATGCCGAATCTCGCGGTTCGGTGAAAACCGTTTGCAAAGCGAGCGAAAAAAGAGCATTATCGCGCGCTTTTTTGCTCAGCTTAATGACTTTATGATAATGATATTGCTTGCCGCCGCCGCAATTTCGCTTATTGTGTCGCTTGTATCGAACGATCCCGACTTCACCGATCCTATAATAATTCTTTCGATAGTGCTGATAAACGCCGCTGTCGGCACAGCGCAGGAAAGCCGTGCGCAGCACGCCATTGACCGGCTTAAAGCGCTTTCCGCACCCCACTCTCTTGTGCTGAGAAACGAGAAAAAACAGCGGCTTCTGCCTGAAATGCTTGTGCCCGGCGACATTATATATCTCAGTGCCGGTGATATTGTGCCTGCCGACTGCCGACTGCTGAAAAGCGTCGGGCTGAAAGCCGAGGAATCGGCGCTGACAGGCGAGAGCGAGCCTACGCTTAAAGACGCCGATTTCATAGCCGCCGACAAATGCGATGTTGCCGAGCGGAAAAATATGCTGTTTTCATCGACATCGATAGTCGCAGGGAACGGCGTTGCGGTCGTCTGCGAGACAGGTATGAACACGCAGATAGGCGCGGTCGCAGGGCTTTTATCAAGGCAGGAAAACGAGGATACTCCGCTTCAAAAAAGGCTCGCTTCAACGGGAAAGGCGCTCGGTATCGCGGCAATAGTCATTTGCGGCGTTATATTCCTGCTCGGGGTGCTGCGCGGCAATCACATACTTGATTCGTTTATGCTTTCGGTGTCGCTCGCGGTGGCGGCAATACCCGAAGGACTGCCTGCGATAGTCACTGCGGCACTCGCACTCGGTGTTCGCAAAATGGTGAAAGAGAACGCAATAGTAAGGCGGCTGCCCGCGGTTGAAACGCTCGGCAGCGCGACTGTTATCTGCTCGGACAAAACAGGCACGCTCACACAAAACAAGATGACGGTCGAAAAGATATTCGGCGATGAAACGCAAACGCTCACTCTGGCAACGCTTTGCTCGAATGCGACAGCGCAGCGGGAAAACGGTGTTATGACAGCGACGGGTGATCCGACCGAGACTGCGATTGTTGTGAAGGCGCTTTCAAAAGGCATTGTCAAAGCGGCGCTCGATCGCAATAATCCGCGTGTTTTTGAGCTGCCTTTTGACCCTGTGAGAAAGATGATGACGACTGTTCACAAAACGAATGACGGCTACACGGTCATAACCAAGGGTGCGCCCGACATTGTTTTGGGGCTGTGCCGGGCAGGCGACGATGAAACAGCGAGAATATCGGCGGAAAACGCACGCCTGAGCGAGCAGGCACTGCGCGTTATTGCGGTGGCTTTTAAAAAGCTCGATCATCTGCCCGAGCGTTCGCAGACCGAATCGGATCTTACATTCTCGGGGCTTATCGGCATGATCGATCCTCCGAGAGACGGTGTTAAAGAATCGGTCGCTACCTGCCGACTTGCAGGAATACGCCCGATAATGATAACGGGAGATCACGGCAACACCGCCTGCGCCATTGCAAAAAAGATCGGAATACTGCCGGCAGGCAGCGATGCGGCTGCGCTGACAGGCGCGCAGATAGACGCGCTTTCCGACCGCGAGCTTAAATCGAAGGTAAGAGAGTACAGCGTTTTTTCGAGGGTGACTCCTCTGCACAAGGTGAGGATCGTGAAAGCGCTCAAAGCAAACGGCGAGATCGTTGCCATGACGGGTGACGGTATCAACGACGCTCCTGCGCTGAAAGCCGCAGATATCGGCTGCGCAATGGGCAAAAGCGGCACCGATGTCGCAAGGTCTGCTTCGGATATTATTCTCACCGACGATAATTTTTCGACAATAGTCGCCGCTGTTCGGCACGGCAGAGGGATCTACGACAATATCAAAAAGTCGGTGCGGTTTCTGTTATCGTGCAACATCGGCGAGATACTGACCGTGTTTTTAGCGTCGCTTTTTGCTCTGCCGTCGCCCCTGCTCGCAATTCAGCTTTTGTGGGTCAATCTGATAACCGATTCTCTGCCGGCTATCGCGCTCGGATTTGAGCCTTTTGAAAGCGACCTTATGCACAGACGGCCGAAAAGCCCGAAATCGGGTATGTTTTCAAAATCAGACGGCGTTGATCTGCTGATCGAGGGATGCCTTATCGGGGCGCTGACCCTGCTTGCGTTCACGATCGGGCGGACGGTGTTCGATGTGTCTGGCGAGCCGATAGTCGGGCGGACAATGGCGTTTTGCGTGCTGAGTATTTCGCAGCTGGTCCATGCATTCAACATACGCTCTGAACAATCGGTCTTTGCGATAGGACTGTTTTCAAATCCGAAACTTTGCGGCAGTTTCGTTATCTGCCTTGCGCTTCAGATAGCGGCAGTCAGCATTCCTTATATGCGGACGGTGTTTAAAACCGCTCATCTTTTGCCTGTTTGCTGGCTGATCGTCGGACTTTTATCCGTTACCCCGCTTTTATGCTGCGAGATCACAAAACGAATAAGAGAGCATTGAAAAAATCCACCCGATCGGGTGGATTTTGATTTTAGGAAATTATCTCGCGTGTTCTCGAATGTCCCGAAGGGGCACTCACGCGCTTTATTGAAGCCCCGAGATCCGACAGCTTCTTCACAATGTTTTCATATCCGCGCTCGATGAAATGGATATTTTCTATCTCGGTTATACCGTTTGCCATGAGCGCCGCAATGACGACTGCCGCGCCTGCTCTGAGATCGACCGCCTTAACAGGTGCGCCCTGCAATGAATCAACTCCCTCGATAAACGCCGTTCTGCCGTCCACCTTGATCTGAGCCTTCATGCGGTTGAGCTGTTCGATATATCTGAAACGGTTATCCCAAACCGATTCACGCACTGTTGAAACACCGTTTGCCACGGTGAGCATAGCTGTCATCTGCGGCTGCATATCTGTCGGGAAGCCGGGATGCGGCATTGTTTTGACATTGCAGCTTTTTAAAACACCTTTGCGGCAAACTCTCACCGCTTCGTCATACTCTGTCACCTCGGCGCCTGCTTCTTCAAGCTTGACCGAGATCGATTCAAGGTGCTTCGGAATGACATTTTTAATGAGGACATCGCCGCCCGTTGCCGCCGCGGCTACCATATAAGTGCCCGCTTCGATCTGATCGGGGATTATTGAATAAGCCGTCGAGCCGAGGGTGTTGACACCGTAGATCTTGATAGTATCTGTGCCGGCTCCGCGAATATCTGCGCCCATTGAGTTTAAAAAGTTCGCAAGATCGACGATATGCGGTTCTCTTGCAGCATTTTCAATAACCGTTAAGCCTTTTGCCTTAACGGAAGCAAGCATGATATTGATTGTTGCGCCGACCGAAACAATATCGAGATATACAGGTGCACCGACAAGCAGGTCCGCCGAAAGCTCGACCATGCCGTTGTGCAGTTCGTGTACAGCGCCGAGCGCTTCAAAGCCTTTAAGGTGCATATCGATCGGGCGAACTCCGAAATCACAGCCGCCCGACGGTGCGACATTTGCCTTTTTAAATCTGCCGAGCATAGCACCCATGAAATAGCTTGAGGCTCTTGTCGATTTTGTCATAACATAAGGCACTGTGTAGGAGGAGATGCCTGCGGAATCGATCTCAACAGTGGATCTGTTGATATAGCGGACATTTGCGCCGAGCTGATACAGTACCTTTATCATTGTTGAAACATCGGAAATATCGGGGAGGTTTTCGATTCTGCACACCCCGTCCGACAAGATCGTGCCGGCGAGAATAGCAACCGCGGCATTTTTTGCGCCGCTGATATTTACTTCTCCCTGCAGCGGCTTTCCGCCGACAATAACGAACTTATCCAAAAAAATTCACGCTCCGAAAAAAGAGTTTCTGATATTTAAAACTAAAACGGCACCGACCGCGATCGGTGCAAAGGAGCGTAAGCTCCTTAAAATTCACTGTCTGCAAAGACGGCAGACACTTTTATTAGTATTATAGCACATATCATTTGAAATTTCCACTATATATTGAGTATTTTTTTGATTGTTGTCATTTTTGTGGTATTTTGACGAAAAAACCGCCTGTTTTTTTGAAAACAGGCGGTTTTGTGATTTTTGAAAAATCGTCAGACAACGACCTTATCGGAAGGCATTTTCTTTGCGGGCTTTGAAGACTTCGATTTCTTGCCCTTCTTTTTGCCGCCGATATTATGCTTATCCTTAAACTCGAGCCACTTAACATAGAGCGGACCTGCGATACAGATAGATGAGAAGCTGCCTGCGACACAACCGACCGACATCGGGATCGCGAAGCTGAGGATTGACTCAAGACCTGCGACAGTTGCGACCACGCAGATACAGAGCAGCGCGATAAGCGTCGAGATCGAGGTGATGAGCGAGCGTCTGAACGACTGGGTTATCGACAGGTTGACAAGCTCTCTGTGGCTCATCGACTTGCCGTAAGCGTTGGTGTTCTCACGGATACGGTCATAGATAACTATTGTATCGTTGAGCGAGTAGCCGAGGATCGTAAGCTCGACTGCGATAAAGTTGGTATCGAGCGGGATCTGCAGGATAACATCGGTGAAGTAAGCGATGATAACATCATGCACAAGCGCGAGCAGAGCAGTCAGCGCGGCTGCGACACCGCCGATCTTTCTGAAACGGATACCGACATAGATGATGACCAGCACACTCGCAAGGAACACCGCATAAAGGCTCTTTGCGAAGAACGACGAACCGATAGTCGGAGCGACAGATGTAGTTCCCGTCATCTCCAGTTTGTTGTCCTTATACGCTTCCTGCAGCACCTTTGTAACATTGGTCTGTGTATCTGTGGAGATAGCCTGATCGCCTGTTACGGTGAGGGTGATGTTATGAATACCGGAAGTATAGTTTTCGCTTATTTTAGCCGAAACATCGAGGCCCGCCTTTTCCTTGACCGTCTTTGCGACAGCGTCGGCATCAAGGTCATTTTCATAGCTGTAGGAAATGGTCGAACCGCCCTTGAATGTAATGCTGAGCTGAACGCCAAAAACGATATTCATAACGATACCGAGAATGATCACGGCAAGAGAGATCGAAAGGAAGATCTTTATTTTGCCGATAAAATCGATAACTTTGATATCTTTGACTTTATTCTTTGCCATCTCTCACACCTCCGAACAACCACGGTCTCTTCAAAGCGGAGAACGCCGCCAGACCTCTTATCATATACTTGGAGCACAGAACGCCGATGATAAAGTTCGCGATAGCGCCGATAAGCAGCGTATAACCGAACGAATATATCTCGCCTGTGATCGATGACTCAAACATAAACATGATCGGGGAGAGGATCTTTGCCCAAACAGAGCTCGGAGGTCCGAACACACCCATCAGGATAACCGAAACGATGATAACGGTCACATTACCGTCGATAACGGCGGAAACACCGCGGTCATAACCCGCTCTGACAGCACCGTCAACCGTTTTGCCGCTCTTGACTTCCTCTTTGATTCGCTCGGAGATGATAACATTACAGTCAACACCCATACCGATCGAGAGGATAATACCGGCGATACCCGGGATCGTGAGCGTGAAGCTTGAGAGATTCGGTAAGAAGCCCGAAACGCAAGCGAAGATGAGAGAGATCTGACCCAAAAGACAGATCGCCGCGACCACACCGGGAACACGGTACAGCACGATCATCAGAACAATGATGATGCCGAATGCGATAAGTCCCGCGATGAGCATAACTGTGAGCGACTGCTCGCCGAGAGTCGGAGTTATGATGGAGAGCTTGGAATCATCGACCGAGATCTTAAACGGAAGAGAACCGCCGTTGATCTTATCGGCAAGATCCTGAGCGCCGTCAGCGTCGAAGTTGCCGGAGATGATCGCCTCGCCGTTGGTGATAGCTTCGTTGACAGTCGGGTTGGAGATCATAGTATCGTCCAGCCATATCGAGATCGAACCGCTGCCCGCAAGACGGGCTGTTGCTTCTGCAAACTTTGTCTTACCGCTGTCGGTGAGCTTGAGCTGAACAACATATTTATTACCGTCCTGCACGCCCGATGAAGCGGAAGCAATGTCTGCCGAGCCGCTCATAATAACATTGTTCTTATCGGTTCCCTCGCAGAACTTGAGCATAGCTGTCTCGCCGAGCTCATTGACCTGCTCGACCGGATCGAAATCCGAAATACCGCTCTGCCACGGGAAACGAACGATTACCTGCTTATTGACATTATCACGATCGACTTCATAGTCGGTGATATTGTTTGCGGACAAACGGTATTTGATTATCTGCTCCGCTTTTTCCATATCGTCGTTTGAAATGCCGCTTGTGCCGCCCTCGGGCATAAACACAGCTTCAACGCCGCCCTGGATATCAATTCCCCATCTGATATCACTGACGCCCTTGATATGTACATTCTTGTTGTCGCCGAACCAGGTGCTTAGACCGAAAACGGCGAAATACGAGAACACAAGAATGATCAGAGCAACAATGAAAAACGATGATTTTCTCGATTTTTTCATGTTTTTTAAATCAATCCTTTCCTTGCCCGCAAGCGAGCACGACTAACAAAATAATTTAAATCGGAGCAACGCTCTGCCTTGCTTGCAAGGGGCAGAGTTTGCGACAGATTGCAAGCAGTGCAGAGGAGCGTCAGCTCCTCAAGTTTTCAGAGGGGGATTCAATCACCCTCTGAAATTCTGATATGTCTCTCGCCGGCAAAGTCGGCGAGAGACATCTGCACTTAAGATTATATATTAAATATGCCTTAAAGTCAATGCAAAATTGCTTTTTATATGGTTATTCTGCTAAATATTTTTCAACAGCTGCAAGTCTTGCCGCAACACAGAACAGCTCCATTGCCGTCTTCAATTCGTCACACGGCGGAAATGTCGGCGCAATGCGGATATTGCTGTCGTTCGGATCGTAGCCGCCGGGGTACGACGCTCCGGCAGGCGTCAGCACAAGGCCGGCATCCTTACAAAGCGCGACAATGCGTTTCGCACAGCCGTTCGGCGCATAGTAGCTCACAAAGTAGCCGCCGTTGGGGTCGCGCCAGCTGCCGACGCCGCGCTCCTTGAGCTCGCTTGTGAGCGTATCGATAACAAGGCGGAATTTCGGTCTGATTATCTCGGCGTGCTTTTTCATGTGCTCGCGGATACCGTCTATATCTTTAAGAAAACGCACATGGCGAAGCTGGTTTACCTTATCGGGGCCGATCGTCTGGAACTTCATGCGGTGCTTTATAAGCTCGATATTATGGTCGGACGCGGCAAGAGCCGCAACGCCCGAGCCCGGATGAGTTATCTTAGAGAACGACGCGAACATAAGCACTCTGTTTTGTGTGCCGAATTTCTGGCACTCTTTATAGAGGCAGAGGACTTTATCCTGCCTCTCGGGTTCGTCATAGAGATGGTGCAGAATATAAGCGTTGTCCCAAATAATGCGGAAATCTTTTGCCGCAGGCTTCATCGAAGCGAGGCGGCGGACAGTATCGTCGGAATATGTGATACCGTCGGGGTTGGAGTATTTCGGAACGCACCAGATACCCTTAACGGCAGGGTCTTTGATAAGCTGTTCGACGATCTCCATATCGGGGCCTGTCTCTGTCATCGGAACGCAGATATTTTCAATGCCGAAATACTGTGTTACAGCGAAATGGCGGTCATATCCGGGGGAGGGGCAAAGGAATTTCACCTTGTCGAGAGTTGCCCAGGGGCGCTCGCCGTCGAGTCCCATCGAAACAGCCTGCGCGACAGCGTCAAACATCATGTGGAGCGACGAATTTTCGCCGATGATAATGTCGCGCTCGGGGCACTCAAAGATCTGTGAGAAAAGGCGTTTCATCTCGGGAATACCGTCGAGTCCGCCGTAATTGCGGACATCCATGCCGTCCTCGGTGTAAGCGTTTTCACCGTTCACGGTGTCGAAAAGTCCGTCCGACAAATGAAGCTGTTCCTTGCAGGGATTGCCGCGCGCCATTGTGAGCGAAAGCCCCATTTTCTTATAGTTCTCGTAGCAGCCGAGAAGCGTCAGACGCTCTTTTTCAAGCGCCTGCTTGTCCATTTCACAGTATTTCTTCATAAAATCACCTCAAAAGTAATTATACCACCGATTGTGTTTTATTTCAAGGGAATTATCGCGCGGCAAAAATAAATGCCCGCAAAACGCAGGCAAAGCCCCGAGGCTCCAATGGAGCCAGGGGGCTTTCAGCCGAGGATCGTCAGCCTTAGACTATCCGTTTATAACAGCGTATAACACGGTGTTTCAAATGGACTGAAACAGATATGGTGAGCAGTCAGAAGCTGCGAGAAGATCCAATAGATCAGTTAGCCTGTCTCTTCTTAGCAACAACAAACAGTACGCCTGCTGTTCCGATGAGGGCAAGACCGATGATCGTGAAGATCAATGTGCCTGTACCACCGGTAAGCGGAAGCGGAAGGTCGGTGTTGTTTACGTCAGTAAGGTTGACTGACTTTGTGAGAGAATTGCCGGCGATTGTAAATTCCTGATAAGATGTCATGAGCTGATAGCCTGCCGGAACTTCAACTTCCTCGAGGTAGTATGTGCCTGCTTCGAGACCGATGAAGGAGATTGTGCCCTGATTGTTAGTTGTAAGAACAACTACCTTACCGGCATGATCCTTAACATAGTTGGTATCAGCAGCCGATGTTGTGTTGTTAAGTCTGATCTTGAACTTAGCGCCTACAACAGGCTTGGTATCATTGTTCTTATCTTTCTTAGTGATCGTGATCTGACCGGAGTAAACATTAGCTTCTTCTGTGTTTGTATGATCAGCGGTGGTTGTGCCGTTCACATAAGTAAGTGTAGCTGTGTTTTTGTTTGTAACTGCGATGGTGTCCTGAGCTTTAAGGTCATAAGTGATTTTGATTGTATCGCCTGCATGAGCCTTGAAAGCATCGATTGTGAAAGTGAGTGTTCTTGTACCTGCAGTATGAGTGTAGCCTGTTGCTGCCGTTGCCGCTGTGCCTGCAACCTTAACATTAGCAAGATCGCCGAGACCTGCCGGATAAACGTCGGTTACTGTGAACTTAGTCAAATCTTGAACATTTTTCGGGACCTTAACTGTGATCGTGTAGTTAGCAACATCGCCTCTGCTGAGTGTTACCTTAGCATCAGAAATCTTGCCCTGGCCGTCAGCTGTTGTAACTTCCTTCTTGAAAGCTGCTTTGTCTTTCTGATCACTCGAAGGATCGTAATCGTAAGCTGTGACTGTAGCTGTAGTAGCCGCATTATCTTTGTCGCTTGTTGTGAAAGCATATGCCTGTGTATCAAGGATGTAACCGCCTACAGAGGTTTTCTCCTTGAAGTAATACTTAGTTGAAAGGTTAAGACCGTCAACATTGATTAATCCGTTTGCATTTGTTGTATATGTGCCGACCAGTTTATCATCACTGGTGTTGGCATATGTTGTTTTGCCGGTTTTGCCTGCCGGTGTGCAGGTTGTATTGCCCAGCGGATCGATATAAAGCTCGAAGACAAAGTTCTGGAGCTTCTTTGTGTTATCAACAAGGTCAAGTTTTGTGAGCTGAGCAGAAGTCGTTGTCATGTCGTTCTTTGCCTCAGCGACAACATCATAAACCCAGCCTGTGTTGCTTCCGCTGATCTGGCCTGTTGCGCCGTATGTACCCGAAGTCGGGACAGATACAACGAAGTCTACGCCTTCATAGGAAGTGATACCGCGGTCAAAGTACTCATGTACATAGTAGATACCGTGGGGGAGTTCAGCGAACACAGCTGCTACACCTTCGTACGGGTTGTTATCGTAGTCGTTTCCGGTGTAACCATGGATCCACTCTTTCTCAGCGACAGTCGCCTTGCCGTTTGCCCATGTTGTGGTTATGTTAGGCATTGTTGTAAGGCCTGCTTTTGTTGCAGCGTCTGCAGCGTTTGCATACTTTGCGTTTTCGCCGAGATTAGCGATCTTGGTGATAGCAAAGTGAACACCCTCGATCATGCCTGTGCCGATTTTTTTCCCGTCTTCGTCTCTCGCAAACTTGTTGATAGTGAGCGATGCCTTTGTGGCAGGGTTATAAGTGGATGTGGCTGCGTTAGCCGGTGCGGCTGAGATAGCCGCTGTTGTTGTCAGTAAAGCGAGTGCCATAACTGACGCCAGGATCTTCTTCAATTTCATAAATTGTTCTTCCTTTCGGTTGATTTTCTGCTTATCAGGCATGAGCTTTTTACCCCCGCTCATGAACCCGATTGGACAGCTTACACTGTCCCGAGCCCCGAGAAGCATTCACTCGGTTGTTTTCGGACTTATAGATTTCTCTGTTGGCATCGGCCGTCGGATCACCACTTCCGACCGACCGATCCCGATGTGTTTTATAGACATATCCCTAAGGGTTTTTGCGCTTGATTTAAGATACGGATATGATCTTACCTGTTAAGAGTGTTCGCGGTGTTTCGGCACTTTCATTGCGATGAACAATGCGCCTGCTGTGGCGATAAGTGCCATACCGATGAACATGAGTGCCGCCGTTCCTGCACCGCCGGTGAGCGGTACAGCCGAGATAAGCGGCTGGTTTACCACATTTGTAACATAGTATGTCGCGCCTGTGGGCTGAGTCGCACCGTTCGGCTGGAGTATCACATCCGAAAGCATCAGCTGATAGCCGTTCGGTGCCGAGGTGTTTGAAATTTTGTAGTATTTATGCGGATAATAGTCGGCGATGCGGAAATAGTCTCCGTTGGCATTGCTGACTGCTTCGCCCGATGCCTGAGTCCATGTGTTGCCGTCCTCAGACACATAGAAGCTGAATTCGCCGTTCTTGCTGTGCGGGATGATGCTTCCGCTTTCAGAACCGTCTCTATCGTAGACCCGAAGCTCAAAAGCATTCCACGACTCTCTGATAGTTGCGTTGAGTGTTGTCGCTCCGCTTATTCCGTAGGTCGCGGTGAGCGTTGCTCCGTCCGAGCTGACGCTCGGTGTGCTTGAAACGCTGAAAGCGTGAATATCCGGCGATGAGTGAACGGTAATCTTCATCTGCTCTGTGCTGGTGAGGTGCGTCGTTGCGGACGCGTTCGCATATTCAGCCAGAGTGTAGGAGCCTGCCGCCAAAACACTGTAGGAAGTGCTGCTGTTTTTCGCAAAGCTCTTGATATTCGGGTTCGCTGTGCCGAACTTCAAGCCCGCATAGATCGTGGACTTCGCTTTGTTTGCAGGATCGCACGAATAATTAACGGTGATGCTGAGCGGTGTTGCGGCGACTTTCAGAGTCGGGTTGTTATAGTTTGCCGCGCCCTCTGTGTAAGTTGTGCCGCTGTAGACTATCTTGCCGGAAGTGCCGTTCTCATCGAGGTTTGCCGATGCGTTTATCGCATTGTATGCGGCATCCGTCAGCTTGACTTTATAGGTGAGCGACGGGGTCTGTGCGATGTTTGCGATATTCCATGTGATAGCCTGACCGCTGATAGATGCGGTTCCGTTATTGGTAGTCGCCGAGCCTGAAACCAATGTGAATTTACTGCCGACCGTGTCGGTGAACACTGCTGTGAGCACCGCTGTCCCGCTTTGCTGCTTTGTTGCGAGAGTCGGGGTCAGGGTCACTTCGGCGATCTTGTTTTGAGCGTTTATCCACTTGATCGTTTTGACGATGTTATCCGTTCTTTGCTCGGATCTGAAAGTGAGCGTGCAATAGTTGTTCGATACCATGTCGGAGCTGAGTGTGAACTCATGGACATAAGCAGTGTCGCCTACGCACTTGCCCTGCGCATAGCCTGTCGGAGGGCTTGTTTCGGTGACTCTGTATTTTGTGCCGACCTTTGCGACCTCGTTTATCGTAACGCTGCCGCCTGAGGTGGTGTATGTCCCGATCGTCTTCCATGTTGTGCCGTCAAGGTATTCGACCTTGTATTTCGCGTTCGACGCTGTTATCGCCGTTCCGCTGTTGTTCTGCCGCAATATCTTAAAACCGTAGTAGACATTTTCGGCGGTTATCTGCGCATAGCTTGCAAATACATACTCATTTTCGTTTTGCAACGGTGTGAGCGCGATCTGCAAGTATTTTGAACTGCCTGCGGTGGTTGCACCGCTGTAATCCGCGAGCGCCAATCGCGCATGCTCATAGATCATGAATGACTGACCGCTCGGATAAGTCACATTCGCCGTTCCTCGCAGCGATACTCCTTTTGTTCCGCCGACTGTCATTACCTCGCCGTCATCGCGAATGATCCCGCTTGCACGGAGCGTCGGAACAGATGCGTCAACATTGTTTATGTTGTTGAGTATATCACTGCGGTTTGCCGCGGCTGTGTACTTAGGTGCGCTCATTATGCCTGTGCTCTGCGGTGCAGCCACCGTCAAAAGATTTGACTGCTTATAGAGCGATACATCGGACATTACGAGCTTTAATTCGGAAGTCTTAATCGCGTTATAGCTGGAATCGCGATAGCCGGCGCGAACAAACACGAAGTTGAGATCTCGATACGAGCCCGCCGGGTTGCTTGTCGGGAATGTCAGCGTATGCTCGACACCGTTTGTGTCTTTTACCGTGCTTGTCTGATCATAGAAAAATCCCTGGAAAGTGAATGTTCCTGCCGATGTTGTGGCAGTTATCGTTCCCGCCATTTCATCGAGCAGATCAAACGGGATCGTGTATGTCTGTTTACCGGGATAGATATAGAACAGTTTTTCATTGCCCTGGAGATTATCTATGTTATATGTATCTCTGGTAACATGAGGGATATACGCGCCGTTCCATTGCGGTGTAACGGTGTAGTCTGTTACCGTCTTACCGTCGATCGTGAGCGGATACGGAATGTTATTGGAGTTTACATTCGAACCCTGCAAAGCAAGCACACACTTTTCTTCCATCAGCGATTCAATGGTGAATGTGATGCCGTCATATGCGTTTCTTCGGGCAAGTGAGAAGTCGAAGGTGTTAAACAAACGACCGACATCTTTTGTGTTTGCCGCTCTGTAAATAGCTACATAGCCGTCCTTCGCATAGGCTGCCAATTCCGCATCGTAATACTGCGGATACCATTGCCGGATCTTTTCTGCCGTGTTCTCAGTGTAGATCTGGACAGAATCCACAGTCGCACCGTAGCCGTATTGGGGGCCTGTGCCGAGATTCTGCTGCCACTGCGGCATAGGATTGGTTGCCGAAACATATGTCGTCTGGCTCCAGTCGTAAAGCACGTGAGATCCGACGATCGTCGGGCTGTTACCGTTATCCACTATCTCGACCAAGCCGTAGTGCTTATACTTGACAAGCGCGTTATAGCTCAGGCCGAAGTAGGACGGAGCGTCCGGAAGGATCGATGTTATGATAGTGTCGGTACTTGTGTTTGTGCCGCTTGCGAGATCAAGCGATGTGTTGTAATAAGTGAGTGCCTGATAGCTGTTGAAGTCCTGAATAACACGCCAGCCGCCGTTGTTATTCATCATAAAACCGAAGTTATCAAAGTAGACACTGTTCTGATTTGACGATGCTTTGAACTGCGACATATCAAGTCTTAACAGCTGATAATTCGGTCTGTCAGCCGCGGCAATGTCACTGAGATCGATCTCACACATCGACCATTTGGTGATATTGGTTTTGCTATCGAATTTAACAAGTTTGTCCTGCGACACCGACGGTGTTTTATTAGTTGTGCTTGCACCGATAGATGTTGCGGAGACGTTATAGACCTTTGAATTGGCGGTAGCTGCCGCTGCGTCCTGCGATGAAATATCTTCGCTGCTGTACGGCATTAAGTATGCCTTGATGCCGCCTGTGACGATATCCGAATCGGATGCATAGAAGAACACGAGCCGCTCGGCATTCGCGGGGATACCTCCGTCGATGTCGATCGTCACGGAGGCGTTGTCCTCCGTGCCTGCGTGGAGTTCGCGCAGGAAGCTTCGGTCGGGCTGAGGAACCTGGGCGATAGCCGTCGCATTCCATGCCGCCTTGAATGTTGCCGCACCCGTTACCGTGTAGGTAGCGACAAGACCGTTACCGTAGAGCTTGGTCTCGTCTGTTCCGAGATACCAGCCCTTGAAGGTATAGGTGTAACTGCTGTCCGCCGCCTTTGTCGGGTCGGACGGCCACGGAGCGTTTTCGCCTATCTTCTGATTTTCAGCCAGAGAAAGCCGTTTATCGATGTATTCGTTTCCGCTTCCGTCTTCAAACTTTATAGTGTAATAAGTTACATTCTGCTTCCATGTTGCATAGTAGGTTATATCGCTTGTGACAGCAGGCGATGTCGCTCCGACTGCATGACCGCTTGCCGCCGACGAGTTCTGCGACCAACCGTTGAAGGTGTAGTTCTGCTTTGTCGGAGCCGCGGGGAAAGCGAATGTTCCGCCGTGGGCAACATACTGTGCACCCGGTGCGCCTGTGCCGCCGTTTGCATCGAATGTGACTTTGTATTTAACAGCTACAGTCGCTGTACCGACCGTGAGAGTTGCGCCGTTGATCTGAGCGTAGATATTGACGCTGCCCTGACCGTTACTGCCGCAAAGCTGTTTGACCTGTGCTGCTGTGAGTGTGAGTGTATATGTTCCCTTGCCGCTTGTGTTGGTTGCGGCGGAAGCATTGCTGATCGTGCCTGCCGACGAGCTGAATGAAATCGCTGTCGAGGGGAATTTGGGAAGTCTTATATAACCGTTGAATGTAGCTCCCGATCCGGAGTTGACAGTCGTCGAGGCGACTGCGACATTATCGTTTTTGACCTCGGTTCCGCTCTCTGTCGAACCTGCCCACAGCTTGGTGTAGTATTCCTTGGTGGAAACTGTGCTGAATGAGTAGATAAGATCCTGCTGTGTGGGAAGCTCCGATTTGATTGGGTTTCCGTTTAACAGCTCGTATAGCTTGAACTGACCGGCCTTGAAGATGCTGACCGACTTTGTTTGACCGCTTGCGACATCGGTGATCTTCTGCCCATAGAGATTGTCGCTCGAATCATAGATACCGAAGCTGTAGCGGTTACCGCTGTTTGCCGCACCTGTTACCGTTTTGGTGACAGACACCTTAGCCGGATTCAAAACGAGCTCGACAGTCTTTGCCAGTATAGTCACCGTTTTTGCATATGCCCCGGAACCGACTGTGACGCTGACGGCATTGCTGCCGTTATCGGAAAGTGTCATTTTATAGACATTATCCGTTTGCTGATACGATGACGAATCGTAGATTATCGTGTCTTTAAGCTTTAAGTAATATGTAAGCGTCTGCTGAGTTGTCGTGATATTAAAGTTCCAGCTTACATTGCCGTTTTGAACGCTTGCTGTGCCGGCAGTGGCAGATGCGGTTCCGGTGAGCGTGAACTTTGATGTGTCGTAAGTGTCGGTGTAGGTGATACTGCCTGCATCAACATTGTTGAGCAGCTGTGCCGTTACCGTCACGCGGGCGGTGTGCTGTTCGGCGTTTGTCCACTCGAAGTTCTTCTCAAAGCTCGGCTCGGGCGTGTGGTTCACAAAGCTGAGCTGAGTGTTGCCGTAGGCAGGATCGGTCTCCTGAGTATAGGTGTAGAGCTTGTGGGCCTCTGCCGCATTGTAGAGTTTGAGCGAGCCGTCACCCACATAATACGAGCCGTATTCCGCGGTCGTTCTTGTTACGGAGTAGGTAAGCGTTGCGCCTGCGTTCAGCTCTGCAGGTGTCAGATTCCATGTTATAACGCTGCCGCTTATACTGAACTTACCGCTCGGCGCCGTTGTGCCGTTTATCTTTGCGGAACCTGCCGTGAAGCTGAAGTCGGAGCCGATATTATCGGTCACGACCGCATTTCTTGTTGCCCAGACATTACTCTTCACAGTGACTGTGACGGTCGCGCTGCTTTGCGTCTGACCGTCCGACCAGGCTGCCGCCTTGCTGAGCGACAAAACACTAAAGCCCGTGCCGTGGATACTGAGGGTTGTGTTATCGGTTGTCCAGCTCTTATTGTCCGTTCCGACCTTGAGCGTTCCGCTCGCGGTGTTCAGTGCTGTGATCGTGCTGAGACCGTTTGAAGTCGGCTTGCTTGCCGACGGGATCTTTACATAATAGGTAAGGGTGTTTGCCGCGGTAGAATCGGTGAACGAGCAGGAAACAGCGGTGCTGTTTGCCGTTGCGGTGATCGTGCCGCCGCTGACGCTCGGCTGATGTGTGCTGTCGGTGTAATACAGGAAGCCGCCCTTGAGCGTCTCGGTGTAGGTTGCGGGGGTTGTCGAAGGCCCTGCACCTACAAGTGTGATATTGTCAAGATAATAGCCGTATATTGTGCCATTGGTTTCCTGAGGCTTAAATGTCAGAGCGGTGACATTTTTGATAGTCGTTTCATTTAATGTAACGCTGGCATCAAAATTGCCGGTTTGGAATTTTTCTCCTGTTAAGCGGTAAAATGTTTTGCCGATAAGCGAAACGGTACTGCTGTAAGGATACGATGACGGTGATATTCCGCCTGTCCACCGATTTTGCCAATATACACTACCGTTATAGATAATACCGTAGCGAAATCCCTGTGCATTTCCGGAAGCGCCGGCGGCTCTGGTCATATAAAGATCAAATGTCATAGCCGTTGATGTTGAAAGATCAACATCAACCTTTGCATAGCTTGAAATATTATTATTGTCGTTTTTGTTGGATATTGTTTTCAACACTTTTTTGGAACTGTCTCTCGGATCTGCGGTTACAGCGAGAGTATAGTCCCCGCCGGAAACAAGCGAATTGGTAGTCGAATATGTAGGTGTGGTAGCAGCTGTCTCGAAGTCATACAATCTGTCGCCGCCTGTTGAAGTGTTTCCGTCGGCTGCTGCCTGAACATTCACGGTTACTTTTGCAATACCGTTTGCTTCGTCCACCCATTCGATATTACGGGTGAAATTATCCGTTTCGGCTGCTCCCGCTATAAGCCATGTGCCTGCCGCTGCAGAAGAAAAAAGGACAGCGAGCGCAAGCAATGCAGAAATAAGGCGATTCTTCGCCTTATTTTTTCTCCTGTAGATCTTAACAAAGGCCCGCATACATCCCCCTCCGTTCCTTTGGAAAATGAAAAGCAAGCACAGCCCGACACGCCTTGAAATAAACGACTGCATTGATCTGTGCTCACAGAGGTTAAATCCTATTAAATTGTGCGAAAGCCACCACGCTTTCGCTTTTTCTGTTATCATAATATCACGGCATACCCCGTATGTCAAGGGTTATATATCAATTTTGTATAAAAACTATACTTATATAAGTATAATTTGTGCAAATTGCACACGAAACCTGCTTTTTTTCGATTATTCTGCGAAAAAATTTATTAAGATTATGCGCAAAACAAAAAACACCCGACAAGAAGATAAGTTCTTGTCGGGTGTTTGGTTAAATAATATGACAGCTCCCCGCGGCAGACCGACTTCGTCGGCGGCATTGCCGCTAGATACCGGCGGAATAGTTGGGCGATTCTTTTGTGATCGAAATATCGTGCGGATGGCTTTCTCTGAGCGACGCATTGCTGATCCTTACAAACTTCGCCTTCTGCTGAAGCTCGGGGATCGTCCTGCAGCCGCAAAGTCCCATACCCGAGCGAATACCGCCGATCATCTGGAACACAGTGTCCGAAAGAGTTCCCTTATAAGGCACTCTGCCCTCAACGCCCTCCGGCACGAGCTTGCGCGCATCCTCCTGGAAGTATCTATCCTTGCTGCCTTTATTCATCGATGCAATAGAGCCCATACCGCGATAAACCTTGAACTGTCTGCCCTGATAGATCTCCTTGTCGCCGGGTGCTTCCTCACAGCCTGCAACAAGCGAACCGACCATAACCGAGTTTGCTCCCGCGGCAAGAGCCTTGACGATATCGCCCGAATACTTGATTCCGCCGTCTGCAATAACGGGAACATTAAACTTAGAGGCGACACAAGCGACATCGTAAACCGCGGTGAGCTGCGGAACGCCTGCGCCCGCGACAACTCTTGTAGTGCAGATAGAACCGGGGCCGATACCTACTTTAAGCGCGTCCGCTCCTGCGGCAATAAGAGCCTCTGCCGCCTCGGCTGTCGCAATATTGCCGACAATAAGCGTTACATCCGGGAACGCCTTTTTGACCGCCTTTGCGGCTTCGATAACATTTTTGCTGTGTCCGTGCGACGAATCGAGAACAAGCGCGTCTACCTGAGCGGCAACAAGCGCGCTCGCACGGTCCATGAGATTTGAAGTGATACCGATACCTGCGCCGCAGAGCAGTCTGCCGTCCTTATCTCTTGCGGAATTCGGATAACGAACGGATTTTTCAATATCCTTTATTGTGATAAGGCCTTTAAGCTCAAATTTTTCGTTGACGATCGGGAGCTTTTCGATCTTGTGCAGACGGAGGATCTCCTGCGCCTCGGCAAGAGTTGTTCCGACAGGCGCTGTCACAAGGTCGTCCTTGGTCATAACTTCGCTGATCTTAACATTGAAATCAGTCATGAAACGCAGGTCGCGGTTTGTGATGATTCCGACAAGCTTTTTGTTTTCGCAGATCGGAACGCCCGAGATCTTGTATTTCGCCATAAGCTCATTCGCATCGTAGACATAATGATCGGGAGAAAGGAAAAACGGATTGACGATAACGCCGTTTTCCGAACGCTTAACACGGTCAACTTCGTCCACCTGCTGTTCGATCGACATATTTTTATGAATGATGCCGATACCGCCTTCACGCGCGATCGCAATAGCCATAGGGGCTTCCGTCACGGTGTCCATGGCAGCGGTGAGGATCGGGGTGTTGAGCGTGATCTTGTCGGAAAGGCGGGACTTCAGATCGCAGTCCTTAGGGATGATCTCCGACATTCCCGGGATCAGCAGAACATCATCGAATGTAAGACCTTCCTTGCCGAATTTTTCACTGAAATTGGTATTGAGCATGGCGAAACCTCCGCAAATTTATTTGTATAAAATTTTATCACGAAGCTCGCAAAATGTCAACATTTTTAGCACTATTATGCGTTTTATGCATTGCATTGCCTCTGCAAAAGCGGCGGCGCCTGTATTCTATCGCTATCGGCGGGGCTTTGAACTGCCGATTTTCTGCCCGCTGTCATTGCGGTAGGCGGGATAACGGAATAAAAGGTGCTTGAGCGCCACCCATCTGAACGGCACGATCGGCCAGGTGTATTTTCGATTATCGTCGAGCGTTTTTGCAGTGAATATCAAAAACAAAATATACCCAATAGTGATGATCAAGCCGAAAATGCCGATAAGTCCGCACAAAACTATTCCGAGCCAGCGAAATATTCTCACAGCGTTCCCCAGCTCCGGATTCGGTATGCAATGCGACGCTATCGCCGACGCAATGCACACAAATATTGCATTTGCGCTGAACAGCCCTATCGACACCGCAAGGTCGCCGAGCACAAGTCCGCCGATTATCGAAAACGCCGCCTGCAAATTTTGCGGCGTGTGAAGCGACGACATCTTGAGCAGCTCCAGCCCGATCTCAAGAAAAACAAGCTGCAAAAGCATAGATAAAGCGCCGTATTCATCGGGCGGCGGCTTTAAAAACCGCATAAATCCGACATCGCCCCGACAGATCAGCATATAAACAGGCACAGCGAAGGTCGCAAACAAAATTGCCGAAAACCGAAGCAGACGGGTGACTGTCCCGACAAGCGGCGGCTGAAAATAATCCTCGATATACTGTGTGAAATAGAAAACCGAAGCCGGCAGAATAAGTGCGGTCGGCGAGGTATCCACGATCAGCACAATATGCCCCTCGAGCAGGTGAGCGGCGATAGTGTCCGGCCGCTCTGAAACTCTGAACACGGGCATCGGATCGTACCACCGCTTTTTAACAAGCAGTTCTTCAAGCGATTTCTCACCCATTGTGAGCGCCGAAACATCGATCGAATTCAGCTTTTTAATAACCGTTTCGCACAGCTTTTTATCCGCCCTGTCCGCAACATATCCCACAGCGACATCGGTTTTGGAATCCCTGCCGACACTGCACATCCTGAATGTCAGCGAGCGGTTTCTGATCCTGCGTCGGATAAGCGCAGTGTTGAACACCACCGTTTCAACAAGGTCGTCGCGCGGGCCTCTTGTGACCTTTTCGATATGCGACTGGCTCGGCTCGCGCGCAGGGTACTCCCTTGCGTCTATCAGCGCGCATCTGCCGCACCCGTCTGTGATCAGAAGCACCTGACCGCACAGCACGGAGTCCGCCGCGCTTTCAAGGCTGTCGGTGACAGACACCTCGATATACGGTATCCTATCAAGCAGAAGCGGCACAATATCGGTGCTCTGCCCGGGCTTTGCGCCTTGCAGTTCTTTCATCACATGAACCATAATATCGTCTTTTGCGAAGCCGTCCACAAACAAAAGACAGGCTTTCGTGCCGCCGACATTAAGACGGCGCATTATAATATCGAAGCTGTCGGTTATCGGCAGCAGTTTTTTTAATAGATCGATGTTTTTATCAATATCTTTTTCCATATTAAAAGCACTCCGTTTCAGTGTTAGAGTGCGATTTTAAACGGATAAAATTCAAGCCAAAATTTATGTGTGATTCGAGCTGAAATTATGTTGACTTTAAAATAGAATTATATTATCATAATAGATGAATTAACAATAATGAAGCACGAGAGGAACGGTTTTATTATGACTGATACTCAAAAGAAAATAGGAAAATACACTCTGCGCGAGCTTAAAGGCGAGCCTGTTTTGGAGGTTGCGGAATATTCCCGACTTGCCGCTGCGGAAGGCTCGGTTTTATTGAAAAACGAAAAAGCGACTCTGCCTTTTCTCAAAGGCGAAAAGCTGAGCGTTTTCGGCAGGATTCAGAGCACATATTATAAGAGCGGCACAGGCTCGGGCGGTATGGTCAATGTGAAATACTGCACAAACATTCTCGACAGTCTGCGTGACGGCGGCGTTGTCAAAATCGATGAAGAACTTGCAAAGATCTATGCCGATTGGATAAAGGAAAATCCGTTTGAGGTCGGATTCGGCTGGGCAAGCGAGCCCTGGAGCCAGAAGGAAATGCCGCTGTCGGACGATATTGCAGCCGATGCAGCAAAACGCTCGGATAAGGCGCTTATCGTCATCGGAAGAACAGCAGGCGAGGATCAGGACAACTCGAATAAAGAGGGCAGTTATCTTCTCAACGAAACTGAGTATAACATGATCAAAACAGTCTGCCGCCACTTTGAAAAGGTTGCCGTTGTTCTGAATGTCGGCAATGTTATCGATCTGAACTTTGCAGATGAGCTCGGTGTTTCGGCTCTGCTTTATTCATGGCAGGGCGGCTTTGAGGGCGGCAACGCCTGCGCGGATCTGCTTTGCGGCAAGATAACTCCGAGCGGCAAGCTGAGCGACACCTGCGCTAAAAGCGTTTCCTCCTGCTATGCCGATAAGAACTACGGCGGCAGATACCGCAATTTCTATGAAGAGGATATTTATGTCGGCTATCGCTATTTCGAGACATTCGATAAGGAAAGCGTGCTTTATCCGTTCGGCTTCGGGCTTTCGTATACAAAATTTGCGCTGTCGGGTGTGAGCGCTCGGCGCGAGGGCGATAATGTCGTTATTAAAGCCGAGGTCAAAAATATCGGGGACTATGCCGGCAAGGAAGTCGTCGAGGTCTACTATGAAGCACCGCAGGGCGTGCTCGGCAAGCCTTTGAGAGCGCTTTCTGCTTTTAAAAAGACCGGCGAACTCAAACCAAACGAGAGCGAGCAGGTTGAGCTTTCGTTCCCGATATCCGCAATGGCGTCTTACGACGAATCGGGCGAAACAGGCAACAGATCCTGCTATGTGCTCGAGAGCGGCGAGTATAACATCTATGTCGGCACAGATGTCCGCTCCGCCGAAAAAGCAGGCTCGTTCACCATTGATAAAACTATTGTGACGCAGCAGCTCAGAGAGGCGTGCGCTCCTGTGACTCCGTTTGACATTATCCGCCCGAAAAAGGTCGGCAGCGGCTATGTTCCGGAACTCAGAGCGGCTCACCTCGGCAAAAACGATACGCTGAAGATCATAAGCGATGAGATGCCGCAAGAGATCGCTCACACGGGCGACAAGGGCTGTAAGCTCGTTGATGTTGCCCGCGGCAACTGCACGCTTGATGAATTTATCGCGCAGCTTTCCGATGAAGAACTCGGCTGCCTGACAGTCGGCGAGGGTATGAACAGTGTAAAAGTTACCCCCGGCACGGCGGCAGCGTTCGGCGGAGTCACGACTGCGCTTGAGGACCGCGGGATCCCCGCCTGCTGCTGTACGGACGGCCCCTCGGGACTGCGCCTTGACGACGGTGCGCCCGCATCGAGCATTCCGAACGGCACGGCGCTCGCCTGCACATGGAACACCGAGCTTATTGAAAAACTTTATAACTACTTCGGCGCGGAGGCGTATTCTTATAATATCGACGCGCTTTTAGGCCCGGGTATCAATATCCATCGCCACCCGTTAAACGGCAGAAACTTCGAGTATTTGTCGGAGGATCCGTATCTCACAGGCGTTATCGCCTCGGCTATGACAAAGGGCTTCTCGCTTGCCGGCACACAGGTGACTATCAAGCATTTCGCAGCCAACAATCAGGAGCATTTCAGATACAACACCGATTCGATAGTTTCCGAGCGCGCGCTCAGAGAGATCTATTTAAAGCCGTTTGAGATCTGTGTGAAAAACGGAGCAAAGTCTGTCATGACCACATATAATCCCCTGAACGGTTGGTGGAACGCAGGCAACTATGAGCTTTGCACCCGTATCCTCAGAGACGAATGGGGCTTCGACGGCATTGTTATGACCGACTGGTGGGCTGTTATGAACGAATATGCAGGCGGCCCGAGCGAGCATCATATCATGCACGCTATGATCCGCTCGCAGAACGATCTGCTTATGCCTAATCCCACCGCAGGCGAGATCTGGCTGAAGATCAAAAAGGATCTCGACGAGGGCAAGCTGAACAGAGCGCAGATCCAGCGCTGTGTTAAAAACATTCTTTCGTTTGTGCTCGAATCGCCGACATTCGCTAAATATGTTGAAAACGGCTGCAAGCCGATCTCGCCGATAGGTATCGACACCGAGAATTTAAAGTCTGTCTATTCCTTCGGCGACATTGCGCCCGATAAGGAGTTTGAGATCGATCTGGACAGCGATCAGACAGTTGCATTCGGCATGACCTACGACTCGAAACAGCCGCTCACCGCGCAGATCAAGTTCACCGTATCGTGCGACGGTAAGCAAGTCGCCGCTATGATGGGCAAGGGCAGTCTCGGCGAGGTGCATGAATCGTTCAGCCGAAGCACAACGCTTTCGGCAGGCAAGCATAAGATAAGCCTCGGCTATTCAAGAAAGCTTGCAACAGTCTATAAGCTTGAGATACTGCAGTAAAACAAATCCGAACCTCTGCGTGCAATTTGCCCGCAGAGGTTTTGGCATTAAATGAGATAATCACGAATACATTTTAAAAAGAAAGGGGGCGCCGTGCGATGAAAAGGATGATTGTTTTGCTGATTGCCGCCGCGATCTTTCTTTGTTCGTGCGGCACCGACACCGCAACCGACACGGTAACGGATATTATAAACTACCCTGCGGCACACGGCGGCGAGATTAGAGCCTGCTGGCTTTCGTATTTGGAGCTTGATATGGAGGACAAGTCCGAAAAGGGATTTGAAAACGGCATTGAAAAGCTGGTTAAAAAAGCCGCCGACACAGGACTCAACACCGTTTTCGTCCACACTGTAAGCCATTGCGACGCTTATTATAATTCAAAGCTTCTGCCTATGTCGAAATATGTCGCAGGCAAGCGCGGCGGCAGCCTTTCTTATGATCCGCTCAGCGTGGTGATAAAGGTCGCAAAGTCTTATAAAATGAGCGTCCACGCTTGGATAAATCCGTTTCGCATTTCGGCGGACAAGCGTGAGACAGCCGACTGGCAGAAGGACGATATAGCCGTTAAAATGCTGAGTCAGTCGGCGGCGCATGCGGCGGACGGCGGCGTTTACCTTATTCCCTCGGCTCTCAGCGCGCAAAAGCTCATGCTCGACGCTGTCCGCGAGATAGTGTCGAACTACGATATTGCAGGCGTGCATTTCGACGATTATTTCTACCCCACGACCGACAGCGATTTCGATAAAGCGCAGTATGATAAATATAAGTCGCTCGCCGGGGATGCGGCGCTGTCCCTTGCCGATTATCGCCGCGCGGCGGTCGATAGCTTTGTCAGTGCGGTGTACGGCATTGTAAAGCAGAGATCGCAGTCGCTTTTGTTCGGGATAAGTCCGCAGGCGGATATTGATAAAAACCGCGAAACACTTTATGCCGATGTCGCAAAATGGTGCAATAATGAGGGATATATCGACTATATCATGCCGCAGATCTATTTCGGCTTTGAATATCCGACCGAACGGTTTCGGTTTGATAAAATGCTAGATGAATGGCTGAAAATAAAGCGGTCGGGAGTTCGGCTGATGATAGGACTCGGACTTTACCGATCGGGCGAGGAGCAGACGATAGGCTCGCAAAAGTCGCGCGAGTGGTGCGACAAAACCGACATTATCGCAAGGCAAGTCGGGCTGATAAGAGAGAAAAAGACGGACGGCTTTGCCGTTTTCTCGGCAGGAAGCTTAATATCAAAACAAGCGGAAACAAAAAATCTTAAAAAGGTGCTGATGGGTTGAAAAAAAGAGTCGTTTTAACAGCGGTCATGCTGGCGGCGCTGTTGTCGGCAGCTGCGGCGGCGGCAGTCGTCGGGGCGGACTTTCGGCAGTATGACTCCGATAAATATTTAAAATGCGCCGATATTTTTCGATATGTGAGCGCGGATTACGAGGAAAGCGGCAACGCACTTAATAATAATGTGAATATTATAAAAGGCTCTTCGAGCAGGCAAGTGAACGATGAGATAAACCGAGCACGCCACTTTGAAAATGAGCTTTCTCTCGATCTCGACAGTATCGGCGGGGAAGGCTTTTATGAAGAGTTTTTGATAAGCGGAATGGACAGCTTCGACGATTTTATGATGTATAAAAAGCTGAGCTTTGTGTCCCGCGCCGAACGCAAATTCGATGATGTTTCGGTGCGGCTGTGTACTTCCGATGAGCGGCTTTCTGCGCTTTGCGTTAAGTATTCCGCGTGCGATACGGTGCAGAACGGCCGCAGCGTTAAAACCGAAGTGTCGTTCAAGGCGACGCAAAAAACACAGGAAACTCAGACCGATGAGCTTATCGTCTATTCGACGCAAAGCTCGCAAAAAGCCGTCATCGGCGGCGAAAAAATAAAGCTTTCGACCACCGACCGAAACTGTATTCCCGACAGTGTTTCGAGATACACCGCCGATATTTCCGCTGTCCGATCGGGCGAGTATGAAGCGGCGGTCGGCGATGATAAGATAACGCTTAATATCAGCGATAAAACTTCCCCCGAGGTCAGTATTGCAACGGTCGTGACCGAATCGGCAGAGCCGATCGCGCTGACCTCAGACGGCGGAAAGTACCGCCCCGACTTAAATCCTCTGCCGCAGGGCACTGTGGACGAATGTACCGTCAGCGGCGATGTCTGCACGCTGAAGAGCGGCGGCAGCTTTTATCTGTCGAACGACAGCAAAGGCGAGATCATCAGCGTTGAAAAGGGCGTGCTGCCGTCGTTTTCGGTCGCGGCGGTGCTGAGAACCGAGCAGACCGACCGCGGCGACACCCGACTGCTTATCGGCAGAGAGTGCAAAGCGCCGTTTAAAGTGGAGCTGCTCGGGCAGGAATACAAGGATCTGTCGCAGACCGATCCGAGACCGAACGGCGAAGTGAGCGCCTGCACGATCTCACAGGTGAGGATAGTTTTCTGCTCATCGACAGCACCGCTCGGCACAGCCGATGTTTCAAAAAGCACGGTGTTTGAAAGCGCACGGTGGGAAAAGACAAGCGGCGGCTATGCTTTAAGGCTCACGCTCAATGAAACGGGCGCATTCTACGGTTACAGCGCCGAATACGAAAACGACAATCTTGTTTTCACCTTCAACGAGCCGCCGAAATTAGAATCCGCCGACAATGACTACGGAGTTTCGCTGAAAAATGCAGTCATTGTGCTGGACGCGGGGCACGGCGGAAGCGACCCGGGCGCGCTTGACGGCAAGGAAGAAATAAAGGAATCGGTTTTAAATCTCTCGCTCGCAAAGAAAATAAGGCAAAAGCTCGAAGCGGTCGGCGCGAGGGTCGTCATGACAAGAACAGATGAAAGCGATCTCACGCTCGAAAAACGAACAAGTATCGCTCGGGCGGCAAAGGCGGACATTTTCGTGTCGGTTCATCGCAATTCATCGGAAAACACCGCAGCCGCAGGCTACTCCGATTACTATTACAACGCCTATTCAATGCCGCTCGCAAAGACTATATTTGATTATTCGAGCAGGCAGTTCAAGCCGCTCAAGACCGAATACTACCCGTTTTATGTCACAAGGATAACCGATTGTCCCGCTGTTTTAACAGAGAACGGTTTTCTGAGCAATGCCGATGAAGCCGCAAGGATCAGCGACGGCGATTTCGATGAAAAGCTCGCCGAAAACACCGCTGTGGGCATTATCGAATATTTAAAAAGCATTTCAAAATAAAAGAAGTCGATCGGAAAATTCAAAAAGAAAGGCAGAGATTTTTGAAAAAGATCATACTTCTTTTGTCCGCCGTGCTGATAATGCTGGCGGTGCCGCTGCTCGCGCTTATGCCGAGCGCGTCCGACCGATCGGAAACACAAAGCGATATTGCCGAATCGGGCACCGTGACGGTGCTGCTGCACGAATCGAATAAACTCAAGACAATAACGATGTCGGAATATCTTGTCGGCGTTGCCGCCTGCGAAATGGAGGCGAGCGCGCCCGAGGAAGCGCTCAAGGCACAGGCGACTGCGGCGAGAACGCTTCTTTTAAACCGCAGGGCGGAAAATCAAAAAAACGGCTATGATATTTCCGACGATCCATCCCGCGATCAGGGATATCTCGACAGCGACGCGAGGCGGAAAAAGTGGGGCAAAAGCTTTGACGCCTGCGAAAAAAAGCTCAAAGAATGTGTCGATCAAACCGCCGGCGTTGTTATAACCTACGGCGGCGAGCCGATAAAAGCGGTGTATCACGCAATATCGAGCGGCAAGACCGAAAGCGCCGAAAATGTTTGGGGCGGCGACTATGCTTATTTGCAGTCGGTCGTAAGCGACGGCGACAGCTTATCAAAGGGCTTTCAAAGCAGTGTCACCCTCAGCGAGAGCGACTTTTTGAAAAAGCTCGGATCGCTCGGTATCAAAGCGGAATCGGTAACGCTCGACCCCGAACCGAAGGTAGGCGGCAGCGGAGTTGTCATAAGCTATAACCTTTGCGGAAAAACACTCCGCGGCAGTGAGATAAGATCCGCTTTTTCGCTTCGTTCGGCGGCATTCACCATACAAAAGCAAAGCAGCGGATATGTGATCACCGTCAAGGGCTACGGCCATATGGTCGGAATGAGCCAGGCAGGGGCGCAGTATATGGCGCGGCAGGGATTTTCCTATGATGAGATCTTATCGCATTATTACATCGGATGCTCTGTCGGCAAATAGGGATTTTACCGTTGCAAACCGCGATAGAATGTATTATAATCATAGTGTAGATGTTTGATTTAGAGGTATCAAAGAAAAGGAAGATTTTTATGGACTATTGTTTTTCAGACAGAGTCGGCTCTCTAAAGCCCAGCGTTATAAGAGAGATCCTTAAATATTCGAGCGATCCCGATGTGATCCCGTTTTCAGCAGGCAACCCCGCGCCCGAGGCTTTCCCGATCGACGATGTGCGCCGAATCACAGCGCAGATAATGGACACCGAGCCGATCGCCGCGCTTCAATATTCGATAACCGAGGGGTATATGCCGCTCAGGCACGCTGTGCTCGATTATGTGTCGAGCCGCCACGGTATCGACACAACGGAAAACAAAACGATAATCACCGCGGGCGCGCAGCAGGTTATGGAGCTTTCGGCGAAATCGCTGTGCAACGAGGGCGACACCGTTATCTGCGAGGCGCCGACATTCATCGGCACGCTCAACGCTTTCCGTTCGTATCGGCTGAATCTTGTCGGCGTGCCTATGGAAAGCGACGGTATCGATACCGACAAGCTCGAAACAGCGCTTAAAACAAACAAAAATGTCCGGTTTATCTATGTTATCCCGAATTTTCAGAATCCGTCGGGTATCACAATGTCGGCAGAAAAGCGAAAGAGAGTGTATGAACTTGCCTGCCGGTATGACACGATAATTATCGAGGACGATCCCTACGGCGAGCTGAGATTTGCGGGCGAGTATATTCCGCCGATCAAATCGCTCGATTCTGACGGCAGAGTGATCTATGTCGGCTCGTTTTCAAAGGTGCTCTCTCCGGGGCTCAGAGTCGGCTATGCGGTTGCTCATCCGACACTGCTTTCAAAGCTCACTGTCTGCAAGCAGGTCAGCGATGTCCACACAGCGATCCTGCCGCAGATGATCGCTTATAAATTCATGTCGGAATGCGATTTTCTGTCGCATATCGAAAAAATAAGAAAGATATATCGCAAAAAAGCGAAGCTGATGATGAACCTTGCCGATGAACTTTTCGACGGCAGGATAACCTATGAAAAGGTCAGCGGCGGACTGTTTTTGTGGTGCACATTGCCAAAGACCGCCGATATGATGCAGTTTTGCCGGGACGCGCTGGAGAGGAAAACGGCAGTCGTTCCGGGTAATGCGTTTTTGGTCGATGAAAAAGATAATTGCTCAAGCATTCGTCTCAATTATTCCACCCCGACCGATGAGCAGATAGAAAAAGGTATGCGCGCACTCGGCGAGCTTTCAAAAAATCTTTAAAATACACATTAATAAGTGAGGAAATGAAATGGACAAGATCATTCTAACAGGCGACCGCCCGACAGGCAAACTCCATGTGGGCCATTATGTCGGCTCTCTCAGACGCAGGGTAATTTTGCAGGAATCGGGCGAGTATAAGCGCGCGTTTATCATGATAGCGGACGCTCAGGCGCTCACCGATAATATCGAAAACCCCGAAAAGGTCAGGCAGAATGTTATCGAGGTCGCACTCGACTACTTATCGGTCGGACTCGATCCGAGCAAGTCAACGCTGTTTATCCAGTCGCAGATCTCCGAGCTTTGCGAGCTGACTTTCTATTATATGGACCTTGTGACAGTGGCAAGACTTCAGCGCAACCCGACTGTTAAATCGGAGATCAAGCTGAGAAATTTTGAAGCGAGTATTCCGGTGGGATTTTTCACATATCCGATAAGCCAGGCGGCGGACATCACAGCCTTCAAGGCGACGACTGTTCCCGTAGGCGAAGATCAGCTCCCGATGATCGAGCAGACAAGAGAAATCGTTCGCAAGTTCAATCAGGTCTATGCGCCGGTTCTTGTTGAGCCTGATGTTCTGCTTCCGGAGAATGCGGCGTGCCTGCGCCTGCCCGGAACAGACGGCAAGGCTAAAATGTCGAAATCGCTCGGCAACTGCATCTATCTTTCGGACTCGCCCGACGATGTTCGCAAGAAAATCATGACGATGTACACCGATCCGACTCATCTTCAGGTGAGCGACCCGGGCCATGTTGAGGGCAATGCGGTGTTCACTTATCTCGATGCGTTCTGCACCGATGAACATTTTGAAAGGTATCTGCCGGACTATAACAATCTCGATGAATTAAAGGCGCACTATACAAAAGGCGGACTCGGCGATGTTAAAGTCAAGAAGTTTTTGAATGCGGTCATGCAGGAGGTGCTCGAGCCTATCCGTGCCCGCAGAGCGGAATTTGAAAAGGATATTCCGGCGGTTTACGAAATACTCAAAAAGGGCAGTGAATCGGCGAGAGAAACTGCGGCTCAGACACTGTCGCAAGTTAAGTCCGCAATGAAGATAAACTATTTCGATGACGAAGAGCTTATTCGCTCGCAGTCGGATAAGTATTCAAATCGGTGAGGAGATAAAATGGATTATTTAAAGCTTAAAAGCGGAACAGATGTAAGAGGAGTCGCTGTCGAGGGTGTAGAGGGCGAACATATACAGCTCACAAACGAGTGCGTCTGCACTATAACCGATGCTTTTCTTTACCGGCTTTGCGAAAAGACGAATAAAAACGCCGCCGATCTTGTTATTGCGGTGGGTCACGATTCGAGAATTTCAGCCGAGCGCATTAAGGGCTGTGTTATCGATACGCTCAGATCAAAAGGCGTCAGCGTTATCGATTGCTCCATGGCGTCCACTCCGGCAATGTTTATGACTACTGTTATGCTGAACACAGACGCCGCCGTGCAGATCACGGCGAGCCATCATCCGTTTAACCGCAACGGACTGAAGTTTTTCACCAAAGAGGGCGGTCTCGGCGGCTCGGATATTTCGGCTGTGCTTAAAGCGGCAAATGAAAATAAGGCTGTGCCGTCAGCCGAGGGCAGTGTCAGAAAATATGATTTCATGGCGGATTATGCCGCTCATCTGCGCCGTCTTATTATCGACGGCACGGGTGAAGATAAGCCGCTCAGCGGATTTAAGATCGCGGTGGACGCAGGCAACGGTGCAGGCGGATTTTATGCTTATGATGTTCTTGCTCCGCTCGGGGCGGACATTTCGGGTTCGCGCTATCTCGAGCCGGACGGTATGTTCCCGAATCATATTCCGAATCCCGAAAACGAGCAGGCAATGCAGAGCATTTGCGAGGCTGTTTTGCAGTCGGGCTCGGATCTCGGCGTCATTTTTGATACAGATGTCGATCGCGGCGGCTGTGTTGACGCTCACGGCAACGAGATAAACCGCAATCGCTTGGTCGCTCTCGCGGCGGCTATTGCGCTCGAAGGGCACGAGGGCGGCACGATCGTTACCGATTCGGTCACGTCGAGCGGTCTTAAAGACTTTATCGAAAACGAATTGCACGGTGTGCATTACCGTTTTAAAAGAGGATATAAGAATGTTATCGATGAATCGATAAGGCTGAATAGCGAGGGTATCGATTCGCCGCTCGCTATCGAAACTTCGGGCCATGCGGCTTTTTCCGAGAACTATTTTCTTGACGACGGCGCGTATCTTGTGACTAAAATAATTATCAAAGCGGTCAATCTTCGCAAAAGCGGCGGTTCGATCGAACAGTTGACTGCGGCGCTTAAAGAACCGATCGAGACATCGGAGCTTCGTTTTAAGATCAAGGCGGACGATTTCAGAGCCTACGGCGAGAGCGTTATTTCGGCGCTTTCGGATTATGCCGAAAAGCACGGCTGGGATATTGCGCCTGATAACCGCGAGGGTCTGCGCGTTTCGTTCGGACACGGCTGGTTTTTACTGCGGCTTTCGGTGCATGACCCGATCATGCCGCTGAATATCGAAAGCGATGTAAATGGCGGTGTTTTAAAAATCGCAAACGAATTGTTCGGATTTTTACAGACCGCCGATATGCTCGATATCACTCCGATCAAAACTCTCCTCTCAAAATAGGCAGCAGAGCTGCTTTGCCGTGGGTAGATATCATCTTATCCGACATTTAATACTCGACAAGTGGCTAACTTCTTGTCGGGTATTTTTTGTATCCCTTCGCACAAACCAAGTGCGTCCTGCCCTCCATGGCAATGGTGACATCTCCCCGCACTGCGGGGAGTCACCCCTTACACAGGGGAGGCTTTGCTGCGATAGAGTACAACAAAAGCTCGACAAGAAGATAAGTTCTTGTCGAGCTTTTAAAGTTAGATAATATGATAGCTTCCCACGGCACGCCAACCGTGGCAACGGTCGAGCATTAAATGTTCGTAAATATGATAGCCAATTACGGCTTATCTGCGGTATTACCGCCTATTTTTCGATAAAGAGAATACCGAGGGTGCCGGGTCCGCAATGAACAGACACCGAGCAGCCTGCCGTTGTTTCAAAGACTTCATCGAAAATGCCCATATCCTCGACCATTTTCGCCATCTGCTTTGCGCTGTCGTCGTACACACAGGTGTGTGTGATGAACACGCGGGTCGTATCGAGCTTGGACTTTTCGGGCAGATGATCGAGAATATACTGCTTATAGACCTCGTTTATCTTGCCGCGATACTTCTTTGCAACTTCCATTTTACCGTCGATAACCTCGATACACGGTTTGAGCTTCAAAAGATTTGCACCGAGTGCAACGACCGATGAGCATCTTCCGCCCTTTTTCATATACTCAAGCGTATCGAGCACAAAGGACGCACGAACATTATCTGTGATCGAGCGGATCTTATTCGCAATATCAACAGCCTCCATCCCGCTGTCGCGCAGGTCGCAGGCCTTCAAAACCAGCAGACCGATACCTGTTGAAAGGTTGCGGCTGTCGATAACAAATACCGAACCGACTTCGTCTGCCGCAAGACAGGCGTTTCTGTACGCCGACGACATATCGCTGCTTATTGTGAAATGAACGATAAGCTCGCCGTTTTCGCTGAGCTTTCTGAAATACTCCTCATACTCGGCAACATTGGCGGCGCTGGTTTTTGTCAAATTGCCTGTGCGCTCCTTATAATCGAAAATATCTGTCGTGTGAATAGTCAGACCGTCGCGCTTTGTTTCCTCTCCGATAACTATCGGCAAATGAAAATCGCGGACATCGAATCGCTGTTCGATCTCAGGCGAGAGATCCGCTGTGCTGTCGGTCGAAATAATGACTTTGCTGCTCATTTTTATAAATCCCCTTTTTTATCGTCCTATATTATGGTGACACGCCTCAGTTTTATTTGATAAAACATCGAATGTGTAACCCTTAGACCTTAAATACTCGATTATCTGCGGAAGCGCCGTCACCGTTGTGGATTTGGCTTCGGTATCATGCATCAAAACCGTGAGCCTTTTTTGACTGCCTGTGTCGTTCTTGATATGTGCGAGCAGCCTTTCCGGAGCGACATTGTTGCCGCCGGCATCTCCGCTGTCGCAGTTCCAGTCGTAATATGTATAACCCTTGTCCTCGACCGCCTGTGCAAGCTGTTTCATCGAAATTTTTGAAACTGTGTTGGACGAGCCGCCCGGAAATCTTATCATTTTAGTATCAACGCCCGTCTTTTCTTTGACGAGCGCGTGGATTTTCTCAAGATCATCAAAATACGCCGACTGGCTTGCATAGATCTTTTCATAGGTATGTGTGTAGGTGTGGAGCGCAATGGCATTGCCGCTGTCCACAATGTTTTTCATATAGTCGGTGCGGCTGTTGCCGATGACAAAAAATGTGCCCTTGGCATTATACTTCTTAAGGATCTCTATAATTTTAAGGGTGTTGCTGCTCGGACCGTCATCAAATGTCAAATAGCATATCTTGCCTTGTTTGTCGTTTTTTTTTGCGGCGGCAAGATCTTCATATTTCTTCTGCCAATCGGCAGCGTTTTGCTTATATTGATCCGCATCCTTCTTATATTGCTCGATCTCTTTTTTATACTGCTCAACCGTCTGACTCTGCTTTTGCAGTTCGTCTGTCTTGTTATTGAGCTGCGATTTCAACGAAAATGTGAATACCGCCAAAACAACTGCGACAATCACAAGGATCGCCGATAAAATTCCGAACAATGTATGCTTTCTTCTGTGAGAAGAACCCCGCCCGGAACGGTTTCGGCTTGTATGGCGAATTTCATTTCGTTCAATTGGAATATCATAATAGCTGTCATTTTTCATGATTGGTTTTCCCCTCTTTTCTTTCTTCAATATCTCTTTGCTTGTTACAGTATATCATATAATCCTAATAAAATAAAGTATATTTTAAATATTTAACGGATTTTTGTGTGTTCACTGCAAATATCGGAAAGCTCGCAGCCCTCGCATTGCGGATTTCTCGCTGTGCACCTATCGCGTCCGAAATGCACGATCCTATGGCAAAAATCGTTTGACTTATCCCTCGGGAGCAGTTTTTTCAGCTGCATTTCGACTTTATACGGGTCTTTGCTGTCGCACAGGCCGAGCCTGCCCGATATGCGGATAAGATGCGTATCCGCAACAACTGCCGGTTCGCCGAAAACATCGCCCATGATGAGGTTCGCCGTTTTCCTGCCGACACCCGACAAACGAGTCAGCTCATCGAGCGACGGCGGCACTTCGCCTCCGTGCCGCTCGCAAAGCTCATTCGACATCGCTTTAAGGTCGCGGGCCTTGGTTTTATACAGTCCGCACGAGCGGATACACTCTTCTATCTCGGCAAGCGGTGCCGACGCCATTGCCTGCGGTGTCGGAAATCGCCTGAAAAGCTCGGGTGTCACAAGGTTCACTCTGGCGTCCGTGCACTGCGCGGAAAGTCTTGTTGCAACAAGCAGCTGAAACGGCGTTTCGGCGCTCAGCGAACAGACGGCTTCGGGATAAAGCCGTTCGAGCCGCTCGACTGCCGCTCTCGCTTTCTCTGATTTTCTCATTTGATCACAGTCTTTCAACAAGATAGACTCCCGGAATCTTCGAGAGTTTTGCGATAATGTTTTTGAGGTGTTCGACACTCTCTATGCTTACGGTGACGGTTATTTCACAGTTGCCGTCCTTAAGCGGACGCGCGTTAGCCGAATGAAGATAGAGCCGCATATTGCCGATCGCGACGGTGACATCCGCGAGCAGGCCGTTGCGGTCGATCGCGTGGATTCTGAGGGTCGATTGGAAGGTGCTTTGATTTTCACCGGTCCAGCGGACGCTTATCCACCTGCCCGAAGTGTCCGCATTCAGATCATTCGGAACATTCGAGCAGTCGCGCTTATGCACCGAAACGCCGTGGCCGCGCGTTATAAAGCCGATTATCGGATCGCCCGGCAGGGGATTACAGCACTTTGAAAGCTTTATCAGGCAGTTGTCCATGCCGTCAACTTCAACTGTGTTTTTGGACTTCGGCTGATTTTCGCTCTTTTTTAGATACTGCCCGAGATCGCCGTCCTGCGTGCGTCTGAGCGCCTTATAGTCTTCCTTGATCTTCGGCATAAGCCGCGACACAACAATACCGCCGTAACCGATAGCCGCATAGAAATCGTCCACCGAGTCGCAGTGCTGTCTTGCCGCGATAGACTTTATCATATCTTCGAATTCTTCGGAGGTGAGGTTAATATAATTGCGGCGGAACTCCCTGTCGATCTCCGCCTTGCCCTGCTCGATATTCTCAGGGCGCCGCTCCTTTTTGAACCATGAACGGATCTTATTGCGTGCTTCCGAGGTCTTAACGAGCTTTATCCAGTCTCTGCTCGGGCCGTGGGGCTGAGATGTTGTGAGAATTTCGATGATCTCACCTGTTTTAACTATATGATCGAGCGGAACGATCCTTCCGTCCACCTTTGCACCGACCGTTTTATTGCCGACAGCGGAATGAATGGCATAGGCAAAGTCGATAATGCAGGAGCCGTTCGGCAGTGAAATAACATCGCCTTTCGGAGTGAGTGCAAAAACATCGTCCTGATTCAAGTCGGAACGGATATTTGTGACCATCTCCTCGGCATCGTCCGTTTCCTTCTGGCTGTCGAGCAGGCGGCGGATCCATGAAAGCCGCTCGTCTAACTTATCGTCGTTCCTTTTGACTCCCTCTTTGTATTTCCAGTGCGCCGCGATACCGAGCTCGGCTGTGCGGTGCATTTCCCATGTTCGGATCTGCACTTCAAACGGAATACCCTCTCTTGAAAGCAGCGTCGAATGAAGCGACTGATACATATTCGGCTTCGGTGTTGAGATATAGTCCTTGAATCTGCCGGGAAGCGGACGGAACATATCATGCACAAAGCCTAAGATATTGTAGCAGTCGGCGACAGTGTCGGTTATAACTCTGACCGCATATACATCATATATCTCCTCAAAGCTTTTGCCCTGAAGATACATCTTGCGGTAGATTCCGTGGATCGATTTGACTCTTCCCTCGACATGTACATTCGGGATATGCTCGGATAAACGGGTCCTGAGCCTGTCGATAATACTGTTTATAAACTCCTCGCGATACTTCTTTCTCGCATTCAGCGCGTTTTCAATATCGGCATAAGCCACGGGATCGAGAAATCGGATCGAAATATCTTCAAGCTCCTCTTTTATCGTTCGGATACCGAGACGGTGTGCCAAAGGTGCGTAAACATCGAGCGTTTCCTTCGAAATATCGCGTTGTTTTTGCTCGGGCTGAGCCGAAAGCGTGCGCATATTATGAAGCCGGTCGGCAAGTTTTATGATAATAACGCGGATATCCTCCGCCATTGCAAGCAGCATTTTGCGGATATTCTCCGCCTGCGCTTCCTCTCTCGTCACATGGGGGATCTTTTTCAGCTTTGTGACTCCCTCCACAAGCATTGCGACATCTGCGCCGAACTGCTCTTTTATATCATCGTCCGAAAAAGGGGTGTCCTCCACGACATCGTGCAGCAGCGCAGCGACGATAGTGTCGTTATCCATGCCGAGCTGGATCAGAATTATCGCAACGGCGACTGGGTGGTTGATATAGCGCTCGCCGGAACGGCGAAACTGCCCCTCATGAGCGGCAGTCGCAAAGTCGAACGCCTTTTTGATGCGATCGACATCATAGTTTTTATGCGATTTTTCGATAGCGTCGGTCATATCGGCGAAGGTGTATTCACTGTAAGCCACTGATTTCTCCCTCCTTGCAAAACGCTCTGAATGTAGGCGAGTTTTCAAGCGGATTTTTTTTAGGATCTTTCACAAATTCTATTTCAACAAACTCGTCTTTTCTGAGTTTTACCATTTGAAGCTCACTTAAAACATCGAGTATGATCCATGTTTTGAGCAGGCGCTGCCTGCCTATTCTGCGCTCGATTATATCCTCTGTTCCGATGATTTTGCCGCGGCTTTTGAGATTTTTCCAAACAGCGGCGACATCCTCTCTCGAAATATGTATTTCCTCGCAAAGGGCATTTTTTCTGCCGGCGATCTTCCAAAGTTCGAAAGAGCGCAGATCAAGACCCATCATCTCATAGGAAACGCCCGAAAAATGCAGATCTTTTATAATAACGGTCAGCCGTTCGAGATCGTTGAAATGATTGATCTCAAGGGTGACTGCAGCGTCGATAAGATCGCCCTTTTCAAAAAAGATCTCGCTTTTTTTCTTGAAAAAGTACATGGCGGTGACTCTCGCACCGTCCCGACTGAGGGTGAGTCTGGTGTGGCCGCCCGTCTTGCCTGCTTCGTCTATCCTCTCGACTGTCATACGCTCAAGCAGATAAACAGGCGCGTCGTTGCCTGCGCCGAACGGCTCAAGCGGCTGTGTCGCATACACCGCCGAGACATCGAGCGCCGCGGGGTTCAGCTTAAGCGAAACATCGAGCGGCGGCAGCGGCATTTCGGGATAAAGGTTGAGCGCGCTTTCGTTTATCGCGGCAACAGCATCGTCATATTCGCTTTCAAGTATCGAAACGCCTGCGGCAAGCTCGTGGCCGCCGAATCGCAGCAAATGCTCATTTGCGCCTTTTAAGATCTCGAAGATCGAGACGCCTTTATAGCTTCGGGCGCTGCCGTGGATCTCGCCCGCCTGCTCGGTGAACACAATGCACGGTCTGCCGTATTTCGAGCAGAGCTTTGCGGCGGCAATTCCGAGCACACCTGCATGAAAGTTTTCGCCTTTTATCATCAAAACGGGCATTTCAATAAGCGACGGATCGGCTTTTATCATTTCTTCCGCAGCCGCCGTTATCACGCTTTCAACATCCTTTCGGCGGACATTGTATTCGCACAGTCTCGCGGCAAGCTCCTCGCATACCGCGTCATCGTCGCCGAGCAGGAGATTAACAGCGTCGGTCGCATCCGCCATTCTGCCGGCGGCGTTTATTCTCGGAGCGAGTGCAAACGCGATAGCCCTCGAATCGACCTGCCTGTTTTCAAGTCCCGAAAGATCGGCAAGATGCTTCACACCGCACGAGGCAAAACCGCTTATCATTTCGCAGCCGTAGCGCACAAAGGCGCGGTTGTCCCCTGTGAGCGGCACAACATCGGCAACTGTGCCTATTGCGACAATATCGCCGTAGCGCGGGATAAGTTCGACAGGGTCGCACTCGCAAACAGCGCACGCCAGCATGAACGCAACGCCGACTCCGGCATAGTCACGGTATTCCGCTTCACTGCCTTCGATATGCGGATCGATAATAATATCGGTGTCGGGCAGAGTGTCGGCAGGGAGATGATGATCGGTTATTATCATTGTGATGCCGAGCTTCCTCGCGGCGTCTGCCGCTTCAAATGCGGCAATGCCGTTGTCCACGGTAACGATAATGCTAACTTCGTTTTCATGGAGCATACAAACATCGTCCACCCGAATACCGTAGCCGTTTTCTCTGAGCGGAACACGGCGGACGACAGTCGCGCCCAGCCGCTGCAGACAATCGAATAAAAGCGCGGTCGCCGTAACGCCGTCTGCGTCATAGTCGCCGAAAACCGCTATTTTTTCACCGTTTTCAATGGCTTGTCTGAGCCGTTCGGCGGCTGCGGACATACCGGAGATCGAGAGCGGATCGGAGAAAAAAACATCGGTGGATAAAAATTCGTCTATTTCGGAATAATCGGTCATACCTCTGCCTGCAAGCAGCAGCGCGCAGAAAAGTCCGCAGCCGCAGGTCTCGGCAATGTCTTTCGCCGCTTCTCTGTCGGCAGGTGTGTAGATCCATCGTTTAATAGCCATAATACCTCTTTTGAAGATCAAATGTGTGTTGAATATTTGATAATATATTATTTTATCATATTTTCCGCCATTTATCAACCCCCGTTACCACCGTTAGCACGGTTGCCATGCCGCGGGGAGTTCCAGCGGTGGGCTGCCTTTTGTACCCGACCGCTGCCGCGGTGGGTGTGCCGCATTTGGTTTGTGCGAGGGGCTGCCTTTTGTACCCGACCGTAGGTCGAGCGTGCAAAGCAACTTTGTTGCCCCGACATTCAGCTATGCACAAAATGCCTCCCCTGTGTAAGGGGAGGTGAGGCGGCTTGCCGCCTCGGAGGGGTTGTCATACAATCTGACAACTAAAAACAATCCCTCAGTCACTGCGTGACAGCTCCCTTTACACAAGGGAGCCTATATCAGTGTCCATTTCGCTGACAGCTGTGCACCGGAGCCCGTCCCCTCTGTCACTGCGTGACATCTCCCCGCACCGTGGGGAGTCACCCCTTACACAGGGGAGGCAAAAAAATATAGCATAGCCATTGTTATAGCAAGCACAAAACTCTCTTAATATCATAACCCCACATCGACTAATTTCAGCCGTTGTCTCGTGGTGAGCCTATGCCCGC